>NZ_JBEYID010000021.1:147301-157087 GCF_040635605.1 Streptosporangium sp. NPDC006930 | reverse complement strand
GAGCACACCTTCACCCACGAGGTGAAGGACTTCGTCGAGGCGATCACCTCCGGTGTCGCCCCGGCTCCGTCGTTCGACGACGGGTTGAACGTCCAACGCGTGCTGGCCGCGGTCGAGCGCAGCGCCGCCGACCAGAGCCGCCTTACATCTGTGGAGGGAATATGAGCAGGCCGATCACCTTGTTCACCGGCCAGTGGGCCGACCTGCCGTTCGAGGAGGTCTGCCGTCTCGCCTCGGGCTGGGGGTACGACGGCTTGGAGATCGCCTGCTGGGGCGACCACTTCGAGGTCGACAAAGCCCTCAGCGACGACGACTACATTCCCCGCAAGCAGGAGATGCTCGCCAAGCACAACCTGAGCGTCTACACCATCTCCAACCACCTCGTCGGCCAGGCCGTCTGCGACAGCCCCATCGACGCTCGCCACCAGGGCATCCTGCCCGCCCGCATCTGGGGCAACGGCGATCCCGAGCAGGTCCGCCGCAACGCCGCCGAGGAGATCAAGAACACCGCCCGCGCCGCCGCCAAGCTCGGCGTCGACACCGTGGTCGGCTTCACCGGCTCCTCCATCTGGCACACCGTGGCCATGTTCCCCCCGGTCCCGCCCCAGATGATCGAAGACGGATACGCCGACTTCGCCGACCGCTGGAACCCCATCCTCGACGTCTTCGACGAGGTCGGCGTCCGCTTCGCCCACGAGGTCCACCCCAGCGAGATCGCCTACGACTACCACACCACCGTGCGCACCCTGGAGGCCATCGGCCACCGCCCCGCGTTCGGCCTCAACTGGGACCCCTCCCACATGGTCTGGCAGGAGATCGACCCGGTCGCCTTCATCCTGGACTTCGCCGACCGCATCTACCACGTCGACTGCAAGGACGCCAAGGTCCGTACCGGCGACGGCCGCCGCGGTCGGCTCGCCTCCCACCTGCCCTGGGCGGATCTGCGTCGCGGCTGGGACTTCGTCTCCACCGGGCGCGGCGACGTGCCCTGGGAGGACTGCTTCCGAGCTCTCAACGCGATCGGCTACAACGGGCCGATCTCCATCGAGTGGGAGGACGCGGGGATGGACCGCCTGGACGGCGCCCCCGACGCCCTGGAGATCATCCGCAAGCTCAACTCCATCACCCCGCCCTCCACCGCCTTCGACGCCGCTTTCTCCTCCGACTGAGTCGGCCGACCCCAGGTCTCGGGACCGAGAGCCTGGGGCCTTCCGACCAAGAGGATCTTCCGGCCGACGGCTTGGCAACGGAAAGCCCCGGACGGACCTCTGAGGAACAGGAATCGGACAGGAGCCCGGGCCGTAATTCTCGGCCCGGGTCCTCGGCCGATGTCTCTGACAGAAATCCCTGACTTAATTTCATGAGTTGTTTTCATGAGTTGAGCTGGTCTGACGGAAACACATGGCCCTGAGGCATATATCCGTAATATCCGCATAACGTACGATTCCTTGCACAAGCGGGTCGGACCGTAAGATCCGGCCCGTCGCGGGGTCGTCTCCTTCGTTCCAACGACCACGTAGTACCCGCCGACGACATCCCCTCCGACCGGACGGCCGCGACGGATGTCACCGGCGCCGTCCGGCCCCGGCCGGGCGGATGAAAATCGTCATCCCCCAGGAGTCGACTCACCACAGGAGGCCAGATGCGTACGGGAGTGTGGCTGGTAGGAGCACGAGGCTCCGTCGCCGTCACGAGCGTCATCGGAGCGCTGGCGGTACGCGCCGGTCTCGCCCAGCCGACGGGCTGCGTCACGGAACTCCCCCAGTTCCGAGGCGCCGGACTGCCGGGGCTGGGAGACCTGGTGTTCGGCGGGCACGACATCGTGCCGACCCCGCTGGAGAAGAAGGCGGCCGCGCTGGCCGGAGCCGGGATCGTACCGGCCAGGCTGCTCGAACCCCTGCGCGACGAGCTCGCCAGGGTCGAGGAGAACCTGAGGCAGGTGCCGGTCGCCGAGAACCAGGCCGCGACCGCGGAGCTGATCGGCGCAGACATCACCGAGTTCCGGCTGCGGCACGATCTGGAACGGGTCGTCGTCATCAACGTCTCGACCACCGAGCCCGCCCTCGAGCCGCGTCCGGCGCACGCCGACCTGGAGCTGCTGGAGGCCGAGCTGGCGGGTTCCCGGGACCTGCTGCCGCCCAGCGCCCTGACGGCGTACGCCGCCTTCCGCGCCGGCTGCCCCTACCTGGACTTCACCCCCTCGACGGGCGCCAGGCTGCCCGCTCTGGACCGGCTCGCCGACCTGATGGGACTGCCGTACGGGGGGCACGACGGCAAGACCGGCGAGACGCTCGTCAAGTCGGTGCTCGCCCCGATGTTCGCCCAGCGCAACCTCCGGGTTCGCACCTGGTCGGGGATGAACCTCCTCGGCGGGGGAGACGGCGCCAACCTCGCCGACCCCGCGGCCAACGCCGCCAAGGCCGCCAGCAAGCAGCGGGTGCTGGGCGAGACGCTCGGCTACACCCCGCAGGGCGAGACCCGCATCGAGTACGTGGAGGACATCGGCGACTTCAAGACCGCCTGGGACCTGGTCACCTTCGAAGGGTTCCTGGGGACGTCCATGCGCATGGAGTTCAGCTGGCACGGCTGCGACTCCGCCCTCGCCGCGCCCCTGATTCTGGATCTGGCGAGGCTCACGGCGGCGGCGCACCGCCTTGGCCGCACCGGGCCGCTGGGCGAGCTGGCCTTCTTCTTCAAGGACCCGCTCGGGGAGGCACCGCACGCGCTGGCCGACCAGTGGCGGGTGCTGCTCGCGTTCGCCGACACCCTCGGAGAAGGGGAGCGGGTCTGATGCCGTCGCCGCGCGACTTCGCGGAGCTCGTGCGCGCCCCCGCCGCCCTCTCCGTCCCCGGTGACGTCGTCGCGGGAGCCGCCGCCGGCCAGGTGCTGGGCGGTAGGACCCTCGGACTGGCGTGCTCCTCGGTCTGCCTGTACTGGGCGGGAATGGCCGCCAACGACTGGGCCGACCGCCACCTGGACGCGGAGGAGCGCCCGGAGCGGCCGATCCCCTCGGGCCGCGTGTCGCCGGGCGCCGCGCTCGGCGTGGCCGCGGGGCTCACCGTCGCGGGTCTGGCGGCGGCCGGGCTCTCCGGTGGACGCCGAGCCCTGGCGGTCGCCGTCCCGCTCGCCGCCGCCGTCTGGTCGTACGACCTGGTGGCCAAGAACACGGTGGCGGGACCGCTGGTGATGGCGCTCTGCCGAGGCCTCGACGTGCTGCTGGGTGCCACCCCGGGACGGAGCGTCGCGGACGCGCTGCCCTCGGCTCTCACCGTCGCAGCCCACACCTACCTGCTCACCGCGCTGTCGCGCGCCGAGGTGTCCGGCTCGGACCGGAGCCTGCCCGCGGCGACCCTGGCCGGCACCGTCGCGCTCGCCGTGGCCACCGCCCTGGGGCGCGGCGACACCTCGTCCACTCCGCAGACCGTGCGTGCGGCGCGGGTGGTGCGGGCCGTGCAGGCGGGACTCACCGGCTGGTACGCCGCCAGGTTCGGCATGTCCCAGGCTCAGGCGGTCGCCGAACCCTCGGCCTCCCGGCTGCGGGCCGCCGTCGGCACCGGCATCGTCGCGCTGCCCGCTCTGCAGGGCGCGCTCGTCGCCCGCAGCGGCGCCACCCGCGAGGGGATCGCGGTCGCGGCGGCCGTCCCGCTCGGCCGGGCCCTCGCCAGGAAGGTCTCTCCCACATGAGCCCCGGTGGCACCGAGACGAGCGCAGAGACGAGCGCAGAGACGAGCGCTGAGACGAGTGCCGGGCTGAGGTTCGGCTACGGCACCAACGGGTTCGCCAACCACCGGTTGGACGACGCGCTCCGGGTCATCGCGGACCTCGGTTACCAGGGGGTCGCCCTCACGCTCGACCACGACCACCTGGACCCCTACGAGGAGGGACTGGCCCGCAGGGTCGCGGCCGCCGCCGACCTGCTGCGCGATCTCGGCCTCGGCGTGGTCGTCGAGACCGGGGCCCGCTACCTGCTGGACCCCTGGCACAAGCACGCCCCCACGCTGCTGCACGACGAGCGCGAGAAGCGCCTGGACTTCCTGAACCGGGCGGTCGCGATAGGCGCCGACCTGGGAGCCGAGGCGGTGTCGTTCTGGGCGGGCGTGCGCCCGGAGACGGTCGACGAGGCCACGGCCTGGGCCAGGCTCGTCGACGGCTGCGCCCGTCTCGCCGAGACGGCCTTCGCCGCCGGGGTGCCGCTGGGCTTCGAGCCCGAGCCCGGCATGCTCGTCGAGACGATCGCCGGATGGCGCAAGCTGCACGCCGAACTCGGCGAACCGCCGGGGTTCGGCATCACGCTGGACATCGGCCACTGCCGCTGCCTCGAACCCGAGACGGTCCCCGACTGTGTCACGGCCGTCGCCGCCCACCTGGTCAACGTGCAGATCGACGACATGCGCCGAGGGGTGCACGAGCATCTGGAGTTCGGCGAGGGGGAGATCGACTTCCCGCCCGTGCTGCGCGCCCTCGCCGGCTGCGGCTACCGGGGCCTGGTCGCGGTCGAGCTGCCCCGCCACTCGCACGCCGCGCCCCAGGTGGCCGCCCGATCCCTGAACTTCCTGCGTACCGCCGCCGAAGGGACGAACGCATGACCTCCGAACCCGGTAACCAGACGGACAGCCTGCTGGCGGCGCTCGGCCAGGAGTGGCTCGCCGACGCGCGCGCGACCGTCGCCGCCAAGCCGGGAAGTGTCACACGGCACTTCGCCGCCGCGGGACGTCGCGCCGGACGGGCACCGTTGCCGGACGCGCCCGGCTGGAGTGCCGACGAGGCGGCGAGGGCCGTCCTGCTCGCCGCGCTCCCGCCGGAGGAGGCGGCCGGGCAGGCCGCCGACCTCTACCGGTACGGCGACGCCGACGAGAAGCGCGCCGTCCTCAAGGCCCTGCCGATGCTGCCCGTCGGCGCGGAGGCGGTGCCACTGCTGCTCGACGCGATCCGCACCAACGACACCCGCCTCGTGGCCGCCGCACTCGGCCCGTACGCCCGCCACCTCGACCAGACCATGTGGCGGCAGGCGGTACTCAAGTGCGTGTTCATGGGCGTGCCGCTCGCCGCCGTGGACCGGCTGGAGGAGCGGGCCGACGCCGAGCTGGCCGGGATGCTGGCCGCGTTCGCCGAGGAACGCACCGCCGCCGGACGCGACATCCCCGAGGACGCGACCGCACTGCTAGACCGTCTGACCAGCGAGAAGGAGGCATGATGCGGATCTTCGACCCGCACATCCACATGACGTCACGCACCACCGACGACTACGCCAGAATGGCCGCGGCCGGGGTGCTCGCCATCGTGGAGCCCGCCTTCTGGCTGGGCCAGCCCCGTACCAACCCCGGCTCGTTCACCGACTACTTCGACTCGCTGATCGGCTGGGAGCCGTACCGCGCGGGGCAGTTCGGCATCGCGCACCACGCCACCATCGCACTGAACCCCAAGGAGGCGGGGGACCCGCGCTGCCGGCCCGTGCTGGACCTGCTCCCGCGCTACCTGGAGAAGGACCGGGTCGTCGCGGTCGGTGAGATCGGTTACGACTCGATGACCCCCGAGGAGGACGACGCCTTCGAACGGCAGCTCGCGATGGCCGTCGAGCACGAGCTGCCCGCGCTCGTGCACACCCCGCACCGCGACAAGGCCGCCGGCACCCGGCGCACCCTCGACGTCGTCGCCGCCTCGGGCATCGAGCCCGGACGGGTCGCCGTCGACCACCTCAACGAGGTCACCGCGGGAATCGTGCACGACTCGGGCTGCTGGATGGGCTTCTCCATCTACCCCGAGACCAAGATGTCGCCGCCCCGCATGGTGGAGATCCTGCGCGAGCACGGTCTGGAGCGGGTGCTGGTCAACTCCGCCGCCGACTGGGGCGTGTCCGACCCGCTGCTCACCCTGGAGACCGGAAGGGCGATGCTGGAGGCCGGGTTCAGCGAGGACGACGTCGACCGGGTGCTCTGGCGCAACCCCGTGGAGTTCTACGGCCAGTCGGGACGCCTGGACCTTTCCGAGGTCGCCGGGGCGCGGGAGGCGACGTTCGAGGGCAGCTCCATCAAGCGCGGAGGGTCTTGATGCGGCTGCTTCACCCCGGTGGGCGGGCGTTGCACCTGAGCTACTGCACCAACGTGCACCCGGCCGAGGACCTCGGCGGTATCGTCGGGCAGCTCGACACCTACGCGGTGCCGATCCGTGCCCGCCTCGGCGCCGACGTGCTCGGGCTCGGGCTCTGGCTGGCCGCGCCCGTCGCCGCCGCGCTCGCCGCCGACCCCGGGCTGCTGGCCGGGTTCCGCCGCGAGCTGGACGCGCGGGGACTGGAGGTCGTGACGCTCAACGGCTTCCCCTACCGCTCGTTCCAGGACCCGGTGGTCAAGCAGGCGGTCTACCACCCCGACTGGACCACTCCGGAACGGCTCTCCTACACCCTCGACCTGGCGCGCGTCCTGGCCGCCCTCCTGCCGGACGACGCCGCGAGAGGGTCGATCTCCACGCTCCCGCTCGCCTGGCGCGACCCGTGGGACGAGGACATGTCCCGCCTCGCCATGCGCAGGCTCGACGAGCTCGCCGGCGGGCTCGCCGCCGTCGAGTCCGCCACCGGCCGCGTCATCCGGGTGGCGTTCGAACCCGAGCCCGGCTGCGTGGTGGAGACCACCGACCAGGCCGTACGTGCTCTGTCCGGTGTCGACACCGACCGGCTCGGCATCTGCCTGGACCTCGCCCACCTGGCGTGCGCCTGGGAGCGGCCCGCCGACGCGCTGCGCCGGTACGCCGAGGCGGGACTGCCCGTCGTCAAGGTCCAGGTCTCCGCGGCACTGGAGAGCGACGACCCGGAGACCCTGCGCGAGTACGTCGAGCCGCGCTTCCTGCACCAGACCCGAAACGCGGCCGGCGACGAGGCCGACGACCTCGACGAGGCGTTCGAGCGGAAGCTGCCCGGACCGTGGCGGGTCCACTACCACGTGCCCCTGCACGTCGCGCCGCAGGCACCGCTCGGCACCACCGTGCCGGTGCTCCGCGAGGCCCTCGCGGAGCTGGTCGGCGGTCCCGAGCCGCTCTGCGACCACTTCGACGTGGAAACCTACACCTGGGGGGTACTGCCGCCCGCGCTGCGCCCGCAGACCCCCGACCGGCTCGCCGCGGGCATCGCCGACGAGCTTGACTTCGCCCGCGCCGCGATGCGCGATCTGGGAGTGAAAGCATGACATCGTTGCTCGTCCTCGACGTGGTGGGACTGACCCCGAGGCTGCTGGCGCACATGCCGAGGCTGCGCGCCGTCGCCGACGGCGGCTTCCAGGCCGAACTCGGCACCGTACTGCCCGCCGTCACCTGCTCGGCCCAGTCGACCTTCCTCACCGGCGTCGCGCCCACCGAGCACGGCGTCGTCGGCAACGGCTGGTACTTCCGCGAGCTGGGCGAGGTGTTCCTGTGGCGCCAGCACAACGCGCTGGTGGGCGGGGACAAGCTGTGGCACGCCGCCCGCCGCGAGCGGCCGGGCTTCACCGTGGCCAACGTGTGCTGGTGGTACGCGATGGGCGCCGACGTCGACTGGACGGTCACCCCCCGGCCCATCTACCGTGCCGACGGGCGTAAGGACCCCGACTGCTACACCTACCCGCCGGGCCTGCACGAGGAGCTCACCGGCAAGCTGGGCACCTTCCCGTTGTTCACCTACTGGGGGCCGGGCGCGGGGATCGCCTCCTCCACCTGGATCTGCCGCGCCACCGAGCAGATCATGAAGGACCACAACCCCGACCTGACCCTGGCGTACGTGCCGCACCTGGACTACGACCTGCAGAGGTTCGGCCCGTCCGACCCGCGCTCGGCCGCCGCCGCCTCCGAGCTCGACACCGTGCTCGCCCCCCTGCTGGACGCCGCCGCCGCGCGCGGGACCACCGTGGTGGCACTGTCGGAGTACGGCATCACCGACGTCTCCCGCCCGGTCGACATCAACCGGCTGCTGCGGACCGAGGGCCTGCTTGAGGTCTACACCCAGGACGGCATGGAGTATCTCGACCCCTGGACGTCACGCGCGTTCGCCGTCGCCGACCATCAGGTGGCCCACGTCTACGTCGCCGACCCCGCCGACATCCCGGCCGTGGCCAAGCTCTGCGCGGGCCTGCCCGGGGTCGCCGAGGTGCTCGACGAGGAGGGCAAGGCGAGGAACGGGCTGGCACACTCCCGGGCGGGGGAGCTGGTGCTCGTCTCCGAGCCCGACGCGTGGTTCACCTACTACTACTGGCTCGACGACACCCGCGCCCCCGACTTCGCCAACCTGGTCGAGATCCACCGCAAGCCCGGCTACGACCCGGCGGAACTGTTCTTCGACCCCGCGGACCCCGGAGCAGCCAAGCGCCGCGCCGCCATGGCGCTGCTGCGCAAGAAGACCGGCATGCGCTACACGATGAACGTGGTCGGCCTCGACGCGGGCGCCCGTGCCATCCGAGGCTCGCACGGTCGTCTGCCGGACAACCCCCTCGACGGCCCGGTGCTGCTCTGCTCGGATCCGTCCGTGGCCAGCGACCGGATCGCCGCCACCGAGGTCAAGGACCTGCTGCTCCAGCTCTCCCTGCGCTGAGCGGCACTTCGACGGCGCCGTCCGCCTGTGCCTTACACCCCCCGGGCGGGCGGCGCTTTCCACTTTCTCGTCAGCTCGCGGGGTGGCGGTCACGGCGGGTGCGGAGCTTGTGGCGGTTGCCGCAGCGGTCCATCGAGCACCAGCGTCGCGCTCCCGGACGGGAGGTGTCGAGAAAGAGCAGCGGGCAGCGCTCGCCGTCGCACACCCTGATCCGGTCGAGGGCCGGCCCGCCGAACACCTCGACGGCGTCGCGGGCCGCGGCGGAGAGGAACTGCGTTCCGGTGACGGGCAAGGCCCAGGAACGCTTCAGGCCGGGGCCGATGACCGGGATGGGCGGCGCCGCCGCGGCGGCCTCGTTCAGCGTGGCGAGGTCGGCCTCGGAGAAGGCGCGCGAGCCCGAGGCGGCGGTCGCGGCGAGCCGCTGGAGGGCGGCGCGCAGGCGGAGGACCGCGGCGAGGTCGTCGGCGGAGACCTGGACGAGGTCGCCGAGGCCCGCCCTGGAGAGCGGTATCCAGGCGGCGAGGTCGCCGGGTGTGTGCAGCCGCTCCCACTTCGCCAGCCCTCCCTCACCTCCGGTGACGAGAAGCTCCAGGCACAGTGTGCCGGCGTCGAACCTGAAGCGCTGCCCGCCGCGGGAGCCGAGCTCCATCACGTTTGCCAGGTTCATGGGTCGAGTGTAACACTGACACCGGTTAAACAGGTGTCAGTGAGAGGGAGTGCGGCGATGAGCCCCGAGCGTGAGCAGGCCGAACGTGAGTCGATCGAGCGTGAGCTGATCGAACTGTCCGAGCGGGCCTGGGAGGCGAACAGGAACGGCGACGCGGAGTTCTACGACCGCCTCCTCACCGAGGCGCCGCTGAGCGTGTCGCAGTGGGGGATCGTCGACGACCGGGAGGCGATCCTGAAGGGGTTCGCCGAGAACCGCAACCCGTACACGCGTACGGATCTGAGCGACCACCGGGTGATCGTCCTGAGTGACGGCAGCGCGGCCCACACCGTCACCGTGGAGATCGACGTGCTCGTCGGCGGCACCGACAAGCAGACCATGAGGGTCTTCGCCACCACCGTGCTGACCCGCCGCGACGGCGAGTGGAGGGCCGCCCTGTTCCAGATCAGCCCGGCCCCCACCGGGTGAGACCCGTCCCTGTCCGGTGACATCGGAAAGCCGAGTCTTCGCGTGGGGCGGCACCGGCCCGATCTTCCTGATCAACGCCCTGTCCTTCGCGGGCGTGCTCGCC
>NZ_JBEYID010000021.1:11673-147291 GCF_040635605.1 Streptosporangium sp. NPDC006930 | reverse complement strand
TGGTGTTCCCCCGGAGGTTGTGCTGCTTCATCTCCCGGGTGGGGGGGGGGGGGCCCCCCCCCCCCCCCCCAAGACTCGGCTCGGAGGTGGTCAGCCGACGCCGCAGTCCCTTCCGTCGAGGTTGAAGCGCACGGGGGTGGGCGTGGGGCCGCTGTAGGAGGCGACGAATCCGACCTGTGCCGTCGAGCCCGCGGGGATGACCCTGTTCCACCGCTCGCTCGTGGCGGTGAGCCGTGAGCCGGTCTGGGTCCAGCCCGCGGACCAGCCGGAGACGAGGCGCACGGCCGATGTCGGGTAGTCGACCGTCAGCGTCCAGTCGTCGAACGCGGTCGTGCCGACGTTGTGCACGGTGATCTGCGCGCTCAGCCCTGAACCCCACGTCGTCGCGTGGTACGACACCGTGCACGACGACGGCAACGGGCTGGGGCTGGGGGAGGGGAGACCTCCCCTGGCGAGGGCCGACAGCGGATCGGACGGAGCGCTGAGGTTGCCGGCCGCGTCCCTGGCGACCACGACGTAGGTGTAGCGCTCCCCGATGACCAGGCCGGATTCCCCGGAGCTCTGGTACGAGGGATAGGTGGTCGTGCCGACCTTGACGTATCCCGTCGAGGTCTCGCGGTAGACGTCGTACGCCGTCACCGCCACGTTGTCGCTCGACGGCTGCCAGCAGAACGCGACGCCCCGGTAGTCCCACGGACAGGGTTCGTTCAGGCCGGTCGGCTTGGAGGGGGGCACGCGGTCGCCCGGCGGGGGGCTCGGCGAGGCGCTCGGCGTCATGCCGACCGTCGCGGACACCGTGATAAGAGCGGAGGGCGGGCTGATGTTCCCCGCCGAGTCCCTGGCCACGACGTACATCGTGTACAAGCGGTTCAGGTCGCCCGAGAAGCCGCCGACCGTGCCGGTCGTGGTGGCTGCGAGGACGAAGCCGTCGACCCTCAGGCGGTACAGGTCGTAGCCGGCGACCCCCGTGTCGTCCGTCGAGGGATTCCAGCAGATGGAGGCGTAACCGGTCGAGGTGGGGATGCCCGGAACCGGGCAGGGCCGCGTTCCGGTGGGACGTGTCGGTGGCGTGGTGTCGTCGGCCGCCCCTGCCGGAACGGCGTAATGAGGGGCGTTTCTCGCCGGGGCGGCGGCCAGGGCCGTCTCTCCGGCCGGGCCGATCGTCAGTGCCGTGATGAGTAAGGCCAGGGTGAGAAGTCCCAGGGTGAGGAGGACCGCCCCCAGGGATCGCCTGCCAGGTTGCATGATGCCTCTATCAGATCGCGTCGGCGTGTGACCCCCCGCAGGGATTGTGAACCACTTCCGAGATCCCGTAAAGCGGGCCGGTCCGGTGTGCCTCGGTCTTCGACCGGATCTGTCGGACGATCGAGGTGAGGGTACGGGTGTCGAGGGCGTCCGGCGGGTGATCCGTCGTTCGTGGCTCCTGCCGGTCGTTCCAGCGAGTGTCGGCGGCGATTTTGTCGGTGGGCTGTCGTAGCGTCGGTGCCCACGACCGTGGCGGGCGTGTCGCGAGCGGAGTCGGCTCCGAGCCCGGCCGGACGATCGGGAGTGTGGCGCGGTGCCGGCAAGGGTCGGCGCCGGGATCGGAAAGGAGCCCCGGTGAGTGGTGTACGAGTGCTGGTCGGCACGCGCAAGGGCGCGTTCATCCTGACGTCGGACGGCAGACGCGAGCGGTGGGACATCAGCGGCCCCCACTTCGGGGGGTGGGAGATCTACCACCTCACGGGATCCCCCGCCGACCCGTCCCGCCTCTACATGTCGCAGTCCGGCGGCTGGTTCGGGCAGCTGATCCAGCGGTCCGACGACGGCGGCGCGACCTGGAAGCCGGTCGGCAACCAATTCCAGTACGACGGCGTCCCCGGCACCCACCAGTGGTACGACGGCACGCCGCACCCGTGGGAGTTCACCCGGGTCTGGCACCTGGAGCCATCGCTCACCGACCCGGACACGGTGTACGCGGGTGTCGAGGACGCCGCCCTGTTCCGCTCGGCCGACGGCGGGCAGAGCTGGCAGGAGCTGCCCGGGTTGCGCGAGCATCGCTCGGGGCCCTCCTGGCAGCCGGGTGCCGGTGGGATGTGCCTGCACACGGTCGTCGCGGACCCGCGCGATCCCGGGCGCATCACCGTGGCGATCTCGGCCGCGGGTGTGTTCAGGACCGACGACGCCGGCAAGAGCTGGCAGCCGAAGAACCGGGGTCTGAGCTCGGGGGGCATTCCCGACCAGGACGCCGAGGTCGGCCACTGCGTTCACCACATCGCGATGCACCCCTCGCGTCCTGACGTGCTCTTCATGCAGAAACACTGGGACGTGATGCGCAGTGACGACGCCGGTGAGTCGTGGCACGAGATCAGCGGCGACCTGCCCAGCGACTTCGGGTTCCCGATCGCCGTCCACGCGCACGAGCCGGACACCGTCTACGTCGTCCCGATCAAGAGCGACTCGGAGCACTACCCGCCCGAGGGAAGGCTGCGCGTCTACCGCAGCCGGACGGGCGGAAACGAGTGGGAGCCGCTCACCAGGGGCCTGCCGCAGAGCCACTGTTACGTCAACGTGCTGCGGGACGCGATGGCCGTCGACTCGCTGGACTCGTGCGGCGTCTACTTCGGCACCACCGGCGGGCAGGTGTACGCGTCCGCCGACTCCGGCGACAACTGGATGCCCATCGCCAGGGACCTGCCGGCCGTGCTGTCCGTCGAAGTCCAGACGCTTCCATGATCCGCGTGGTGCTCCCGGTGCATCTGCGCAACCTCGCGAGTACGGGAGGCGAGGTGGAGCTCCATGTTCAGGGGCAGGTGACGCAGCGTTCGGTCCTCGACGCGCTTGAGGCCCGCTACCCGATGTTGCGCGGGACGATCCGCGACCACGTCACGCAGCGTCGCCGCCCCTTCGTGCGGTTCTTCGCCTGCGAGCTGGATCTGTCCCACGAGTCGCCGGACACCCCGCTGCCCGAGCCGGTCGCGACGGGAGCCGAGCCGTTCATGGTCGTGGGGGCGATGGCGGGCGGGTAGGCGCGGAGGAGGGCCGTCCGCCTCCCTGCGGTCGCGGTATCGGGGTGACCGCACAGGGCGGACGCTCGGCTCCACGTGCCGGGGGCCGGCGGGCCGCACGCGAGACAGGGGACGCGTTCGTCCGGGAGGTGGTCCGGGGCCCGCGTAGGGAAGGCGTCAAGTCTTGGCACCGGGGCGTATGGAACCCGTCAAGACGCGCAGGAAGCGCGGAAAACGGCGGTTTCCTTGCGTATGCCTCACCCGTCGGGTGATGGCGGACAAACCCCGGATGCGAGGAGTGGGGATGGCAGACGTCATCTTCGTCGCCCTGACGGTCGCGGTCTTCGCGATCCTCGGGCTGGCCGTCAGAGCGGTGGAACGGTTGTGAGCGCCGTCAACGCCGCAGGTCTGGTCGTGGTCGCAGGACTGGTGGTCTTCATGGTCGCGGCCCTGCTCTTCCCGGAGCGCTTCTGATGAGGGAGCGCTCCTGATGTCCTCGACCACGGCGGGGATCTGGTTCATCGGATCCCTCGTCGCCGCCCTCGCGCTCGTACACCGGCCGCTGGGCGACCACATGTACCGCGTCTACACCGGCACGAGACACCTCGCCGCCGAACGCGTGATCTACCGGCTCGTCGGTGTCCGGCCGGACGTCGAGCAGAGGTGGGGCGTCTACGCCCGCGCCCTGCTGGCGTTCTCGGTGACATCCGTCCTGTTCCTCTACGGTCTGCAGCGGCTGCAGGACAGGTTGTTCCTGTCGCTGGGGCTCGCCCCGGTGCCCGACCACGTCGCCTGGAACACCGCCGTCAGCTTCGTCACCAACACCAACTGGCAGGCCTACCCGGGTGAGTCGACGATGGGCTACCTGGTGCAGATGTCCGGCCTGGCGGTGCAGAACTTCGTGTCCGCCTCGGTGGGCATGGCGGTGGCGATCGCGCTGGTCCGCGGCTTCGCCCGCAGGAGGACCGAGGAGCTCGGCAACTTCTGGGTGGACCTGGTCCGCGGCGTCGTCCGCGTCCTGCTGCCGCTCGCCCTCGTCGGCGCGGTCGTGCTGCTGGCGGGCGGCCTGATCCAGAACTTCACCGCCCCGCACGAGGTGACCACCCTGACCGGCGGCACCCAGACGATCACCGGCGGCCCGGTGGCCGGTCAGGAGATCATCAAGGAGCTGGGCAACAACGGCGGCGGGTTCTACAACACGAACTCGGCCCACCCGTTCGAGAACGCCACCGCCTGGACGAACTGGTTCGAGATCCTCGTGATCCTGCTGATCCCGTTCGCGCTGCCCCGCACGTTCGGCCGCATGGTCGGCGACACCCGGCAGGGCCACGCGATCGTCGCGATCATGGGGACGCTCGCGCTGGCGAGCGTCGCGCTGCTGACCGCGCTGGAGACGGCCCACGGCGGCACGGTCCCGCAGGCGGTGGGCGCGGCGATGGAGGGCAAGGAGGTGCGCTTCGGCGTGCCAGACTCCGCCACCTTCGCCGCCGCCACCACGCTCACCTCCACCGGAGCGGTCAACTCCTCCCACGACTCGTTCACCGCGCTCGGCGGCATGCTCACGATGTTCAACATGATGCTCGGCGAGGTCGCCCCCGGCGGCGCGGGCGCGGGCCTGTACGGCATGCTCGTCCTCGCCGTGATCACGGTCTTCGTGGCCGGCCTCATGGTCGGCCGCACCCCCGAGTACCTGGGCAAGAGGATCGGCTCCCGCGAGATCAAGTTCGCCGCGATGTACTTCCTGGTCACGCCGCTGCTCGTGCTGACCGGCACGGCGCTGGCGATGGGCTCGGCCGAGCGGCGGGCGAGCATGCTCAACGGCGGTCCGCACGGTTTCTCCGAGGTGCTGTACGCCTTCACCAGCGCTTCCAACAACAACGGCTCCGCCTTCGGCGGCCTCACCGCCAACACGCCGTGGTACGACGTCGCCCTCGGCCTGTGCATGGCCTTCGGCCGCTTCCTGCCGATCGTCTTCGTTCTCGCCCTGGCCGGATCCCTGGCAGGGCAGGCACCGGTCCCCGTCTCCGCGGGCACGCTGCCCACGCACCGCCCGCAGTTCGTCGGCATGGCCGTCGGCGTGACGGTGATCCTCGTCGCGCTGACCTTCCTGCCGGCCCTGGCGCTCGGCCCGCTCGCGGAAGGAATCCAGTGACGCCCCGGACGCTCGAAGTGCGGGGCTCTGCCCCCGCACCAGGGGAGGGAAAGGTGGGCGGCGGCCTCCTCGATCCCCGGCAGTTGCTCACCTCGCTTCCCGAGGCGGTCAGGAAGCTCAACCCGGTCACGCTCTGGCGCAACCCGGTGATGCTGATCGTCGAGGTCGGCGCGGTCTTCACCACGGTGCTCGCCGTGCTCACCCCGTCGTTCTTCGCCTGGGCCACCGTGGTGTGGCTCTGGCTCACGGTGATCTTCGCCAACCTGGCAGAGGCGGTCGCCGAGGGGCGCGGCAAGGCCCAGGCGGCCACGCTGCGCGACGCCAAGCGCGACACCACGGCGCGGCGGCTGCGCGGACGCGACTCCACCGACTGGGACGTCGTCGGAGCCTCCGAGCTGCTGCGGGGTGATTTCGTCGTCGTGGAGGCGGGGGAGGTCATCCCCGGTGACGGCGACGTGGTCGACGGCATCGCCTCGGTGGACGAGTCGGCCATCACCGGCGAGTCCGCCCCGGTCATCCGCGAGTCGGGTGGCGACAGGTCGGCGGTGACCGGCGGCACGAAGGTGCTGAGCGACCGGATCGTCGTCCAGATCACCCAGCGGCCCGGCGAGAGCTTCATCGACCGGATGATCGCCCTGGTCGAGGGCGCAGACAGGCAGAAGACGCCCAACGAGATCGCCCTCAACATCCTGCTCGCCGCCCTGACGATCATTTTCCTGGTCGCGACCGCGACCATGCAGCCGCTGGCGATCTACGCCAAGGCCCAGAATCCCGGCGTACCTGACTCACTCGCTCTCACCGGGGACGGTGTCACCGGTGTCGTGCTGGTCGCGCTGCTGGTCTGCCTCATTCCGACCACCATCGGGGCGCTGCTCTCGGCGATCGGCATCGCCGGCATGGACCGGCTCGTCCAGCGCAACGTTCTCGCGATGAGCGGCCGCGCGGTCGAAGCCGCGGGAGACGTCAACACCCTGCTGCTGGACAAGACCGGCACCATCACGCTGGGCAACCGGCAGGCGTCGGAGTTCCTCACCGCCCCCGGCGTCTCCGCCGACGAGCTGGCCACGGCCGCGCAGCTGGCCAGTCTCGCCGACGAGACCCCCGAGGGCCGTTCCATCGTGGTCTACGCCAAGCAGGCGTACGGCCTGAGGGAGCGCGGGCCGGGAGAGCTGGCGGGTGCCGAGTGGATCGGGTTTACCGCGCAGACCCGGATGAGCGGGGTCGACCTCGACCGCCGCCGGATCCGCAAGGGTTCCGCCACCGCCGTCATGAAATGGGTACGCGAGCACGGCGGTCACCCCACCGACGAGGTCGGCGGCATCGTCGACGCGGTCTCCGGATCCGGCGGCACCCCGCTGGTCGTCGGGGAGGTCACGGGGGAGGCCGGGGGCGCCGGGGGCGCCGGGGGCGCCGGGGGCAGGGCACGGGTCCTGGGTGTCGTCCATCTCAAGGACGTCGTCAAGCAGGGCATGCGCGAACGCTTCGACGAGATGCGCAGGATGGGTATCCGCACCGTCATGATCACGGGCGACAACCCGCTGACGGCGAGGGCCATCGCCGGCGAGGCGGGCGTGGACGACTTCCTCGCCGAGGCCACGCCCGAGGACAAGCTCGCCCTGATCAGATCGGAGCAGGAGGGCGGCAGGCTGGTCGCGATGACCGGAGACGGCACCAATGACGCGCCCGCGCTCGCTCAGGCGGACGTCGGGGTGGCGATGAACACCGGCACGTCGGCCGCGAAGGAGGCCGGCAACATGGTCGACCTCGACTCCAACCCGACCAAGCTCATCGAGATCGTCGAGATCGGCAAGCAACTGCTCATCACCCGCGGCGCGCTGACGACCTTCTCGATCGCGAACGACGTCGCCAAGTACTTCGCGATCATTCCCGCGATGTTCGCGGCGGTCTACCCGGGCCTGGACGCGCTGAACGTCATGCGCCTGTCCAGCCCGCAGTCGGCGGTCCTGTCCGCGGTCGTCTTCAACGCGGTCGTCATCGTGGCGCTGATACCGCTAGCCCTGCGTGGTGTGCGCTACCGCCCCTCCAGCGCCTCGAGGCTGCTCAGCCGCAACCTCTACGTCTACGGTCTGGGCGGGATCGTCGTGCCCTTCGTCGGCATCAAGTTGATAGATGTGATTGTCCAGTTTCTTCCGGGGGTGTCTTAAATGGAACGCCTGCCCAGCTGGATCCGCCGACATCTCGCCGCGCTCCGGGCGCTGCTCGCCCTCACCCTCGTCACCGGGGCCTTCTACCCGCTCGTGGTCACCGGCATCGCCCAGACGGTGTTCCACGCCGGCGCCAACGGCTCCCTCGTCCAGAAGGACGGAAAGGACGTGGGAAGCGCGCTCGTCGGCCAGAGCTTCACCGGCGCTGACGGCAGACCGGTCGGCCGCTACTTCCAGAGCAGGCCGTCGATGGCCGGCGCCGGCTACGACATGCTCTCCACCGCCGCGAGCAACCTCGGGCCCGAGGACGTCGTGGACGTCCTGCCCGTCCCCGGGACGAACGGCGGGGAGGGCAGGCGGAGCCTGCTCACCCAGGTCTGCGCCCGCTCCAGGGCCGTCGGGGAGCTGGAGGGGGTCAGCGGCGCCCGGCCGTACTGCGCGCCCGACGGGACGGGCGCCGTGCTGAAGGTCTTTCCCGTCGCGGGCGTCCCCTCCCGGGTCGTGAGCGTGAACCAGGCCTGTCCCGCGAGCCCGTTCGTCGCCGAGTATCGTGGTGTGAAGGTCGAGTGCGGCAGGCCGGGCGAGGACTACGCGGCCGGGCGCACCGTCCCGGTCCGCGGTACGGCGAGGGCCGTGGTGCCCGCAGACGCGGTCACCGCCAGTGGCTCCGGCCTCGATCCGGACATCTCCGTCGCGTACGCCGACCTTCAGGCGCCCCGGGTGGCCAGAGAGCGCGGCCTGCCCGTGGAGACGGTGAGGGGGCTGATCATGGAGAACACCACCGGCCGTTCCCTCGGCTTCATGGGCGAACCGGCGGTGAACGTCCTCGAACTCAACCTGGCCCTCGACAGATGAGCAGGGGGCGAGGGCGGCTGCGCGTCTATCTCGGGGCAGCCCCGGGTGTCGGCAAGACGTACATGATGCTCTGCGAGGGGCACCGCCGCCTCGCGAGGGGCACCGACGTCGTCGTGGGCCTCGCCGAGACCCACGACCGTCCCCGCACCGCCGAGCTGCTCGACGGCATAGAGGCGATCCCGCGCAAGAGCATGGTCCACCGCGAAAGCGTGTTCACCGAGCTCGACGTGGACGCCGTCATCGCCAGGAGGCCCAGGGTGGCCCTGGTCGACGAGCTGGCCCACACCAACGTGCCGGGCTCGCGCAACGCCAAGCGCTGGCAGGACATCGAGGAGATCCTGGAGGCGGGCATCGACGTCATCTCCACCGTCAACATCCAGCACCTGGAGTCGCTCAACGACGTGGTCAAGGAGATCACCGGGGTGGCCCAGCGCGAGACGGTGCCCGACGAGGTGGTGCGCCGCGCGGACCAGGTGGAGCTGGTGGACATGGACCCGGAGGCGCTGCGACGGCGGATGGCGCACGGCAACGTGTACGCCCCGGAAAAGGTCGACGCGGCACTGTCGAACTACTTCAGGGCCGGCAACCTGACCGCGTTGCGCGAGCTGGCGCTGCTGTGGGTGGCGGACAAGGTCGACGAGCAGCTCGACCGCTACCGCGCCGATCACGGCATCGCGGGCACCTGGGAGGCGCGCGAGCGCGTCGTGGTCGCGCTGACCGGTGGCCCGGAGGGCGACGCGCTGATTCGGCGGGCCGCCAGGGTCGCGGGCAGGGGCCAGGGGGCCGACCTGCTGGCCGTGCACGTCACACGCTCCGACGGCCTGGCCGGAGCCGACCCCGCGAGCACGGCCCGTCAGCGCACCCTGGTGGAGGACCTGGGCGGCACCTACCACCAGGTCGTCGGTGATGACGTACCGACCGCACTGCTGGACTTCGCGCGCGGCGTGAACGCCACCCAGCTGGTGCTGGGGGCCTCCCGGCGTGGCCGGTTCGCCCAGATCCTCTCGCGGGGGGTCGGGGTGACCACGACCGCGCGCTCCGGGTCCATCGACGTTCACATGATCACTCACGACGAGGTGAAAAGGACGCGTGCCCGCGCTCCGTCACGGGCCGCGCTGACCCGCACCCGCCGGGTGGCGGGCTGGCTCCTCGCGGTTCTCGGGCTGCCGCTCCTGACCCTGGCACTGCGGCCCTTCCACGGCGCCGTGAACCTGCCGAGCGACATACTGCTCTTCCTGCTCATGGTGGTCGTGGTCGCCCTGGTCGGCGGCATGTGGCCGGCCGTCACCGCCGCCGTGCTCGGCTTCCTGCTGCTCAACTACTTCTTCACCGCGCCCGTCGATCGCCTCGCCGTCGCAGCCCCGGAGAACCTGTTCGCACTGAGCGTCTACGTGCTGGTGGCCGTCATGGTGAGCGCGGTCGTGGACGTCGCCGCCCGCCGTACCCGGGAGGCGGCCCGCGCCCGCGCCGAGGCGGAGGTCCTCTCCACCCTGGCCGGGCACGTGCTCCGCGGCGAGCACGCGCTCGCCTCGCTGCTCGCCCGCCTGAGGGAGACCTTCGGGCTGGCCTCGGTCACCATGCTGGAACGCGTCGGCGAGCAGGGACCCGACGACCAGTCCGACCCCGAGGCGTGGCGGATCGTGGTCACCGTCGGTGACGCGCCCTGCACCTGCCCGGGAGTCGCGGACACCGACGTCGTCATCGACGAACGGCTCGTCCTGGCCATCCGGGGCAGGCTGCTGGAGGCGTCCGACCGGCGGCTGCTGGAGGCGTTCGCCGCAGAGGCGGGGGTGGCGCTGCGGCAGGACCGGCTGGCGCAGGAGGCGGAGCGGGTCAGGCCGCTCGCCGAGGCCGACAGGATGCGCACCGCACTGCTCGCCGCGGTCAGCCACGACCTGCGCACCCCGCTCGCCTCGGCGAAGGCGGCCGTGGAGAGCCTGCGCAACACCGGCGTCGACTGGTCCGCCGAGGACAGGCGGGAGTTGCTCGCCACGGCGGACGAATCCCTGGTCAAGCTGGACCGCCTGGTGGCCAACCTGCTCGACATGAGCCGCCTGCAGGCGGGAGTGCTCGGGCTGGCACTGGAGCCGACCGCGCTCGAGGACGTCGTGCCACACGCCGTCGACGACCTCGGCCCGCTGTCCCGGCGGATCGAGGTGGACCTCTCCGCCGATCTGTCCGAGGTCGTCGCCGACCAGGTGCTGCTGGAACGAATCCTGGTCAATCTCATGTCCAACGCCGTCCGCCACAGTCCCGAGGGGCAAAACGTCCTCGTCACGGCCGGGGAGTACGGCGACCACGTGGAGCTCCGGGTCGTCGACCGGGGTGCGGGCATCCCGCGTGACGCCTACGACCAGGTCTTCATGCCCTTCCAGCGGCTCGGGGACCGCGACAACCACACCGGCGTCGGCCTGGGTCTCGCGCTCTCCCGAGGGCTCGCCGAGGCGATGGCCGGCACCCTGCTCCCTGAAGAGACACCGGGCGGTGGTCTCACCATGATCCTGACACTTCCCGTTTCCTCCCCCTCGCGAACGCGCCCCCCGGAGGAACGACGGTGACCCGCGTCCCACCACGGTGGAACGAGGCTCGGGGGCTGTTTTCCGGTGTCTCCGCGTACCGGGCGGATGCCACTCGCACCCAAGCTCTCCGCCGCGCCCCGGCGACGGCCGGTCGAGGTCTGCGTGGAAGGCTGTCAATCATGACTGTTCTGGACATTCCAACGGTGAAGCTGGTCAACGGCGCGGACATCCCGCAGGTCGGCCTGGGAACCTGGCCCATGTCGGACGCGGAGGCGGAGATCGCGGTCGCCGCCGCCGTCGAGATGGGCTACCGGCTGGTGGACACCGCCTACGCGTACTACAACGAGACCGGGGTGGGGCGTGGGCTGCGGGCCTCCGGCGTGCCGAGGGAGGAGTTGTTCGTCACCACCAAGCTGCATGACGAGTGGCACGGATACGACGCCGCGCAGGAGGCTTACCAGGCCAGCCTGGACCGGCTCGGCCTCGACTACGCCGACCTCTACCTGATCCACTGGCCGCGGCCGCGCAAGGATCGCTACGTGGAGGCCTGGAAGGGCATGGTCAAGCTGCTGAGGGACGGCCGCGTGCGGGCGATCGGCGTGTCGAACTTCAAACCGGCCCACATCGAGCGGCTGCTGGCCGAGACCGGCGTGGTGCCCGACGTGAACCAGATCCAGCTCAACCCGTTCCTCACCCGTGACGAGCCCCGGGCCTACAACGCCGGGCACGGGATCGTCACCCAGTCCTGGAGTCCCATCGGGCGAGGGGGTGACCTGCTGGAGCATCCGGCCGTCACGGCCGTCGCCGAGCGTCACGGTAGGACTCCCGCCCAGATCGTGCTGCGCTGGCACATCGAACTCGGGCTGATCACCGTGCCGAAGTCGTCCAGTGCCGAGCGGATAAGGGCCAACGCCGACATCTTCGACTTCGCCCTCACCTCGGAGGAGGTCGCCGAGCTGTCCTCCCTCGACCGGGGTGAGGCCGCCGCGATCGACTCGGACGCGGCCGATGGCTGACCTCATCGGACCTCGGCGAACCTCACCGCCGCGCTGACTCCTCGCCCGCAGGTCAGGCGTCGCCGCCCGTGGTGGCCCGGTCTCGCACAGCCGCGAGAATATTTCACGGTTAACCTATAGAGATAGTAGATTTAACCGAGACCAGTCCACGCGAGGCCGAAGGCAGAGGCGCACTGTCGGGGGGACTTTCGGATGCACGTCACGGCTCGGAGCGACTACGCCATAAGAGCGATGCTGGTCATCGCGCTGAGCGATCCCGACCCGGTCAAATCGGAGACGATGGCCCAGGCGCAGGAGATCCCGGCGAGTTTCCTGCGCGGCATCCTGACCGACCTGCGCCGCGCCGATCTCGTCTTCGCCCAGCGGGGTCACGAGGGCGGCTTCACGCTCGCCCGGCCGCCCGTCGACATCTCGGTCGGAGACGTCCTGCGCGCGGTCGGGGGCGAATTGACCTCGGTGAGGGGAGTGCCGGCCGGCGACGTGGCCTACTTCGGAGAGGCGGTGCGACTGCGCACCGTGTGGCTGAACATCGAAACCTCGATAAGCGCCATCGTCGACACCGTCAGCCTGGCGGCCCTCCTGACGCCGGCGACCCAGACCGGCAGGCGGCGCAGGGTCTGACCTCGTGTGTGGGACGAAGATTCCCATCCCTTGAGACGCCTTGCTTGAAACGTGACTTGACGTCGCCTTGGCCTTCATTCACCATAATTCCTATCAACAGAGTGGGAAAAATAGGAAGGGGGGCGTTGTGCGTGCGCTCATCCTCTTGGGCCTAGTCGGCTTCGCGGCGCAGCTCGTCGACGGAAGCCTCGGCATGGCCTACGGTGTCACCTCGACGACTCTGCTCCTGGCCATCGGTACCAACCCCGCCGCCGCCTCGGCCACCGTCCACCTCGCCGAGATCGGCACCACCCTCGCCTCAGGCATCTCCCACTGGCGCTTCAACAACATCGACTGGAAAGTCGTCGCCAAGATCGGTGTTCCCGGCGCGGTCGGCGCGTTCGTGGGAGCGACCTTCCTGTCCGGCCTCTCCACCGAGGTCGCGGCCCCGATCATGTCGATCATCCTGCTCACGCTGGGTGTCTACGTCCTGATCCGCTTCACGGCCTTCGGTCTCCCGCGCGGCAACCTGGGCAAGCCGCTCCGCAAGCGCTTCCTCGCCCCCCTCGGTCTGGTCGCCGGATTCGTCGACGCCACCGGTGGTGGCGGCTGGGGGCCGGTCGGCACCCCGGCGATCCTCGCCAGCGGCCGCCTGGCGCCGCGCAAGGTGATCGGTTCCATCGACGCCAGCGAGTTCCTGGTCGCCATCGCCGCCAGCGTCGGCTTCTTCGTCGGTATCGGCTCCGAGAACATCGACTTCTCCTGGGTCGCCGTCCTGCTGATCGGCGGTGTCATCGCGGCTCCCATCGCCGCCTGGCTCGTCCGTCACATCCCGCCGCGCATCCTGGGCTCCGCCGTCGGCGGCATCATCGTCCTGACCAACATCAGGACCCTGCTGCGCAGCGACTGGATCGACGCCTCCGGTGGCGTCCAGACCGCCGCCTACATCACCATCGCCGTCCTGTGGGCCGCCGCCATCGCCTACTCGGTCCGCGAGTACCGCCGCGACCGCGACAACGAGACGGTCGAGGCGATCGAGGAGGAGGAGAAGCGCCGCGCCGCGGAGCAGGAGACCGCGGGCACCGCGAGCTGATCCCGGCGGCGCCCTCCGGCGCGCCGCACGCGTGAAGGCCTCTCTCGCCGAAGCGAGAGAGGCCTTCACGCGTTTTCGCCCGCCCGGTCCTCGTCCTGAGGTCGCGCGTGACGGTCAGGACTTCGAGAGGGGCGGGGCGGCCGGTCGGTTCGCGGCGCGCGTCCCCGGGATCCGGCACGGCGGCATCGACACCGCGGGCCTGGAGGGCGCCGGGCGGGAACGGCTACAGCGGGTGAGCCGGGGCGTCCGCCGGCGGGCGGCCCGGGGGGCCGAAGTGCTCCGACACGCGCTCGGCGGGGTAGGCGCCGTTCTCGGTCACGATTCTCGTCACCAGGTGCGGCGGGGTGGCGTCGAAGGCGGGATAGTGGCCGGTCACGCCCTCGCCCGCGGTACGTGTCCCCAGAACGTGCAGGACCTCGTCGCCGTCCCGCCGTTCGATGACGACGTCGCCGATACCCGGCGCCTGCGGATCGGGCGCCGGGATCACCACGTAGTACGGGACGTCGAAGGCGCGGGCGGCGAGCGCCACCCCGAGCGTGCCGACCTTGTTCACCACGTGCCCGTCCATCGTCACCCGGTCCGCCGCGGTCAGCGCCACGTCGGCGAGCCCGTCGGACAGTACCGAGGCGACCATTCCGTCGGTGATGAGGGTGGGCCGGTAACCCATCTCCACGAGTGTCGGCGCGGTCAGCCGTGCCCCCTGCAGGTAGGGCCGGGTCTCGGTGCAGATGAACTCCAGTCGCTTGCCCGCCTCCTGAGCGGCCTCGACGGTGGCTATCAGGTAGGCGTCCGCCCAGCAGTGGGTGAGGACGCGGGCGCCGTCGTCGAGCAGCGCGGCCGCGTGCCTGCCCATGGCCGCGCTGCTCGCCAGGTAGGCCGCGTCGTGCTCGGACGCCGCCCGGGTCACGGCCTCCACCAGTTCGTCCCCGCAGGCCTGCGGCAGTGGCCCGTTCACCGTGGCGGCGAGGACGGCCTCGACGGCGTCGCGGATGTGGTTGTTCGTGGGCCGGGTCGCGATCAGCCGGTCGCCCGCCTCGCGCAGCCGCGCCGCGGCCCGGCCCGGCGGCTCGCCCCGCGCCTCGCGGGCGGCCAGTGTCATTCCGGCGGTCGCCGCGAACGAGGGGCCGGTGCTCTGGGTGACCATCCGTTCGATGGCCACCGCGACGTCCTCACTGGTGGTACAGCGCACCCAGCGGTGCTCGAAGGGATAGACCCGGCGGTCGAGGATCTCCACGGCGTCCTCGGTGATCCGGACGGAGTCCGCGAGGACAGGGCGCCTTCGGGTCGTGCTCATGAGACCTCCAGCGGGGGATCGGGTGGTCTGCCGCCATTCTGCTCGCCACACCGGGCGCCGCTCGGCGTCACCGCCACCACCGCGACCCGGCTGTGCCTCGCGCTTATGCCCTTTTTGGGGGGCCGCGTACCCACGGAGGACAGGTCGTTCCCGGACGGCTCGCCGCTCCGGGGGAACGGTGAGCCCGAGCAGACCCCGCCACGGGCCGGAGACGAGGTCAGAGGGACGCCGGGCCGACCGGGAGCCGATTCGGCGGGAACCGGAGACGGGTCAGGCGAGCTTCTCGCCGATCTCGACGATCTGGGCGCGCTGCTCGGTCACCATCTTCTCCGCCAGGAGGGTGGTGGGCCGGTGCCTGCCCAGCGCGATCGCGACCTGGGCCATCTGGACACCGCTGTTGAGGTGCTTGCCCAGCACGCTCAGCCACAGCTTGTCGAAGGCGGCGCCGGACCGTTTCTCCAGGGAGGAGATCTGGGTGGCCGACAGCATGCCCGGCATGTCGTGCGCGGAGTGGTCGCCCTCCGCCGGTACCTCGACCTCCCACGACCGCAGCCAGCCGGACATCAGGTCGATGTCGGCCGCCTCCTTTTTCTTGATCTTCGCGGCGAGGTCGTTCACGTACGGGTTCTCGCTCCGGCCGGCCACCAGGTCGGCGAGCTGGATCGTCTGCCGGTGGTGGGGAATCATCTCCTGGGAGAAACGGACGTCCGCGTCGGTTCGATCGCCGGCGAGTCCCACCGCCTGGACGGGGGGTTCCGTGGTCATGGCCGCTGACGAGCACCCCGCGGTCAGCATGGCGGAGACCAGCAAGGAGGCGGTCAGAGACCGTCGCTTGCGCGACCGCCGGGTGCTCATCGAAATCACTGCCCCTTTCCTGCGGGTGGGAAGGATCATTCCTGCCGTTCCGTCCTGAGATACGCGGGTGCCCTTCCCGCGGTTCAGGGTTCGCCGGAAATCGTGTGCCCGGAATTCCGTACCCCGGTTCTGGAGGCGGGGTACGGAATTCCAGGGTCGGGGAGCGAGGGAAGGCGGCGGCGCGGGAGTGGGAGCCCTCCCTGCCGCCGGGTGGGTCAGCCGGGGACGTCGCGGTGGTCGGAGACGCTGTCGAGCCAGGCGCGGTGCAGGTCGGCGTAGCGGCCCGCCCGCTCGACGAGCTCGCCGGGCGGGCCGTCCTCCGTGATCCTGCCGCCGTCCATCACCAGCACCCGGTCGGCGATCTCGACGGTCGACAGGCGGTGCGCGATGATCAGAGCCGTCCGGTCCGCCAGGATCGTCCGCATCGCCCGCTGTACCAGCCGCTCGCCGGCGACGTCCAGGCTGGACGTCGCCTCGTCGAGGATCAGCACCGCCGGGTCGGCGAGGAACGCCCTGGCGAACGCCACCAGCTGCCGCTGCCCGGCCGACAGCCGGCCGCCGTGCTTGCCGACCTGGGTGTCGTACCCCTCGGGGAGCGCGGAGACGAACGTGTCGGCGCCGATCGAGCGGGCCGCCGCCACGATGTCGGCCATGCTCGCGCCGGGCCGGCCGAACCTGATGTTGTCCGCCACCGACCCGCTGAACAGGAAGTTCTCCTGGGTGACCAGGACCACCGCGGCGTGCCGTGTCTCCTCGCCGAGGTCGCGCAGGTCGACCCCGTCCAGCAATACCCGCCCCGAGACGGGGTCGTAGAACCTGGAGGCCAGCTTCGCCAGCGTGGTCTTGCCCGCCCCCGTGGTGCCGACGAGCGCCACGGTCTGCCCGGCGGGGACCAGCAGATCCAGCCGGGGCAGCACGGGGGTGCCGTCCAGGTAGGAGAACTGCACCCCCTGGAACTCGATCCTCCCGCGTGGCCGCTCCAGCGCCACCGGGTCATCGGGCTCGGCCACCGTGGGGCGTTCCTGCAGCACGCCGGAGAGCTTCTCCAGCCCCGCACCGGCCGACTGGAACGTGTTGTAGAACTGGCTGATCTCCTGCATCGGCTCGTAGAACTGGCGCAGGTAGAGCAGGAAGGCGGCCAGTACGCCCACCGTGACCTCGCCCTGGATCGCGAGCGTGCCCCCGTAGAGCAGGACGGCCGCGATCGTCACGTTCCCGATGAGCTTGACGCCCGGAGAGAAGATCGCGACCAGGTGCATGCTCCGCCGGTTGGCGTCGCGGTAGTCGGCGTTCAGCTGGGAGAAGATAGCCTGGTTGCGCGGCTCCCCGCGGAACGCCTGGACCGCGCGCATGCCGGCCATCGACTCCACGAAGTGGACGATCACCAGCGCCACGGTCTCCCGGGTCCTGCGGTAGACGATGCTCGACTGCCGCCGGAACCAGCCGGTGAACAGCATCAGGACCGGCAGCGGCAGCAGCGCGACCACGCCGAGGTGGACGTCCAGGACGAGCAGCAGGACCGCCGTGCCGACCAGTGTCAGCACGGCGGTGACGAGGTCGTCGAAACCCGACTGCAGCATCTCGGAGATGGCGTCGATGTCGGAGGTGAGCCGGGAGACGACCCGGCCCGAGGTGTAGTCCTCGTGAAACGAGAGCGACAGCCTCTGGAAGTGGACGAACACCCGCCGCCGCAGTTCCAGCAGGATGCTCTGGCCGATGCGCCCGGCCATCCTGAGGAATATCCGCCGGGTCACCAGCTGGACGGCCGCCGCCGCCAGGATCGCCACGACGACCGTCACCAGCGTTCGCGGCCCCGCGCCCGCCACCATCGGCGGGATGCCCGCGTCGATGCCCACCTTGACCAGGTAGGGGATGGAGAGCGAGGCGGCGTTGCAGGTCACGATGATGACGACGAGCAGGACGAGCTTGCCTCGGTACGGGCGCAGCAGGTCGCCGAGCAGCCGCCTGGACCTGTCACGCAGCAGGAACGACACCTGCGCCGACAGCTCCTCCTGGTTCTCGGCCGCGACGCCCCGCCACTCCCGGGACCCGCTCGTGCTCTCGGTGCCGGAAGGTTCCGCCGGGGGATGTGTGGAAGGTTCGGTCACGCTCACAGCCGCGCCTCCTCGGTGTCCGGGGCGGCCGACAGCAGCGCGCGGTACTCGGGCACGCTCGCCATGAGCTCGTGGTGCTCGCCGACGTGCGCGATCGTGCCGTCGAGCAGCAGGGCCACCCTGTCGGCGAGGAGTACGGTGGAGGCCCGGTGGGCGACGACGATCCCGGTCGCCTCGCGCAGCACGTGCCGGAGCGCCTCCTCCACCAAGGCCTCGGTCTCGACGTCGAGGGCCGACAGCGTGTCGTCCAGCACGAGGATCCTGGGACGGCTGAGAACCGCGCGTGCCAGCGCGAGCCGCTGGCGCTGGCCGCCGGACAGGGACATGCCCTGCTCGCCGATCCTGGTCTCCAGCCCCCACGGCAGCGTGTGGACGAACCCGGCCTGGGCGATCCGCAGCGCCTGCTCTATCTCCTCCTCACTCGCGTCGTGCCGTCCCAGCGTGAGGTTCTCCCTGACGCTCATCGAGAACAGCGTCGGTTCCTCGAAGGCGGTGGCGACCATCGAGCGCAGCGTGGGCAGCGGCAGGTCGCGGACGTCGACCCCGTCGATCGTGACCCGGCCGGTGTCGGCGTCGTGCAGCCGTGGCACCAGGGAGGTCAGCGTGGTCTTGCCCGACCCGGTCGCGCCCACGACCGCGACCGTCTCTCCCGGCCGTACCTCCAGCCAGACGTCGCGGAGCACGGGTTTCCTGTCACCGGGGAAGGTGAACCCCGCCCCCTCGAAGCGCAGGTGCCCTCGGGGCCGTTCGATCACGGCGGTGCCTCCGACGATCTCCGGTTCGGTGTCGAGCACCTCCATCACCCGGTCCGCCGCGGTCATCGCCTCCTGGCCCATCGTGAGGATGAAGCCGAGCGCGGAGATGGGCCAGACCAGTTGCAGCATCAGGGTGGCGAAGGCCACCAGTGTGCCCAGCGTCAGTGTGCCGGAGCCGACCGCCAGGGCCCCGAGCAGCAGCACGAGCGCGAGGGTGATGTTCGGGATCACCTCAAGGAAGGTGAAGAACCTGGCCGACAGGCGGACCTTCTCCATGGAGGTCCCGTAGACCTTCAACGCCCCTTTCTCGAAGATTCCGGAGACGTACGGGCCGCGGCCGAACGCCTTGATCGTGCGGATGCCGGCCGCGGACTCCTCGACGACCGTGGCGAGGTCGCCCTGCTCGTCCTGGACCCGGCGGGAGATGGTGATGTACTCGCGCTCGAAGCGCAGGGTGGTGACCATGATCGGCACCGCCGAGGCGACGACCAGCAACCCGAGCGGCCAGTACATGTGGAGCAGCAGCCCGGTCACCGTCGCGATCTGGACGGTGGTGAGGACGAGGAAGAGCAGGCCGAAGCCGAGGAAACGCCGGATCGTCGACAGGTCGGTCGTCGCCCGGGACAGCAGCTGGCCCGACTGCCAGGAGGAGTGGAATCCCATCGGCAGCCGCTGGAGGTGGCCGTAGATGTCGTCGCGGAGGCTGGTCTCCAGGCCGAGGACGGCGGCGGCCAGCAGCCACCGCCTCAAGAAGACGAGCAGTGCCTCGATCACGCCCAGCGCGCAGGCGAGCAGTGCGAGGGGTGGCACGGCCCCTGCCTCGCCGCGGGCGACGGGACCGTCGATGATCTCTCTGCCGATCAGCGGGATGGCGATGCCGATCGCGACCGCGGTGAGGGACAGCACCCAGATGGCGACGAGGCGGGCGACGTACGGGCGGAGGTAGGACTTCAGCCGCCACAGGGAGGCCGCCCCGGCGCGGCGCGAGGGGAGGGGCCGCGAAGTCAGGGAGGCCGGGTTGGTGGCGGAGGCGTCAGTGGTGTCGGTATTGTCGGCGTTGTTGGTACTCGCTGAGGTGTTTCCGGTGTCAGGGGGCATCGGTAGGCGGCACGCTCCTCACGGTGTTCTGACGAGGTGAGAGCCGTCCGGGGCAGGGCAGGCCGGAGCGCCATCCCTCCCAACCGGTCTCTCCCGTACCACCGCTCCAGGTGGTGCCCCGTCGGATCACCGCCACCCGCGTGACGCGGGCGACCATCCAGTTTCCGCACCAGGCTGCGGCGTCGGCAACTGATTTGACGGTCGGCATGGTGTAACCACCAGGCCAGAATGCCCACTGACCGCGAATCCCCTCCTCGGAGTGAACGGGTGGGTAAGACAGCCTTTCCAGCCCGCCAGGCAGTGTCACCGCACCAAAATAGGGGGGCTAAAATTCCCGGTGGTGTCGAGCGCGAGGAGGCGGCCCCCGATGGACCTGAAGACGCTGCACGACGTTTCCGGGCTGAGCGACCCCATCGAGCGCGCGCGGGTTCTGAGCCGCCTCATGACCGAAGAACAGGGACTCGTCGCGGAAGCGGCGAAGATGCGTCGTCAGGCGATCGCCGAGGCCCGTGACTCCGGGATGGGTCTGGAGGAGATAGCGGCGAGCCTGGGCGTGTCCCCCGGCCGCATCTCCCAGATGAGGAAGGGACCGGCGGCGCGGGTCCCCGAGGGGCCCATGATCCATGAGCCGAAGGTCGTGGTGCGGCGGGCGCTGCCCACCGACCCCGCCGATCGAGGTTCGGCGTCCCTGTTCCTCGCCGAGGCGGAAAGGCAGGGCGTCACGCCCGGCCGCAGGATGCTCTATGTGGGACCGGAACCGGCCGGTGAACACGTGGCCGCGCGCCTGCGCGTCGAACCCGGTGCCGAGGTGATCGCCCGCAGGAAGATGATGACGGCCGACGGGATCCCGGTGCGCGTCGCCACCAGCTACTTCCGGGCGGACCTGTTCGGGGGCACCCGTCTCGCCGAGCCGGGGTTCGTGAAGCCGTCACTGCAGGCGGCACTGATCGCCCTCGGCCACACCTTCGGCCACGCCGAGGAGAGCCTGACGGCCCGCCCGCCGACCTCCTTCGAGTACGAGACCCTGGAGCTCGAACCGGGGGAGTGGGTCGTCCACATCCTTCGCACCGGCTACTCCGACGAGGGCGTCCCCGTCCACGTCCTGGAGACCATCTGTGCCGCGAGCAGGCACGTCTTCCCGATCGGCCAGGTCTCCGGGCACGACGAGTTCTGACCGGCCCCCACCGGGTTTCCCGCACACACCCGCGCACCCGAAAAGGCGGAGGCGAGACGGACCCGCCCGCCGTGCTCGCGACGCCGCCTCCCCGACCAAGTGACGTTTCGTCCTGGAGAGGAAAAAAGGGGAGGCCATAGCGGGCTGGGCGACTGTATGGTCTGTGACATGACCTGGCGACATTGATCCTGAACGATCGGTCGGTCCGGCGCGAGCTGCCGTGGGCCTCCGGAGATGCCGAGCATCCCGAGTCCGCACAGCCCTCGCGAGAAGGACCCCATGACCACTTCTTCTTTTCTCCGTGCGCCCGAAGGGCGTGCGAAGCGCCTCGCCGCGACGCTTTACGTCTACACCTTCCTTGATGAGTTCGTCCTGTTCTACCCGTTCTACGCGTTGCTGTTCGTCGACACGGGTCTGTCGACCACCGAGATCTCCTCGCTCCTGGCGATCTGGTCGGTCACCTCCGTCGTGCTGGAGGTCCCCTCCGGAGTGTGGGCCGACGCCGTCTCGCGACGCGCGCTGCTCGCCCTGGCGCCATTGCTCGCCGCGGCCGGTTTCCTCCTGTGGGTCGCGGCCCCCTCCTACTGGGTGTTCGCCGCGGGCTTCGTGCTGTGGGGTGCCTCCGGAGCGCTGCAGTCGGGCGCGCTGGAGGCGCTGGTCTACACCGAGCTCGACCGCCTGGGCGCGGCCGTCCGTTACGCCGCGGTCATGGGGCGTGCCCGCGCGGTCGGCACGGGTGCCGTCATGGTGTCCATGGCCGTGGCCGCCCCGGTGTTCGCCGTGGGCGGCTACCCGCTGGTCGCCGCGGGCAGCGTCCTGGCGTGCGTGCTCGCCGCGGCGGCCGCGCTCGCCTTTCCCGAGCGTCGCGTACGCCCCGAGGAGGAACGCGGGGAACGCGAGGAGGCCGACGATGAGGAGACACCGGCCGGTGGCTACGCCGCGATCCTGCGCGAAGGGTTGCGGGCCGCGCGCGTCGACCGGCCGACGCGCCGGGCGCTGCTGCTGGTACCGGCCGTGACGGCCCTGTGGGGTTCGCTGGAGGAGTACACCCCGCTGCTCGCGGTCGGCACCGGCGTCGCCACGCACGTCGTGCCGCTCCTGGTGCTTCTGGTCTCCGTGGGTGTCGCGGCAGGTGGCGTGCTCGCGGCGGCCGGGCGGAGCTTCACCGACCGGGAGTTCGCCGCGCTTCTCGCGTTCGGTGCGCTCGCGCTCGGCGCGGGCGCGCTCAGCGGCGTCGCGGCGGGGTTCGTCGCTCTCGCGGTGGCCTTCTGCGTCTTCCAGATGGCGACCGTGCTGGCAGACGTGCGGCTCCAGGAGAGCATCGCGGGCCCGGCGCGCGCCACCGTCACCTCGCTGGCCGGGCTGGGCACAGAGCTGGGCGCCGTCCTCGTCTACGGCGCGTACGCCGCGGCCTCGGCGCTCGTCGGCCATGCCGCGATCTTCACCGCCTCCGCGGTGCCGTACGCCGTCCTCGCCCTGCTTCTGTTCCTCGGCGGGTCTCGTTCGAGGAACGCGGTGACCACCCGGCCCCCGCTCGGCGGTCCATGAGGCGGGCCGCTCCTGTCGGATCGGCCGGGATCGGCATCCATGAGGCGGGCCGGTCTCGTCCGATCGGCCGGGACCGGCGATCCTCGCCGGTGAGGATCGCCGGTCCGTGCCGGTGCCGCTCGGTGCGGACGGCCCCGTCGGATCCCGGTCTGGCGAGTTGGGCCGAGGTCAGCGCTTGGTGAAGCGGGGCAGGCCCAGCTCGGCGAAGACCGGACGATGGTCGGTGTGCGGGAGGTGGTGGACGCCGAAGGTCCTGATCGCCATGCGTGAGTCGGCGAGCACGTGGTCGATCGTCACCCCGGGGACGGGCTCCCAGCCCTGCCGCGGCCAGGTGGGCGTCAGGCCGTGCCCGGTGACGTCGGCCGCGTCGCGGTAACCGCTGTCGAGCAGGTCGCGTACCGGCCGGTGGTCGAGGGTGGCGTTGAAGTCTCCGGCGAGCACCCGCAGCTCGCCGCCCGCCCTGGGCAGCGCCCGCAGTCCCTGCTCCCAGCACGGCACCCTGTCGCCGTACCGGGGCGCGCAGGGGTGGACCGAGACGACTTCGATCTCGTGGCCGCTCGGGTGCTTGATCACCCCTCGCGCCTGCCGGAACCTGCCCAGCGCGATCAGCGGCTTCTCGGTGATGGGGTTCTTGGAGTAGATGCCCGAGCCCCACACTCCGTCGACCGCGCGGTCCACGACGTGGGGCATGTACCGGCGCAGCCCGGCCGCCTCCAGACGGTCGCGCGCGGCCGGGGTGACCTCCTGGAGGGCGAGTACGTCGGGGCCGAGGGAGCCCACCAGCCTCATCAGGACGTCGGTGTCGCCCGCGCCGACGGCGAGGTTCGCGGCGAGCACCCGGAGCCGTCCTCCGTCGGCCGAGGGCTGGTCGTCGTCGCCGAAGTGGCGGGGGAGCACGACCGTCGCCAGCGTCGCGCTCGTGACCAGGGCGAGGGCCGCGGCCGCCCAGCGGCGCAGTCCCAGGGCGAGGAGCAGCGGGATCGCCGAGGCCGCCGCCACGTACGGGGTGAACGCCACCAGGGCCACCCACTGCCAGACCGGGGTCCAGCCGCCGGCCCTGAGCAACGCCCAGGCCGCGAAGGGCAGCACCGCCAGCCAGACCAGCGGGCCCACCCATCTCGATCTGATCATGCTCCCGGAGCGTAACGGCCTTCTGTGCAGTTTCGGTGGAGATTGAGGTCTTTACCGGCGCAGATACGCAAAAACCAGGCGATGCGCGTGCTCCGCGCCCCAGCCTGGTCAGGAGCCGCCGATGAGGTCGTACGCCTGCGCGATGAGCTCGTAGGAGCGGATCCGGGCGGCGGAGTCGTGGACCATCGTGGTGATCATCAACTCGTCGGCCTCGGTGCGCTTGCGAAGATCCTCGAGCCCCTGCCGCGCTCCGGCGGCGTCCCCCAGCACCAGCTTGGACAGGTAGTCGTCGAGGAAGTCGCGCTCCATCGGGCTGTACGGGTGGTTCTCCGCCTCCTCGGGCGTGGGGATCGGCTGCGGGGCCCCACGGCGCAGCCGCAGCATGGACAGCCCGCCGGAGCGGGCCAGGCGCAGTGCCTGCTCGGGGGTGTCGGCGGCGACCGCGGAGACGCCGATCATCGCGTACGGCCGGTCGAGGACGGCGGAGGGCTCGAAGGACGACCGGTACAGCTCCAGAGCGGGGATGGTGTTCTCACCGCTGAAGTGGTGCGCGAACGCGAACGGCAGGCCGAGCCTCCCGGCGAGCCGCGCGCTGAAGCCGCTGGAGCCGAGCAGCCAGATCGGCGGGCGGCCCGACTCGGGGGAGCGGGGCACCGCGACGACCCGCTCCAGAGGGTGGCCGTGCGGGAACGCGCCGTCCAGGAAGGCCGTCAGCTCGGCCAGCTGCTCGGGAAAGTCGTCGGCGTCCAGGCCGTGCCGCCCGCGCAGGGCCCTCGCCGTGGCGGGGTCGGTGCCGGGGGCCCGGCCGAGCCCGAGGTCGATGCGGCCCGGATGCAGCGCGTGCAGGGTGCCGAACTGCTCGGCGACGACGAGCGGGGCGTGGTTGGGCAGCATGACACCGCCGGACCCCAGCCGGATGCTTCTGGTCGCGGCGGCGAGATGGGCGATCAACACGGCGGGCGAGGAACTGGCCACGGACGGCATACCGTGGTGCTCGGCCACCCAGATCCGGTGATAACCCCACTTCTCCGCACGCCTGGCCAGTTCGGTGCTCGCTCGCAGGGTCTCGGTGGGTGTCACGCCGGAACCGACGGTCGCCAGCTCCAGGATCGACAGGGGCACCTCGGAAGAGCCGCGGGCCGTCCCGCGGATGTCGTCATCAGCCATGTAGGCGGCAACCGGGCGAGGCGGAGGTTTATTTCTGCCGGTCATCCGGCATTGCCGCCAGGTTCCGCCGGTCGGCTCGTCTCATCGCACCACGGGATCGCCTACCGCACCTGGGATGACCGTCCCTCGGGCAGGCCCAGCGAAACCGATCGTCCGGGGGCGGGGGAGACGAGCAGGTGGCCGAGACCGGCCTCGGAGAAGGCGGCGAGCACGTCCGACTGGTTCTCGGTGAAGTGGGTCCAGCCCTCGACGTGGAGCGGCACGACCTGCCGGGCTTCCAGCAGGCGCGCGGCGGTCACCATCTCGGCGGCGTTCAGGGTGAGGCGATCGTCGATCATGGGCGTGCGGACGGCGCCGCCGAACAGCAGGGCGACGTCGACGGCGGGAAACCGCCCGGCGATGAGTTCCACGCACTCCAGCGACGCGTTGTCCCCGCTGACGTAGACGGTGGGCAGCCCGTCGCCGTTGAGCACGAAGCCGGTGACCTGACCGACGAAGGGCTCGCATCCCGGCGGGCCGTGCAGGGCGGGAACGGCGGTGACGCGGAGGCGGCCGACATCGTGGTGCTGCCAGGGGCGCAGCGGGGTGACCCCGGTGCGCTCGGCGGCCTCGGGCGTGCTCAGGGTCAGCGGCGCCGCGGACATCACCTGACGGCCCAGCCTGTCCAGGTTGTCGGGATGCTGATCGTGACTGAGCAGCACCAGGTCCACCCGGCCGACGTCGGCGGGGGAGAGGGCCGGGCCGATGGTCTTGGTGAGCGTGAGCGGCCCGACGGGGTGGTCTCCCGGCGGATCGAAGGTCGGATCGGTGAGAATGCGCAGCCCGCCGAACTCCAGCAGGGCCGTGGGGCCACCGATCACGGTGATGGTGGTCGTCATGGCGCTCCGTTCGTCGCGCGGCCGGGCATCGTCTCGATCACAGCCCCGATCACGCGGGCCGAACGGGACGCGGGCCGATCTCCGATCAAGCGTATCTCCCAGGGCGCGGCCTTCCCAGCAGGAAGGCCGCGAGGATCTCGCGTGTCCCGCACCCGCCGGCCATGGCCGCCGCCCGGCGACCATGACCTCCCACCTTCACTCTCCGGCACTCTCGCGGGGCCACATCGCGCTCGCGACCCCGCAGAGGGTCAGACGGGCAGGACCCGCAGGGCGGGGTAGCGGGGCGAGTTCAGGTACAGCTTGTCGGTGCCGTGCTCCTTCTCCAGCTCCAGGACGAATCGGTAGCGGTAGAGGCCCGGCCGGGCTTCGCTCATCACCGCCCCGGCCCAGTAGTAGTAGACGGCGGTGTACTGGTCGCGCATCCGGTCGGGGGCGCCGTAGACCTTGAGCTCGGTCATGATCCGGCGTTCGGCGACGTCGTCCTCGTCACCCTTCTCGATATCGAGGAAGACCAAGTTGTTGATCTTCGGCATCGGAGGCCAGGTGCCGTCCGCGCGGCGGTGCATGTCGATGGGGCGGATGATCCAGTTGACCACCTGCCCCTGCTTGCAGATGGTCTCCAGGTGATCGGTGCCCTGCCCGACCCCGCCGACGCTGTTGTCCATCATGTAGAGACAGCCGTCCAGGGACTTCGTCGCGGCGGCCCTCTCCATGTCGACGAGGGTCACCACGTTCAGCTGGACGGAGTTGAGCTGGCCACGATCGGTGAAGTCGGTGGCCGCGTACGCCTGGGTCATCGGCCCTCCTTTTCCTCGGTGACGGGACCGGCCAGGGCCGGTCGGGCGGTGGCGGTGAACGGTGTGCTGACGGTGCCAAGCAGGAACAGGAGCCGGTACGGGACCGGTTCGGTGAGGTCCTGCTTCACCTCGGCGGTCCAGAACACGATGTCGGTGCCGGGATACACCTTCTGCGTGGGTTCGGCGACCCGCGGGTCGATCTCGATGCCGGCGAGGGAGACGTAGGTCTCGCACTCCAGCGGGATCACGTTCCACAGCAGGGTGTCGCCCTTGCGCACCCGGCTGTGCAGCTCGGGGGTGCCGAAACCGGTGGATCCCGCGGTCTTGTTGGTGTCGTAGAAGTAGAGGCTGTCGTCGAGGCTCTCCGACGCCAGCGCGGCCACGGGGTCGACCACCGCGGTGATCGTCACGGGCCGGGTGGGCTTGGCGGTCCGGCTTTCTGGCTGCTTGTTCCTCGGGGGCATGCGGTTCCTCCGCTCGAAGGTGTTCCGACTCGGACAGGTCAGCCGGCGGCGGGGACGGGCGGCAGGGGGAGCGCGCCCAGTCCGGCGCCGGTGAACCCGTTGCGCTTCGGATCGTTGATGATCTTGAGGCTGGACTCGCAGGTCAGGTCCACCGACTCCCAGACCATCTCGCCGCCCCGCTCGACCAGCTCGTGCAGCTGGATGTGCATCGTGTACGGATAGACCCCGGGCCGGCTCGTGTCCACGGTCGCGGCCCAGTACCAGCCGTCGTAGATCATGTCGGGGGACCCGTACTGGGCCGGATACATGATCTTCTCGCTCACGGCCTGGCCGGTGATGTCGGTGATCACCGGGGCAGGGTAGTTGTAGGCGCCGGAGCCGCTCGTGGTCTTGCCGGTGACGTCCAGCAGCTTGGCGTCGGTGAGGCCGCGCCCGCCGCCGCGCTTTTCTGCGTGCTTGCCGACCCGCCGCTGCAGCCGCTTGAGATCGCCCTCGCTCACGCCGCCCTCGGCGTTGAGCGAGGCGAGCTCGTTCAGCGTGCGCTGGTCGTCGGCGCGCTCCTGCTCGGCGAGGTAGTTGCGTGGCACCGTCGGCGGGATCGAACCCAGCGCCGCGGGCAACCAGTTGAGCACCTGCTCGGTCGCCTGCGACCCGTCGAGGAAATGGGTGCCGGGCACGATCGTCACCAGCCGCTCGGTGCCCACCCCGGTCGAGCCGAACAGCTTCATGTTGTCGAACCAGTACGTGTTGCCGTCGAGCGATCGCGTCTTGAGCGCGTTCTCGACGTCGAAGAGCACGATGATCCCGTGTTGCTGGGCCATGAGACCGCCTTTCGCGAAACGTGGCTCACACGCGCAGCAGCGCGGGCGAGTCGATGGACAGCACGCTGTTGGGTCCTTCGTGGAGCCTGACGGAGAGCCGGTAGCGGTACGGGACACCGGGCGTCATGTCGTAGGGCACGACGCCCTCCCACACCAGCAGGTCGTGGTTCTCGTATCCGTTGGAGCCCATGGCGTCGACCGCCGCCCCGGACACGACACCGGGTGCCGGAACGACGGAGTGCCCCACCGGGTGCGGTGACGCGGCCTGGCCGGCCGCGGGCGGGGCCGGGGCACCGGACAGGAACTCGATGGCCTGGATCTCGACCGGGGTCTGCACGTCCACGTGGATGGGCGTCCACTGGACGATCTGCCCCGGGGTGACCACCGTGACGAGGTCGGGGGTCCCCTTGTGCCTGCTTCCCGCCGCGCTGTCGTCGATGAGCGAGATATTGCCGTTGTGCAGCGTCCGGTCGGACAACGCCCCGACGGCGTCGACCATCACGACGATGCTGATCCTGTCTTGCATCGATCCTCCCTTGTCGGATGTGATTGCGGTCTGCGGGCCACCACTCAGCCCCGGTCCCTGACCAGCGGTGTCTTGCCGACGGTGGTCCGCTCGATCTGTGGTGAGGAGCGGGGCACGAACACCAGCCGGAACCCGTATCCGGTCTGCTCGATCGCCGCCGCGGTCGCCTCCCGGTCGTTGAAGAGCGACAGGGAGCTCGGCAGAGCCTGGGTGAACAGCTGCCGCGTCCCGCTCGGGCCGAGGGCGTGCTCGACGGCGGCGGCCGTCCCCTCGGCGTCGTCCACCGCGACCAGCAGGGTGAGGGTCCGGTCCTCGCGGTGGTTGTGGAACTGGACCTCGTGCGCGACCAGGTCCAGGTCGACACCGGTCGTCGAGCGCAGCCGCCCGCGCAGGGCCGCGTACGCGAGCGTCGCCGAGTACTGGCTGTCGTTGAGGTGCAGCACGTCGGCGGTGCGCCCGGCGAACTCGAACCGCTCGGTGCGCAGCCCCGGCCCGTTCAGGGCGGGGCGGCGGATCATCCGATCGCCGAGCTTGAGCCGGAGCAGCGGCGTCTCGTCGGAGTGCAGCCGGGTGACGACCAGCTCGCCCTCCTCGCCCTCGGCGACGGCACGGCCGTGCTCGTCCACGATCTCCACCAGGTGCAGCCCCGGCACGGCGGAGAGCGCCGGTGAGGCGTGGTCGAGCTGGAGCCCGACGCACTCGGCCTGGGTCGCGGCGAAGTAGCTGAGGATCGACACGTTGGGGAAGAACGCCTGCAACTCGTCGCGCTTGCGCTGGGGCAGGGAGCCACTGCCATACATCGCGACCCGGAAGCTCGCCCTGGCCTGCGGGGACAGGCCCGCGCCCAGCTCGGGCAGGAGCGCGATGCCCGCGGTGATGCCCATCAGCGCCTTGTGGCCCGGGTAGGAGAACATGTGCTCCAGCACCGGCGCGCTCACCGGACCCGCACCGATGTAGTTGACCTCGGGGACGTGGGACAGGACGCCGCCGACCATGGTCCCGCTGCTCCACATCTGGTAGTCGGCCAGCGTGGTGAACAGCCAGCGCGGCGCGGGGCCACGCAGGTAGCGGCCGAGCTGGTAGGCGCCCATGAACGCCCCGGAGATGCGGTAGGTGTCGCGCAGCTCCCGCAGGGAGTACACGATCTCCAGGGGCATGCCGTCACCGGTGCCGCCGCTGGCCACCACCTCGAACCCGCCGCGGTCGAGCGGCACGACCATCCCGGCCCGCGCGCCCATGAACATGTCACGCTGCACGGTCTTGTCCGACAGGGGGATCCGCTCCCACTCGGACATGTCGGCGGGGGCGTCGCGGATCCCGAAGTAGTGCAGCCGCTCGCGCCACAGCGGGTTGAGCAGGGCGATGCCGACGAGCTGCTGAAGCCGGCGGAACACCAGCGCGTTCTGGAGGTCGAGCGGGGACTCGCAGTACGGGGCTCCGGTGAGCCGCCCGCACTCCTCCAGCTTGCCCGCGAACGACGGCAGCCCGATGACGTCGTCCACCGAGCGGGGCCGCAGCTCCTCCTCGGGGATCAGCCGTGCCGCCAGCTCCACCGAGCTGGCGAGGTCCACATCCGTCATGGTCATGAATGGCTCCTGTTCCGCTGGTCGTCGCGGGTCGCGGTGCTCGCACGCAGCACCCGTTGCCCGATGTCCCTGATCTCGTCGATGAGCATGGTCAGGTGGCCCGTGTCGATCAGGTGGTTCATCACCACCACGCGCAGCGCCGCCACCTTGTCGATGTCGACCTTGGAGATGAAGAAGCGCCCGCCGCCCCGGATCCGGTTGCGGATCTCCAGCTGCAGCCGGTGCGCGGTCGCCGGTTCCAGGTCGTCCGGCAGGTATCGGAAGCACAGGATGTTGGACTCCGGCTCGTGCGCCACGGCGAAGTCCGGTTCGGCGGCGAGCATCCGGTGCGCCTGCCGGGTCACCTCGCACAGCCGGTCGATCCGCTGTGCGAACAGCGCCGGGCCGTAGACCGACCAGACCGTCCAGAGCGGCATGATCATCGGGCGTTTCGTGCACTCGAGGTTCTTGTCCGCGCTGTCGTAGGCGCTGTAGACGTCGGGCTCCTCGTCGAAGACGTAGCTGGCCCGCTGCCGGAACGCGCCGCGCGCCGCCGCGCCGTCGCGGTAGAAGAGCAGCGTGCACGGCGACGGCATGAACAGCATCTTGTGGGCGTCCCAGGTCAGGGAGTCGGCCTGCTCGATGCCGCGCAGCCGGTGCCTGTGCCGGTCCGACAGCAGCAGGCTCGCCCCGTGCGCCCCGTCCACGTGGAGCCAGAGCCCATGCCGGCGCGCCACGGCGGCGAGCTCCTCCAGCGGATCGAAGGCGCCCACCGAGGTGGTCCCGGCCGAGGCCACCAGGCAGAACGGCCGCAGACCGCGCCGGTAGGCCTCGTCCAGCGCCGGGCCGGCCAGCTCCGGGCGGATCCGCCCGGCCTGATCGACGGGGAGACGGATGATCTGTCCTTCTCCGATGCCGAGGACCCCTGCCGCCCGGGTCACGCTGTAGTGGGCCTCCTCACTGACCGCGATGGCCGGGGGACCCGGCAGGGCGCCCACACCGCGGGTCCAGATCTGCGGGAAGGCGCGGTTGCGGGCGGCGAGCAGCGCGGTCAGGTTGGCGAGGGAGCCCCCCGAGGTCGTCACCATGGCGAACCGGTCACGGTCCCAGCCGATGAACCCGTTGAGCTCCTCGGCCATGAGCCGCTCGGCGACGCTGGGGAGCTGCCCTGCCTCGTAGAAGGAGGAGGGCTGGTTGACCACCGAGCCGACCAGGTCGATGAGGCTGGCCAGCGGCACCACGCCGGAGAACTGCCGTCCCATGTAGCCGGGTGAGTAGACGGGGATGCCGGTCCCCGTGTACAGGTCGACGATCTGGTTCACCCGCTCGGCGTCGAAGTCGGCGATGCGCCGCCGTTCCGGGGTCATCAGCCCCCGCGCGGCCTTCAGCAGCACCGCGGGATCGAGGAGATCGAGTCCTCGGACCGACCGGTCGCCCAGATACGTCGTCAGACGGCCGACGATGTCCATGGCGCCGTCGTGGAAACGCTCGGGGTCGAAGGCCGCGGTGAGGCCGGGCATGGGTGAACGGGAGCCTTCGCCGGTCGCCGGCTCAGGAGCCGACGGCTCGGGAAAGGAACTCTGGACATCGGAAAGCGAACTCGTCATGGAGGGGCCTCCAAATGACCCGAGGTCGAGAACACCTAAATGTTCGTGCTGAATGAGAGTTCGGAGACGGTGAATTGAACTCCCGGGCGATCACGCACGTGAGGGTTCTCGCGAATAAACGCGTGGTCTTCGGTGATGCGTCGATCGAGAAAGAGGTCCTCGACGTCCGGGGACGCGAGGCGGCATTCGTGCCGTCACCGGCCGTTCCCGATCGATGGAACGGTCCAATATCGAGGGATGTCGATGAGTGATGGTGGGAGATGGTGCGAGAACGCCTCGCCACCCCTGATCAAGTGGTTGAGGTCGGTCTGGCGATCAGGGTCTGGAGGAGGGTCGTCGTGGACGAGTCGCGGCTAATTCGCCCTGAATTTCAATCGCCGTATATGTTGGCACGCCCTTCATGTAAGCGACCTAATCATTGTTCACGGCAGGGGCGCAAGACCTCGGATGCAGGTGGAGTGGCAGATTGCGGCCACGGTTAACGCGCGTGGTGATCGGTGTGAGGAGATGGTCGGCGATTCTCGACTGTTTTGGGTCTTATAGGTTTTTTCTCATTAAATTCCATTTAACTCGGCATTCGGGACATCCGCCCCCGTGAGTCGTGCAGCGTCGTGTTGCGCCGTGTCGGGTGGGTTCGTGCCGTACGGTCCCGGGCGGCCGTCGTCTCGACGCCCCCCTTCGCACACTCGTGACCCGGCGGAAAGGCGAGGCGGGCGGGCGCGAGAAAACCCGGGAGGCGTTCCACAGGCCGAAGGGGGAGGCGTGCGGGGTGTTCACGAGCCGCTCGCGGAGGCGTGCGCGGGTGCGGGGACATGGAGGTCCTGGCCAAAGGAGGAGTCGAGCCGTCGGGCGGTGGCGGTGAGCCGGGCGGTCAACTCCGGGAGCCGGTCGTCACCCAGCCGTACGGCCGGGCCCTGGATGGCGAGCGCGGCCAGCATGTTGCCGAGGGCGTCGCGGACCGGGACGGCCACGGCCCGGACCCCGGCGACGCGTTCCTCGAAGTTGACGGCCGCACCCCGGGCACGTATGCGGTCGAGTTCGCTCTCCAGGCCGGCGCGGGTGGTGATCGTGGTGTCGGTGTAGCGGGCGAAGGGCTCCTCCATGCCCACCCTCGGATCCCCGAAGGCGAGCAGGGCCTTGCCCATCGCGCACACGTGGATCGGGTTGCGCTGGCCGGGCTCCTGCTCGTAGCGGAGCGGCTGTCTTGAGGGGACCTGGAGCAGCACGGCCACCTCGTCGCCGATGCGCACCCCCAGATTGACGGCCTCTCCCGTCAGGTCGCGCAGGGACTCGAGCTCGGGGAGCATCGTGGTCGCGCCGAGGCGTTCCAGGGCGAGGCGGCCCAGCGTGGCGGTGGTGATCCCGAGGTGGTAGCGCTCGGTCACCGGGTCCTGGCCGAGCATGCCCGCCGCGTGCAGGGCGCGGACGATGCGATGGGCGGTGCTGACCGGCAGGTGAAGCCGCTGCGCCACCTCGGTGGGGGAGAGGGTCGTCGACCGCTCGAACGCGCGCAGCACCGCGATGGCGCGTTCGATCGCCTGGGTACCCCTGCGGGCGGCGTCTTCAAGCTTCGGCTTCATCGGGTCCACCGTTCCAGCTTAGGGCGGAGAGCTATTTCCTACACTCTTGACGGGTTTTTAGGGAATTACTACTATGTGGAATGAAGATCTTGCCATGTGGGATCTGGCTCGTTTCCCTGAGAGGACCCCCGTCATGCCTGTCCGTCGGCTTCTGCGACCACTGGCCCTGCTCATCTCGGTCGTTCTCGCGTTGACCGCCTGTGGCGGCGGCACCCAGTCGGTGGGCACCGCCTCCGGCGCGGAGGGAGGCACCCTCAAGTGGGGCTGGAGCCTTCCCACAACGTGGGATCCCGTCACCTCCAGCGCCGGTAACGACGTCAACGCCCTGTCCCTCGTCTACAGCGCCGTCACCCGCCTGGACGACAGGGGCGACGCCGTCCCCGGCCTGGCCACCGCCTGGAAGTACGCCGACGGCGGCAAGAGGGTCACCTTCACCCTCAGGGCCGGGCTGACCTTCCCCGACGGCTCCCCGCTCGACGCCGAGGCCGTACGCAGGAACCTCCTGCGCGGCCGGGACCAGAAGGACTCGCTCATCGCCTCCCAGCTGCGCGGGGTGAAGGACGTCGAGGTCGTCTCGCCGACCGAGTTCGGGATCCTGCTCGACCGGCCCGACCACCAGATCCCCAACCTGCTCGCGGGAAAGACCGGGATGATCGTCAACCCCCGGGCCTTCGAGGCGGACGCCAAGGCCGTCAGCGCCAAGCCCGCGGGCGCGGGGCCCTTCACCCTCACCCAGCTCGTTCCCGGCTCGCACGCCAACCTGGACCGCAACCCGTCCTACTACGACGTCGCCAACATCCACCTGGCCAAGTTCGAGCTGAAGACCGTCTCCGAGCCCGCCACCGTCGTCGCCGGACTCCAGTCCGGCCAGTTCGACGTCGCGATACTGCCCGCCGCCCAGATCGACGCGGCCAAGGCGGCCGGGCTGAAGGTCGACCTCATCCCGTCGCTCATGGTCCGGGTCCTGGACGTCAACAACAAGATCGCGCCGTTCGACAACCCCAAGGTCACCGAGGCGCTGAAGTACGCGGTCGACCGTGAGGCCCTGCTGGAGACCTCGGGCTTCGGCGTCGGCGAGGTGAACACGCAGCCGTTCCCCAAGGGCCACCTCGGCTACAACCCCGAGCTGGAGAACCTCTACCCGCACGACCCCGCCAAGGCCAGGAGGCTTCTCGCCGAGGCGGGGTTCCCCGACGGCATCGACGTCCCGCTGACCACCTCCACCCCCGAGGGCCTGCCCGAGCAGGTCCAGGAGCAGCTCAAGGCCGCGGGGATCAGGACCACGATCAAGCTCATCGCCCCGGCGCAGCACACCCAGCTCGTCTACGTCCAGCACAACGTGGCTCTCGCCCCCGACGCCTTCGTCGGCCGCGAGTCGCCGCTGCAGGCGCTCGGCGTCGTCTATGGGCCGGAGGGCCTGATGAACCCCGGCCGCAACACTCCCAAGGCGCTGCTGGAGCAGTTCGACAGGATCCGCGTCACGCCGCCGGACGACCCCGGGTACGCCAAGGCCGTCCAGGACGCGGTCGCCATCGGGGTCAGGGAACTGCCCAACGTCTGGCTGTTCTCCACGCCGCGCATCTTCGCCCGCAGCCCCGGGGTCTCCGAGCTTCCCACCAACCTCGCGGTGCAGCGCTTCGACGGCGTACGGGTGACGAACCCGTGACCGCGCTGGGATCACGCGCCCCCGCGTCCGCGCGGGGAGCGGGGGAAGACGGGGAAACCGGGGGAGCCGGGAAGGGCGGAGGGGACGAAGAGGTCGGCCGGTCCGTCGTGACCGCGCCCTCGGCAAGACCCTCCCGGGTCCGCCGGAGCGCGGGGACCGCCCGGTGGCGCGCGGTGGCGCGCGGATCGGCCGCCCTGGTGGTCGTGGCGCTCGTCTCCACCTTCATCACCTACGGGCTGGGCGCGCTGGGCGACGCCAATCCGGCGGCGGCAGTGCTGGGGGAGACCGCGACCCCCGAGGACATCGCCAGGATGAGCCACGAGTTCGGGCTCGACCGCCCCTTCCTTGAGCAGTACGTCACCTGGCTGGGCAACGCGCTCACCGGAGACCTGGGCCGCTCCTGGTTCACCCAGCTCCCGGTCGCCGAGAGCATCGCGCAGCGCCTGCCCGTCGACCTGTCGATCACCGGCCTCGCGGTGCTCATCGCGATCCTCGCCGGGGGCGCGGCGGGCGTCGGCGCGGCGGTGAGCAACGGCGGCAGGTTCGACCGGATCGTGACCGCCGTCTGCGCTGTCGCCTCCACCCTGCCCGCGTTCGTCGTCGGCATCGGACTGATCGTGCTCTTCGCCGTGATCGTCCCGGTCTTTCCCTCGGGCGGGTACGTGCCGCTCACCCAGGATCCCGTCCAGTGGCTGAGGCTGATCACCCTCCCGGCGATCGCGCTCAGCCTCGACGCCGCCGCCGACCTCGCCAGGCAGCTCCGTACCGGCCTGGTGGCCGCCCTGCGGGAGAACTACGTGACCGGCGCGGTGGTCCGCGGGCTCCCGGCGCGGCGGGTGCTGTTCCGGCACGCGTTGCGCAACGCCGCGGGCCCGGCGCTCACCGTGCTCGGGATGCACATCCCGCGCCTGATCGGCGGCGCGGTGGTCACCGAGGCGGTGTTCGCCCTGCCGGGTCTCGGCCAGCTCACCGGCGAGGCGGCGCTCAAGCACGACGTCCCGGTGATCCAGGGCGCGTTGCTCGCCACCATCGCGCTGGTGCTCGTCTCCAACGTCACCGTCAACGTGGCCGTCGCCAGGCTGCGGGGTGCGCGATGAGCTCCTTCCGCAGGGCGTGGCGGCTGCCCTCCGTCAAGCTGTCCGTGGCGATCCTCACCGTCGTGCTCCTCGTCGCGGTGTTCGGCGGCCTGCTCGCCCCGCACGACCCTCTCGCGCAGAACCCCCGTCTGCGCCTGCTCGGGCCGTCGGGAGAGCACCTCCTCGGCACCGACTACCTCGGCCGCGACGTGCTCAGCCGGCTGCTCGCCGGGACCGGTCTCTCGATCGCCGCGGCGACGGAGGCGGTCGCCATCGGGCTGCTCCTGGGCGCGATCCCCGGCCTGGCCTCGGTGTTCTTCGGCAGGGTCTTCGAGTGGACGACGATGCGGCTGGTGGACGCGCTGCTCACGCTGCCGTTCGTCATCTTCGCCATCGCCGTCGCCGGGATCCTCGGCAACGGCCCGCACCAGGCGATGGCCGCCATCGGACTGCTGCTCGCGCCGGTCTTCTACCGGGTCACCCGCACGGCCGCGCTGGGTTTCACCCGCGCACAGTACGTCGAGGCGGCCGAACTGCTCGGCGCGTCCCGTTCCCGGATCCTGCGCACCCACATCGCGGGCAAGGTGCTGCCGACGGTCGCGGTGACCGCGGCGGGGGCGTCCGCCGCGGCGCTGCTGGTGGTCTCCTCACTCGCCTTCCTCGGCATCGGTGTCGAACCCCCCGCCCCCACCTGGGGCGGGATGCTCGCCAGCGACCTGGGCTACCTCCACCAGCGGCCACTCGCCCCGCTCGCGCCCGCCATCGTGATCATGCTGACCGTCGGCGCGCTCAACGCCCTCGCCGACGCCGTACGCGACACCACCGGCCTGCACACCGACGGCCACCGTATCGACGAGAGCGAGGAAGTCCATGCCCGCTGAAGCGCTGTTGAGCGTGCGCGACCTGCGCGTGACCGTCTCCGGAGGCCGGGCCGAGGCCGTGCGCGGGGTCTCCTTCGAGGTCGCCCCCGGTGAGGCCGTCGGCCTGGTCGGCGAGTCGGGCAGCGGCAAGACCCTCACCTGCCGCGCGGTCCTCGGCGTCCTCGCCCCCGGCTGCTCGGTGAGCTCCGGCGAGATCGAGTTCGGCGGCCACGACCTGACGGGGGCGAGCCGCGGACAGTGGCTCGGGATCCGCGGGAGCAGGATCGGCGCGGTCTTCCAGGACCCCGCCTCCTACCTGAACCCGTCCCTGCCGGTCGGCGACCAGCTCGCCGAGGTGCTGCGGGTCAAACTCGGCCTGCGGCGGCACGCCGCCCGCGAGCGCGCCGTGGAGCTGCTGGGCACGATGGGCCTGCACGATCCGGCCCGGGTCCACGGCCAGTACCCGCACGAGCTGTCCGGCGGCATGCTCCAGCGCGTCCTCATCGCCATCGCCGTCTCCTGCGATCCCGAACTGCTGATCGCCGACGAGGCCACCACCGCCCTCGACGTGACCGTCCAGGCCGAGGTGCTCGAACTCCTCGCCCGGCTGCGCGCCGAGCGCGGCCTGTCGGTCGTCTGCGTCTCCCATGACCTGGCGGTCATCGCGACGCTCTGCGACCGGATCGTCGTCTTCTACGGCGGCGAGATCGTCGAGTCGGGGCCGACGAGGGAGGTTCTGGAGCGGCCGGCGCACCCCTACACCGAGGCTCTGCTGCGGGTCGCCTCGGTCGGGGACTGGGGCAGGCGGACGCTGGAGGTCATCCCCGGCCAGCCGCCGCCCGCGGGTGCCTCGCTGCCGGGCTGCCGCTTCGCCGGCCGCTGTTCCTTCGCCCAGGAGGCCTGCTCGGCGGCTCCCGTTCCCCTCGCCGCACATCCCCGAGGGCGCGAGGTTCGCTGCCTGCGACCGCAGTCGGCGGGGCGCGACGCGGTGAGCGTCGGTGCCGGAGCGCGGGGGAGTGACCTGTGAGCGGCCCCGAGAGCACCCCCGCGACCGGTTCCGCGCGGACTCCCGCGACCGCGGACGGTCCCGCGAACACCTCCGCGACGGGTACGGCGACCGCGGACGGCTCCCTCACCGGCCCAGCGGGGGCGCCGCTGCTGGCCGTGCGGGGCCTGAACGTGTCGCTCGGCAGACCCGCCGTGCGGATCCTCAGCGAGGTCGACCTCACCGTCAGGGCCGGGGAGATCGTCGGGATCGTGGGGGAGACCGGTTCGGGCAAGACGACCCTGGCCAGGACCGTCGTCGGCCTGGTCAGCCCCGACTCCGGTTCGGTCGAGGTGGAGGGTGTCGAGATCTCCTCGCTGAGGGGCAAGGCGCTGCGGGCGCATCGCCGTACGGGAAAGGTGCGGTTCGTCTTCCAGGACCCGCTCCGCTCGCTCGACCCCGACCACAGTGTGGGAACCGTCGTCGGCGAAGGGCTGGCCGTACGGCGCGTGCCCCCGGCCGAACGCGCGGCCAGGGTGCGGGCGGCGCTGGAACTGGTCGGCCTGGACCCCGCCCTCGCGGCCAGGACGCCCGGCCAGATCTCCGGCGGGCAGCGGCAGCGCGTCTCGATCGCCCGCGCGATCGTCGCGGAGCCGTCGCTGCTGATCTGCGACGAGCCGGTCAGCGCGCTGGACGCCTCCAACCGCAACCACATCCTGCGCCTCCTGGACGATCTGCGCGGCCGGCTCGGCGCCGGTGTCGTCGTCATCTCCCACGACCTCAGCTCCCTGGCGGGCGTCGCCGACCGGGTCGCGGTCCTCTACCGGGGCCGGATCGTCGAGGAGGGCCCGATCGGCGAGGTCTTCGACGACCCCCGCCACCCCTACACCGCGCTGCTCGTCGCCTCGGCCCCACGCGTCGCCGGCGCCGCCCGCCACAGCCTGGAGCGGCTGCGGGCGACGCCCACAGGCGCGGCCGGCGCGGCCGGCGCGGCCGGCGCCATCGGCGGCTGCGTCTTCGCTCACCGCTGCCCGTTCGCCACCGAGACCTGCGCGGTCGTTCCCGAGCCGGTCGTCAGGGGCGGTCGCGCGGTCGCCTGTCACCACACCGGCACCTGGCCCGCACGGGCCGCCGCGTCGACGTCCGCCCTCGATCCTGTCCCGGTGGCCGTGGCCGTTCCCGGTCTCGGCTCCGTCCCCGAAAGGCCTCTCCCCGAAAGCCTTGTCGCCGAAAGCCCTGTTCCCGACTCCGTTTCCGTCCGCGGCTCCACGTCCGGGTCCGTGGGTGGTCCCGGCCCGAACCTCGCCTCCGCTCCCGTCCCCGATCCGGCCTCCGGTTCCGTTCCCCGCTTCGTCGCCCGCTAAGGAGTACACGCATGTCCATCGAGATTCTCGGCATGGTCGGTACGAAGGACTTCTCAGAGACCCACGGTTCCTTCGTCGACGGCCCGCCCATCGACGTTCCCTACCTGGCCACGTTCGCCCGCGCCCACGAGGCCGCCGGGTTCGACCGGGTGCTGATCGGCTACGGCTCTTCCTCGCCCGACGGGTTCGCCGTAGCCGCGTCGGTGCTGCACGCCACCGAGCGGCTGCGCGTGCTGATCGCTCATCGGCCCGGCTTCGTCGCCCCGACGGTGGTGGCGAGGAAGCTCGCCACCCTCGACCAGCTCACCGGGGGCGGCAGGGTCGCCATCCACCACATCACCGGCGGCGACGAGGCCGACCAGCGCCGCGACGGCGACTTCCTCGACCACGGTGGCCGCTACCGGCGTACCGGCGAGTTCATGTCCGTGCTGCGCCGTACGCTCACCTCGGCCGAGCCGTTCGACCACGAGGGCGAGTTCTACCGGTTCGAGGGCGCCTACAGCTCGGTCAGGGCCGACATCCCGCTCTACTTCGGCGGAGCCTCCCCGGCGGCCGTCCAGACCGGGGCCGAGCACGCCGACGTCTACATGCTGTGGGGCGAGCCGCTGGCCGAGACCGCCGAGCGGATCCGGCGCGTCAGGCAGGAGGCGGTCAGGCACGGCCGCGAGATCACCTTCAGCCTGTCCACCCGGCCGATCGTCGCCGCGACCGAGGCCGAGGCGTGGGAGCGGGCCGAGCGGATCAGGGCCGCGACCGCCGGGCGCGTCTCCGGTGGCGGCCTCGGCTGGAGCAAGGGGAAGAGCGAGTCGACCTCCGTCGGGGCCGCCAGGCTCCAGGAGCAGGGCGCCGAGCGGGAGGTGCACGACGAGCGGCTCTGGTACGGCGTGACCAACCTGATCGGTCCCGGCGGCAACTCCACGGCCGTGGTCGGCACCGCCGAGCAGGTCGCCGAGGCGCTGCTGAAATATCACGACCTCGGTGTCACGACCTTCCTCATCCGCGGCTTCGACCCGGTGGACGACGTCGTGCGATGGGGTGACGAGCTGGTGCCGCTGCTGCGGCAGGGGGCCGAGCGGCGCGAGCCCGCGGGCGTGGGCGCGTGAGCGCGACACGCGCGGCCAGGGGTGCCGGCCCCGAGCAGCCTGGGCGCGTCCGGCCGGGCAGGGCCGGGCACTCGCGGCGAACCGATCATCAGGGACACGGCACGGGAGGTGGCACGATGAGCGCCGAGGCGGTCGGCGGCGGGCAGCCGCGTGATGTCTTCCTGTCCGCCTTCCGCAGGCACGCCGCCGGGGTCGCCGTCGTCACCGCCCCGGGGCCCGCCGGTTTCACCGCGACCTCGCTGACCTCGATGTCGCTCGATCCGCCGCTGCTGTCGTTCGGCATCTCGGTCGGCTCGTCGAGCTGGCCGGCGATCCGGGACGCGGACGGGTTCGTCGTCCACATCCTCGCCGGAGACCAGCGGGACGTGGCGGAGCTGTTCGCCAGGAAGGGCGCCGACCGGTTCGCCGACCGGGACCGCTGGGAACCCCTTCCCGGAGGAGAACCCCTGCTGTACGGGGTGGCCGCGTGGCTGCTCTGCCGCACCCAGGAGCGGTTCATCGCGGGGGACCACCGGCTGGTCGTCGGCCGGGTCGTGGAGGGGCACACCGACCCCGCCCACCCTCCGCTGCTGTACCACGATGGAGGTTTCGGCGCGCTCGCGCCGCACCCTTCCGACCGAGCCAGGAGTGACTGATGCCGATCGTCCTTCCCGAAGACCCTTTCCACCGCCGCCTGCACCACATCGCGCCCGGCGGTCTCACCTCCGAGACCGCCCAGACCGGTGGCATGCGCCGCCGCGCGGCCATCAGCGGAGCCACCGTCGGCTCCAGCCGCCTGTGGATGGGCCAGACCCACGTGGCGCCCGCCACCGCGTCGGCGAACCACCACCACGGCGAGTCCGAGACCGCCATCTACGTCGTCAGCGGCAACCCCTCGTTCGTCTTCGCCGACATCGAGGGGGAGGAGCCCGTCGAGGTGCGCATCGACACCGAACCGGGCGACTACATCTTCGTGCCGCCCTTCGTTCCCCACAGGGAGGAGAATCCCGACCCCGATCTGGAGGCGATCGTGGTCATCGCTCGCAGCACCCAGGACGCCATCGTGGTCAACCTGGACGATCTCACCTGGACGGGGCCGGTTCTGACCTCGCGGTGACGACGGTCCGTCACGGGCCGTCGTCACCGCGAGATCATCCTGAAGTCATCGTCTGTCCGCCCGCCCGGCACGCCGGGCGGCTCCCAGGCAGAGCGTCCCGGCCGGTCGCTTTTCGCCCACCGGCGCACCCTCCGCGCCGGTGCTGAGGAGATCGCAGGTGTGTCCGAGGCGCCGGGCGGTGTCCGACCGGCCGTTCACCTGCCGGTCTCTCCGGCCGCCAGGCCGCCGGCCGCATCCCCGGCCAGCCGATCATCCGCCACGACCCCGGCGTACACCAGGGCGGGAGGTACGTTGCGCCAGATCGGCCCCAGGGTGTCGACGGTGGCGAACGTGCTGTTCATGAGGCCGCGGAAGTGCCGGGAACGCTGGAACGGCATCACGGTCAGTGTCGTGATCGTGCTGAAGGCGCCGCCGGGGGCGAGACAGGCCGCGATCTCCTCCAGAACGCGTTTCTGCTGGGCCTCCTCGAACAGGGTCCAGGGGAGCGAGGAGACGATCGCGTCGGCGTGGGACAGACCGGCCTCCCGCAGTATCTTGCCGAGGTCACCCGCGTCCCCGGAGATCACTTCCAGCCAGGGCCTGCTGCGCCGCAGGTGGTTCACCATGCCCTCGTTGAGCTCTATGGCGAGCTGCCGCCCTCCCATGGGGAGGCGGTCGCGGATCGCGTCGCTGATCACTCCGCCGCCGGCGCCGAGTTCGACGACCGTGGCTCCGGGGGTTGTGGGAACGATCGAAGCCGCCAGGCGTGCGACGGCCTTCGAGCTGGGAGCGATTGCCCCCAGCTGGTGGGGATTACGCATGATCGCACCGAGGAATGTGAACGTGTCACTACCGGCAGGACGATTTTGAGAGAGCATCGACAGCTTATTCCCCCTGTTGAGGGGGTTATGCCAGATAACGGGCTTCGATGATCGGGCTTCCGTCGCCCTACGGTCGCCGTACAGGTGCCGGTCCGCGGGGCGAAGGAAACGGGTGTCCCGGCGGTGGGGTGGTTCACCGTCGGTGACGGTCGCGACCCTCCCCTGCCCCGGGAAGGCGGGGCGAGGTACCGTCGTCTTATCGGATCCCGGTCATGAGGGGAGCCGCCATGCCAGACGATTCCGATCACGTGCTCGACTCCATCGACGGTGCCGTCGACGAATGGCTCGCCATGAGCGACGACTCGATGCGCTGGACACCGCCGGAGAAGGCACGGCCGAAGCCCCAGCTCGGCCTGCCGGTGCCGCCGCTGCCGCAGGTGCTGGAAGACTTCATTCAGGAGGTCGGCGCCCGCCTCGGCCCGCCCGCCCAGGCCGTGGTCGACGCGTTCCGTCCTTTGGGGGAGGGGGTGGTCGACGCGGTCTCCACGTTCCTCGACAGCCCGCCCGTACGGCAGCTTCTCGATCCGCCCGACCCGTCGGGCGACCGGCCGGAGGCACTCGGGGTTCACGCGTTTCCCGACACGTTCGGGACGCCGCCGGAGGACGCGTCCAGGCCGCCGCGTATGATCGAGTCACGGCTGGAAGAGGTCGAGCCGCCCGCGGACCCATCCGATCACGAGGATCCGCTCGGGCCGCCGGATCGGTCCGGGGCGTCTCCCGTGCGGGAGCGGCCGGACGCAGGGCCGTCAGGAGACGGGGATTTTCCGGCCGGGTCACCGCCGGCGTAGGTTCCGGGGACTTCCCGGTCGTCTCCGGTCATCGAGCCGGGGATGATCGGGGCAGGGCCGCATCCGCTCCCGCAGGGAGCCTTTTGGACAGGGGCCCTTGGAAGGCACCCCTTGGCGAAGGCCGCTTGGACGGACCCTCACCGTGGCCGGTCGCCGACGGTGCTTCGTCCGAAACTCCCGTGAGATCTTTCCGCGGAAACAGGTGAGTCTTCCCGCCGGAGGGGAAGCGGGTCTGTCCCGATCGCGGGGAGCGGGCTCACAGTTTCACTTTCGCCCAAAGTGTGCGGTGAAGTGCGAAACTCCCTTTTTCGGGCAAAGAACAAAAAACGCATTAATCGGCGTAGTTCAGGGGTGATGAGGCAATGGCGGGTCTGGCGGGGCCGATCGCGGTCGGCGTCGAAGAGGAGTTCCACGTTGTCGATGTCGACACCCGGCACCTGGTCCCACGGGCCGGTGTCCTGCTGGAACAGCTGCCGGCGGAACGCTTCACCCATGAGCTGCAGCGTTCCGTGGTCGAGGCCAACAGCAGGCCCTTCATGCACCTGGAGGACCTCGGGCACGACCTGACCGCGCTACGCCGTACGGTGATCCAGGCGGCGGACGGACTCGGCCTGGGAATCGTGGCGGCGGGCAGCGTGCCGATGGTGGATCTGGAGGCGCTGAAGATCTCCCCTGATCCCCGCTACGAGCAGATGCTCGCCGACTACCAATTGCTCACCCGCGAGCAGCTGATCTGCGGGACGCAGTTCCACGCCGACGTCGAGGACCGCGACCTGGCCGTGGCCGTCGCCCACCGCCTCGCCCCCTGGCTGCCCCCGCTGCTCGCCCTCAGCTCCAGCTCGCCGTACTGGCTGGGGTCCGACACCGGGTACGCCAGCTACCGCCCGCTGCTGTGGCAGCGCTGGCCCACCGCCGGCCCCGTGCCCAGGTTCGAGTCGGCCGCCGAGTACGACCAGGTGGTGCGCGACCTCGTCGCCTCCGGGGTGATCACCGACCCCGGCATGATCTACTTCGACATCCGGCCCTCGGCGCACCTGCCCACCATCGAGCTGCGGGTCTGCGACGCCTGCCCCCGCGTGGGCGACATCGTGCTGATCGCCGGACTGTTCAGGGCCCTGGTGGCCAGGGAGCTGGACGCGGCGCAGAACGGCCCCGAGCGCACGGTCCGCCTGGAGATGGTCCGCGCCGCCTCCTGGCGGGCCTCACGCTCCGGGCTGGAGGGCGACCTCGTCGACCCGGTCGAAGGCACCCCGCGACCGGCCGCCGAGGTGATCCGGCGGATGGTGAACAGCCTGCGCCCGCAGCTGGAACAGCACGGCGACTGGGAGCTCGTCACCTCCCTGGCCACGGAGTCGCTCGCCAGGGGGAGTTCGGCGGCCCGCCAGCGGCAGGCGTACGCCCGCGGCGGCCAGCTGTCCGACGTGGTCGACCTCGTCATCGCCGAGACGCGCTCACAGGAGTGGGAGACCGCCTTCGGCGGGCCGATGCCGAGGATGCACACCAATCTCCTCGACGGCTACGAGGCCCCGGGTGACGAGGCGATCATCGAGGGCACGGTGCGCGAGTCCTACCAGCCGGTGCTGCGGGTCCTCGACCGCCTGGGCGTCGAGGGACTGCGCGAGCGTGAGGAGAGGCGCGACGCCTACCAGCGCGGCAACGGCATGACCTTCCAGGTCGAGGGAGGCGGCGAGAGCCGGATCTACCCGTTCGACATGGTTCCCCGGCTCGTCCCGCCCGGCGAGTGGACGGGGATCCAGCGGGCGCTGCCACAGCGGGTGCGCGCGCTGGAGGCGTTCCTGCACGACATCTACGAGGGACGCGAGATCATCAGGGACGGCACGATCCCCGCGTGGGTGGTCGACGAGTCCCCCGGCTACCGCAAGCCGGGCCGCAGGGTGCCGCAGGGCACCGTGCGCTGCGCCGTGGCCGGACTGGACCTGGTCCGCGACAACGTCGGCCGCTGGGCGGTGCTCGAGGACAACCTTCGGGTGCCCTCCGGGCTCGGATACGCCGTGACCAACAGGCGGCTGATCAACGAGCTGATGCCGGAACTCGCCCCCGGCGAGGAGGTCGCCGACCCGAGCGCGGGCCTGCGGATACTGCGGGAGGCGCTGCTCGCGGCGGGCTCCGGCGACCCGTCGGCCCTCGCCGTCGTCTCGGCGGGCCCCGAGGACTCCGCCTACTACGAGCACAGGATGCTCGCCGAGGAGCTGGGGGTGGTCCTCGCCGTACCGGCCGACCTGTCCTTCAAGAACGGTCATCTGGAGATCGACGGGCGCAGGATCGAGGTGCTCTACCGCAGGATCGAGGAGAGCGCGCTGCTCGGCGGGCGCCTCGGGCTGGAGATCATGGACGCCGTCGAGCGTTCCGCGCTCGTCCTGGCCAACGCGCCGGGCAACGGCGTGGCCGACGACAAGTGCCTGTACCGGTACGTGCCGCGCATCATCGAGTACTACCTCGGCGAGCGACCCCTCATCGACAACGTCCCCACCTACCTGTGCCGCGACGCCGTCGATCGCGAGCAGGTGCTCGACCGGCTGGCCGAGCTGGTCGTCAAGCCGGTGGACGGGTTCGGCGGGCAAGGCGTGGTCGTCGGCCCCGACGCCTCCGCCGACGAGCTCGAACAGGTCAGGAAGACGATCCTCGCCGCCCCCGAGGGCTGGGTCGCACAGGAGACGGTCCGGCTGTCGACCCACCCCACCTTCGACGGAGACCGGCTGAGCCCGCGCGTCGTCGACCTTCGGGCCTTCGTCTGCTTCGGCGAGACCGCGAAGGTGCCGCCGACCGCGCTGACCCGCGTCGCCCCGGCCGGCAGCATGATCGTCAACTCCTCCCAGGGAGGTGGTTCCAAGGACACCTGGCTTCCGAGTGGGGACGTCGAGGCGGGGCTTGAGCGATGAGCTCAGGCGCGAGTCCAAGGCGTGAGATGTGCGATCTAAGCGGTGAGCTCCGGCGTGAGCCGGTCACCGGGGGGTTTCGATGTGTGGTTTGAGCGGTGAGCTCCGGTTCGACGGCCGCCCGGCGGACGTCGCCGCCGTGGCCCGGATGAACGATGTGATGCACGACAGGGGCCCCGACGGGGCCGGCCTGTGGTCGCTGGGGCCGGTCGCCCTCGGCCACCGGCGCCTGAGGATCATCGATCTGTCGGACCGGGGTGCCCAGCCGATGGTGGACAGCGACCTCGGCCTGGCGGGAGTCTTCAACGGATGCCTGTACAACTACCGTGAGTTACGGCGCGAGCTGGAGGGCCTGGGCTACCGCTTCTTCTCCACCTCCGACACCGAGGTGCTGGTGAAGTCCTTCCACCGCTGGGGGAGCGGCTGCGTCGACCGCTTCAGGGGCATGTTCGCCTTCGCGGTCGCCGAGCGCGACACCGGCAGGCTCACCCTCGGCAGAGATCGGCTGGGGATAAAACCGCTGTACGTCACCCAGGACGCCGGAAGGCTGCGTTTCGCCTCGTCGCTGCCCGCGCTGCTCGCCGGGGGCGGGGTGGACACCGGAATCGACCGGGTCGCCCTGCACCATTACATGACGTTCCACTCGGTGGTGCCCGCCGAGCGCACCATTCTCGCCGGGGTGCGCAAGCTCCCCCCGGCGACCGTACGCACCGTCGAGCCCGACGGCACCGTCACCGACCACCTCTACTGGCAGCCGCTCCACACCCGCTCGGCCCTGCCCGAGTACGCCGGGCTCACCCCGGACGAGTGGTGCGAGGCCGTGCTCGACCAGCTGCGGACGGCCGTACGCAGGCGCATGGTCGCGGACGTGCCCGTGGGCGTGCTGCTGTCGGGGGGCCTGGACTCCAGCCTGATCGTCGCGCTGCTGGCCGAGGAGGGGCAGGCGGGCCTTGCGACCTTCAGCATCGGTTTCCCGTCGGCGGGAGGGGAGCGTGGGGACGAGTTCGCCTACTCCGACCTGGTCGCCAGGGAGTTCGGCACCGATCACCAGCGCATCCTCATCGACGACACCCGCATGCTGCCCGCCCTGGAGCACGCGGTGCTCGCCATGAGCGAGCCGATGGTGAGCCACGACTGCGTCGCCTTCCACCTGCTGTCGGAGGAGGTCTCCGAGCACGTCAAGGTCGTCCAGTCAGGCCAGGGCGCCGACGAGGTGTTCGCCGGCTACAGCTGGTACCCGCCGCTCGCCGGCGTGTCGCGCGAGGACGCCGCCGCCACCTACGAGAGGGAGTTCTTCGACCGCTCGCACGCGGCGCTGGCCAAGATCCTGTCCCCCGAGTACATGCTGGACGAGGACGTCAGCGGCGACTTCGTCCGCCGTCACCTCGCCAGGCCCGGCGCGGACACCGCGCTCGACGCGGCGCTGCGCCTGGACACGAACGTCATGCTCGTCGACGACCCGGTCAAGCGCGTGGACAACATGACCATGGCCTTCGGGCTTGAGGCCAGGACCCCGTTCCTCGACCACGAACTCGTCGAGTTGGCGGCGGCCTGCCCGCCCGAGCTCAAGCTCGCCTCCGGCGGCAAGGGCATCTTGAAGGGCGCCGCGCGCAAGCTGCTGCCCGCCGAGATCATCGACCGGCCCAAGGGATACTTTCCGGTCCCGGCCATCCGGCACATCCACGGCCCGTATCTGGAACTCGTCAGGGAGGCGCTGACCGGCCCCGCCGCGAGGGCCCGCGGCCTGTTCGACCAGCCATATGTCGACAAGTTGCTGGCAGCTCCGGACGAACACCGCACTACCCTGGGTGCGAACGCGTTGTGGCAACTCGGACTCCTGGAGCTGTGGTTGCAGGCACAAGGAGTTTGATGACCGAAATTCTCGGCGCCCGTTCCCGCCCCTCGATGGGCACGGGCCTGACCGCCTGGAGTTGCCGGGCGCCCGCCCTGGCGCCCGATCTGAGCGCCGTCGCCTTCATCGGCGACAGGGACGGCTCACCGAGGGTCTGGATCCAGCCCCTCGGAAGAGACCTGGAGGCGTGGCCTCCGGGAGAGCTCGAGGATCTCCTGGATCTCCAGGAGGAGGATCGAGGGGCCTGGCCGATCGACACGGGGGCCGAGCCCGTCGCCGACGTGAGCTGGTCCCCCGACGCCCGGCGGCTCGCCGTCCTCGTCGTGCCGGGTGGCGGGGAGCACACGCAGGTCTGGACGGTGAGGTCCGACGGAGGCGACCTGCGCCCGCTGGCCGCGCCCGAGGGCGGGTCGGCGTCGTTCGTGCGCTGGACGGGCCAGGGGGAGGTCCTCCTCGTCGCGGAGGTCTCCTCGTCGGGCCGTACGGACGCGGTGCTGATCGACGCGGGCTCGGGAAGCCGGGAGGTGATCGCGGAGGGGGCACTCATGCACCCGGCCGCGGTGAGCCGTGACCACCGGCGGATGCTGCTGCGGCGCGGCCCGCGCGGTGTGCGCCGGATGTACGTGGCCGATCTTCCGGCCCTCGCGGGCGACCCCACGGGCCACCCGCCCGCCCTCGCCGGCGATCCCGCGGGTCCCGGCGCTCTCGTTCCCGGCCTGTCCCATCCCGGGGATCTCGCCGCGGACCCGTCCGGTGACCTCTCCGCCGACCTTCCCGCCGGGATTCACCTCGACCTGCCCACCGAAGATCTCTCCGATCTCTCGCCCGGCCTGCCCGCCGACCCTCCGGCCGGGATTCGCGTCGACCTTCCCGCGGGCCATCTCGCCGACGTCCCCCCAGGCCTGCCCGCGAGCCTTCCCGACGAGGCCGCCGGTGACCTGCCGGGCCACGGGGAGCTGCCGCTGCTGGCCGGCCTGACCGGCACCACCGACTACGGCATCCTCTCTCCGGACGGGAGCACCGCCTACCTGCTGTCCGACGTCGGCCGCGACCGGGCCGCGCTGGTCGCGGTGGGCGAGGACGGGGTGGGCGTCGTGCTGGCCGAGCGCTCGGACGCCGAGCTGGACCAGTTCGCGCTGAGCTCCGACGGCCGCCGCGCGGTGCTGGTGTGGAACGACTCCGGCCGCTCGGGGCTGGAGGTGATCGAGCTCGACACCGGCCGGACGCGTCCGCTTCCGCCCCTGCCCGCCGAGGTGGTGTCCTCGATCAGGGTGTCCCTGGACGGCAGTCTCGCCGTCCTGGCGGCGGAAGGACCCGGCCACCCCTCCCACGTGCTGCTCTGCGACCTGGAGGTGGGCGGCTACCGGCGGATCGCGGGATCGGGTCGGATCCCCGAGGCGGCCGGAGCGGAGCTGATGCGCTTCCAGGCGGGCGACGGCATGGAGCTGACCGGCTGGCTCTACCGGGTCCCCGGCGTCCCCGGCCCCGCGCCCTTCGTCGTCTACCTGCACGGCGGCCCCGAGAGCCAGGAGAGGCCCACCTTCAACCCGCTGTTCCAGAACCTGCTGGCCGCCGGGATCGGGGTGTTCGCGGCGAACATCCGCGGCTCGTCGGGTTTCGGCCGGGCCTTCCGCAACGCCGACAACCACGCCCTCCGCTTCGACGCGATCAACGACGTCGCCGACTGCGCCCTGGAGCTGGCGCGGGAGGGCATCGCCGACCCGGCCAGGATCGCCTGCATGGGCCGCTCCTACGGCGGCTACCTCACGCTGGCCGCCCTCGTCACCCACCCGCGCCTCTTCCGCGCCGGAGTCGACGTCTGCGGCATGGCCGACTTCGAGACCTTCTACGAGCGGACCGAGCCGTGGATCGCCGCGGCGGCGGTCAGCGAGTACGGCCACCCCGTCACCGACCGCGACCTGCTGCGGGCCCTGTCACCCCTGCACTCCTTCGACCGGCTCGCCGCCCCGCTGCTGGTCGTGCACGGTGCCCAGGACACCAACGTCCCCCTGTACGAGGCCGAGCAGGTGCTCCAGGCGGCGCGGGCCCGTCAGGTGCCCTGCGAGCTGTTGCTGTTCGAGGACGAGGGGCACGAGATCCGGCAGATCCCGAACCGGGTGACCTTCGTGAAGAACGTCGTCGAATGGCTCAGATGGCACCTCGCGGTCCCCGACCCGGAGTGAGGCCGCCTCCCCGGGCACCCGGCGGTCTTGGACCCGACGCGAGGCGGGTCATCGTGGCGAGGGAGGCCGTTGGCGCCTGGGGGTCCCCATGCCCGGGTTGTTGCTGTGTCGCACGACGCGGGGCCATTGGCGCCCGGGGTCCCCGACCCGGTGTGAGGGGGGCGCCTGGGGTGAGGCGGTCACCGTGGTGTGGGAGGCGCGGTCCCGGCCCCGATCCGGCCGGTCCTTTTGGCGAGCACCTCCAGGGGGTTGGCGAGTAGCTCGGAGAAGGCGAGTTCGGCCGCGCCGACCAGGGTGGCGTCGTCCCCGAGAGCCGAGACGCGCAGCCGCACCCTCTCCCGGGAGATCACCAGCACGTTCGCCTCCACCCGCCTGTGCACCTGGGCCGCCGAGCCCGGGTAGACCTCGCGCAACATCCCGCCGAAGATCACCAGGCCGGGGTTGAAGAGGTTGATCAGGTTCGCCACCCCGATGCCGAGCCAGTCGCCGATCCGGAGCAGCGCCTCCGTGGCCGCGACGTCCCCTCGACCGGCGGCCTCCACCACCGCCTGTACGCCCTCGCGGCCGGAGAGCTCGGAGGAGCGGCCGGCGGCGTCGATCAGGGCCTGCTCGCCGACCTCCGCCTCAAGGCAGCCGCGCGATCCGCACCCGCAGGGCCGCCCGTTGTACGGGTTCACCATCATGTGCCCGAGCTCGCAGCCGTACCCGCCGTCGCCGTCGAGCAGTTTGCCACCGACGATGATCCCGCCGCCCACGCCGACGTCCCCGTGCAGGTAGACCAGGTTCTGGAAGCCGACGCCCACCCCCCGTTCGAGCTCGGCCAGCGCGCCCAGGTGGGCCTCGTTGCCGACCGCCACCGGGAGCCCGAGTCCCAGCCTGAGACCGAGTTCGGTCCCGAACGCCTGGTCCACCCAGCCCATGTTCGGCCCGAAACGCACCATCCCGTCACCGGGCCTGATCATGCCGCAGTAGGCCGCGCCGACCCCGACGCACACCGAGTCCGAGGGGGCCTCGCGGTCCATCTCGCGGGCGAAGTCGGCGAGGGTGCCGACCACGTCGTCGAGGTCGGCCCCGGCGCGAGGCCGGACCGCCTCCCTGCGGTCCAGGATCGTTCCGCCCAGCCCGACCCTGGCGGCGACCAGTCGGTCCACGCGGACGTCGAAGGCCATCACGTGGAACCGGCCGGACTCCGGGCGGACCACCAGCGACGGCCGGCCCGCCTTGCCGGTGTCCTTGGGGAGCTCCTCGCGGACCAGCCCCGCCGAGGCGAGGTCCCCGGTCAGTCCCATGATGGTGCTGCGGTTCAGGCCCATCCGGTCGGCCAGTGCCGTGCGGGAGAGCGGGCCGCCCAGGTGGACGTGCCGGAGTAGAACGCCAAGGTTGTGCCGGCGAATCTCCTCCTGGGAACGACCGGCTTTCAGCATCGTGGGGATCCTGACGAGGAGGGGGCTTGCCATCGTGGTGCGCCACGACGGCGGGACAGGATTGCCACGCCGACCTGAGGCACTGCGATAGATCCTGTCACACCGGGGGAACCCCGGCCGATGGCTGCGGAAGCGTTTTCCGTCACTCCTGGCCGGCGCCTCGGGCTCGCCGTTCGGAAGGTGCCGGGTCTCGCGATCACAGATTATGAATCTACATCGTAAAGGGCGCGGGCCGGTGAAGAACTGCAGAGCGTACGGAGGTGTTCCAACTGTCGGAACTGTGAGGAGTGTGGTGCGGACAGCCACATTAATGTCCGGACGTGACGGCCGGCGATGCGGTGTCGGCACTCGTCGATCGTGCGGGCCGGCCGGGACGCGAAGAAAGGCGCTCGCGCGTTCGTCGGGCGCGGGCCTTCGGACTTCACCGATTCCTGACCATGCGGTGACATACCACCAAGCTGGAAAGGAAGACCGGTCCACCGGGCGGCGTCGGTACGGAGGGAAGGGAACAGTCACATATGTCAGGTCCTTTGGAAGGCGTCAGGGTCATCGACCTCGGCCGGGTCGCGTCGGCGCCGTTCGGAGCTCTCATACTGGGCGACCTCGGCGCGGAAGTCATCAAGATCGAGGATGTCAACGGCAGCTTCGACCGCCAGATCGGGCAGCCGAGCCGTAACGGTGTGGAGGCCTTCTTCATCAACACGAACCGGGGTAAGAAGTCCATCGCCCTGGATCTTCGTTCGCCCGAGGGGCGCGAGGCCGCACTCACACTGATCGCCGATTCGGACGCGGTGGTCGCGAACTTCCGGCCGGGTGTGCTGACGGCGATGGGCCTGGACTACGAGGCGATCCACGCTCGCAACCCGCGAGTCGTCGTCGCCGAGATCACCGGCTTCGGGGAGAGCGGCCCGTACCGGGACATGCCCGCGTTCGATCCGGTGATCCAGGGCCTGGCCGGCATGATCGCCCTGCAGCGGCCGGCCGCCGGCGGGCCACCGGACGTCATCCACAACATGATCGTCGACAAGATCACTTCGCTGTTCGCCGCCAACGCCATCAGCGCGGCCCTCTATGCGCGCGAGCGTACCGGTCTGGGACAGCGGCTGGAGATTCCGATGCTCGACTCGGCCGTCTACTTCCTGTGGCCCGAGGGCATGGCGGACCAAACGTTCGTCGGCGACTTCGAGGCCGGCCGGATGGGGGTCAAGACGCTGCGGCTCACCGAGGTCGCCGACGGCTTCGTCGTCTACATGGCCATCGCCCTGAAGCAGCGGCTCGGTCTGCTCGACGCCGTCAACCGATCCGACCTGCGCACCGACCCGCGGTTCGCCACGCAGAGCGAAATGATCAAGCGTGAGAATCTCGACGCGCTCGAAACGATCGTCCGCGAGGAGGCGCTGAAGTTTCCCAAGGAGGACTTCATCAAGCGTATGAACGACGCGGGGGTGCCCTGTGGTCCGGTGTTGGAGACCTCTCAGGTGGTTCGCAACGAACACGTCGAGCAGGTCGGTCTGCTGCGTCAGTGGACACATCCGGTCGGTGGTGAGGTGCGTTCGCCGCGCCCGCCGGTCCGGTTCAGTGACACCCCGGCCGATCCGACGCTGGAACTGCGTCCCTTGGGGGGCGACGGTCCTGATCTGTTGCGCGGCAGCGGCTACAGCGAGGAGCGCATCGCCGAACTGATCGAGGCGGGCGTGCTCAACCCGGGCGAGCCGCGGTAACGTCCGCGCGATCACGGCGGCACACCGGAGCCGCCTGCGCTGTGCCGGTGTACGAGGGCCGGATCAGGCGGTCGGGGAGGAGTCCGGGCCGAGCACCGCCGGGCGGCACAGGTAGGCGGCGCCGGCGATGACGGCGGCGGCCACGATCAGCGACGTCGGCAGTCCCGCCGTGTCGGCGAGTACCCCGGTGGCGGTGGTGGCTATCGGGCGCACGCCGAGGAAGGCGAGGAGCCACAACGCCATCACCCGGCCCCGGAACGAGTCCGATGTCCTTTCCTGGATCAGCGTCATGACGCAGATGAAGGCGAGGGTCATGCCGATGCCGCTGAGTCCGAACGCCCCCAGCGCGACCGCCGGGATCCAGGCGGCCGCCAGCGCCAGTAGCCCCACCGCCATCAGCAGCATGCTGGCACCGGTGAGACGTTGCAGGCTGACCCAGCGGCGGATCACCGCGAACAGCAGGAAACCCACGCAGGCGCCGATGCCGAACCCGGACGTCAGCCAGCCCGCCAGTGCGGAGCCGCCTCCGAGGTCGGCGGCGATCGTCGGGGACAGGGTCACCGAAGGTTCCGCGGCGGCACTGATCGCCGCCACCGCCAGCAGCAACGCCGGTAACGGCGCATGGTCGCGGACATAGCGCAGTGACGCGGTCACCGACAGGTCGTCGCTGTCGGTCCCGACGGGTGTGGTGGCCCGCCGCACCCGCAGCGCCAGGACCGCGACACCGTGGATGAGGTTTCCCGTCGCGGCCACCAGCAGTGCCGTCACCGGCCCCAGATGCAGGGCCAGGAACGCGCCCGCCGCCGGCCCGATCGCCCGGGACAACGTCATCGGCACGCTACTCAAGGCCATCGCGGCCGACATCTCGCCGGGGCGGATCAGTAGCGGAATCATCGCCTGGCTGGCCGGGCCGGTGAGCACCAGGCCGAAGCCCATCAGCGCCGCCGAGGCGCACATCAAGACGGTGCCCTCGACGCTGCCGACCGGATCGAACGCCCACAGCCAGATCGCCATCGTCAGCGGCCCGGCCGCCGACACCAGCCGGCCCAGCGCGACGAGCCGGCCGAGATGCCGGCGGTCGGCGAGTTTGCCGCTCAGCAGAGAGAAGAGTTGTGGGACGTTCTGTGCCACGATCACCAGGGCGACGACGGAGGCGGAGCCGGTCAGTTCGTACGCCAGGATCGCGGTGACGATACTGAAGATCCACAGTCCGGTCGTGGCGCACGTGGTGGCCCAGAAGTGCACCCCGTACCGCGCGTCGAACATCAGCCGGTACGAGCCCCTGGGCCGGGAGGTGCCGTGCAGTTTCGCCGTGGTCACCGTGTGCCGCCTATTCGGCGACGGCGGTCAGCAGTGCCCACGTCCCGTCGGCGCCGCCGGTGAGGGCGGCATCGGTCAGCCAGTCATCCCAGTGTCGTACCGACCCGAACTCGGAGCGCCATGCGAGGAGCTGGGTGGTGAACAGGTGCAGGTCGTGTTCCGCGGTCGTGCCGATCGCCCCGTGCACCTGGTGGGAGTTGCGCACCACCACCGACGACGCGTGCCCGACGCAGGAGCGCGCCACGGCCACCGCGAACAGGGCCTCGTCGCTCAGCAGCGACTCCGTCGCGACCCGTACGGCGGCGTCGGTCGCCGCCCGCGCCAGCGACGTCTCCGCGGCGAGATCGCTGACGAGCTGCTGCACCGCCTGCAACTTCGCCAGGGGGCGCCCGAACTGCACCCGTCGCGTGGTGTGCTCGACGCACAGTTCGACGATCTTCTCCATCGCTCCGCACATCTGCACCGTACGGGCCAGTGCTCCTCGCAGCCGGAACTCGGCGACGACCTCGTCGGCGATCGGGACCCCGGTGAGCCGGTCCGTGACCACCGTGACATGGTCGCGGGGTTCCCCGGCGATGTTGTGTCCGGGGCGCAGGGAGACCTCGGCAAGCGACACGTCCGCGGCGTACCAGGTGCCGCCGTCGGGCCAGAGCACCACCAGCGATCGCACGTGGCGAGCCCACGGTACAGCGGTGGCCGTACCGTCGGCGTTCAGCACGCACGCCGACCGCAGAGCGTTGTCGACGGGGAGCCCGGCCGTCTCGAGCAGCCAGCCGGCCAGCAGATCGTGTTCGGCCAGCGGCACCGTCGCGGCGTGTTCGGAGGCGGTGGCGAGCAGCGCCGCCGCCTCCGGCCAGCCCGCGCCACTGCCGGAGTCGGACTCGCGGCCGGTCAGCCGGGTCAGGCCCAGCGATTCCAGGGTGTTCCACAACTCGGCGTTGAAGGTGCGCTCGGTGGTCCGTGGGCCGGCGGTCCGCGCGTGATCCTTGAAGACCTGCCGCATCATGTCGAGTAGTTCGGCGTTGTCGTGGCCGGACATCAGCGCATCCCCAATCCGCGGGCGATCACGCCGCGCAGTACCTCGTTCGTGCCGCCGCGCAGTGTGAAACCGGGCCGTTGGATCAGGCTCTCGCGCAGTAGTCGCTCGTAGCGTTCGGCGCCCAGCGTGTCGTCCGAGATCAGGTCGGCGAACTCCGCCAAGTCGCCCTCGGCCGTCGTGCCGAGTAGTTTCACCAGCGCCGCAGCCGTGTCCGCGGGCTCGTCCCGTTGCAGGGCGCCCGCCACCGCCAGCGACATGCGATGCAACCCGGTGAGCCGGGCGAACAGCCGTCCCAGGTTCGCGTCGCGGCGTAGTGAGCCGTCGCGCATCCCGTCGACGACCTCGGTGAACAGCTGATAGGTCGAGAGCAGTCGCTCCGGGCCGCTGCGTTCGAAGCCGAGTTCGTGGTTGACCTGCTTCCAGCCCTCGCCGATGGTGCCGAGCACCGACTCGTCGGGGACCAGCACGTCCTGGAGGAAGACCTCGTTGAAGTGGTGTGAACCGCCCATCGACACGATCGGCCGGATGTCGACCCCCGGCGAACGCAGGTCGACGATGAACTGGCTCAACCCCTGGTGACGGTTCTTCGGGTCCTGCGGGGCAGAGCGGGCCAGTACGAAGAAGGCGTGCGAGCGGTGCGCGTTCGATGTCCACACCTTGTTGCCGGTGATCTGCCAGCCGCCGTCGACCCTGACCGCCTTGGTTCGTACGCTGGCCAGGTCCGAGCCCGAGTCGGGTTCGCTCATCCCGATACCGAAGTACGCCTCGCCGGCGGCGATCTTCGGAAGGTAGCGCTGTTTTTGCTCCTCGGTACCGAACGCGAGCAGTGACGGCGCGATCTGCCGGTCGGCGATCCAGTGCGCCGCGACCGGGGCGCCCGCGGCGAGCAGCTCCTCGGTGACGACGAACCGCTCCAGGTGGGTGCGGCCCCGGCCGCCGTACTCGGTGGGGATGGTCATGCCGATCCAGCCGAGGGCGGCCAGCGTTCGGCTGAAGTCCTCGTCCCAGCCGGTGAGCCAGGTGTCCACCCCGGGGGCGAAAACGCCTTCCTGAGCGGTTTCTCGGAGGAAACTCCGAACCTCAAGGCGGAGAGCCGTCATCTCTGACGTCTCCTCCAGAGCCGGAGGGACAAGATTGCCGAGCACCGTGCCTCCCTGATCGGTGGCAATTTTTTCGTGAAAAACGCGTGAGGATCCTCAAAGCGCGTCGCCGCCGACTACAGCACACCGTTTATCCGGGTGACAAAGACGTTCTCGTAAACAATCGGATAGGAGTGACCTATGAGAGCGCCGAATGCGTCCGCGTTCTTCGACGCCATAGGCGGCGCCTATCCGAATGTTCGACGGTTGCTCTTTGACGTTCTGGTGGCTCGTGCCATGAACTGCTGTGGAGGATGGTCGGCTGGAGAGACGTCAAGGTCTGTGCGCCTCGGCGGAAGGGAAGTGTCAGGCATGTCGAGCAGCACCGCAGCCGCCCCCGTCGGTTTCGCCGCCGTCGCCGCCGCCGATCCGGATCGTGTCGCCGTCATCGACACCGACGGCACGTCGACGACCTTCGGCGAGCTGGCGCAGCGGGTCAACCAGCTGTCCCGGGCACTGCGGGAGAGCGGCCTGCGGCCCGGAGAGTGCGTTGTGGCGATGCTGCCCAACCGGCGTGCGTACTACGAGTTGCGGCTGGCCACCTTCCAGGTCGGGCTTTACTTCACCCCGGTCAGCCACCACTTCACCGCGGCGGAGATCGCCTACATCCTGGGGGACAGCGGCGCCGGGGCCGTCGTCATCGACGCGTCACTGATCGACGTCGTCGCGCCGGCCCTCGTCGAGGTGGACCTGGATCCGCGGCGGCGCATCTCCGTCGGCGGTGCTCCCGGCTGGGTCGACTACGAGGCACTGCTGGCCGGGTACCCGACGGCGCCGCTGGAAGATCCGATCGCCGGTGAGTACATGGGCTACACCTCCGGCACCACCGGCCGCCCCAAGGGCGTCCGCAAGGGGTTGTCGGGGAGGGCGCCCGCCGTGTCGGCGTTCACTCTCGGATTCATGGGGCGCCTCGGGATCCTTCCCGGCCGTGAGGTACACCTGGCGGCCGGCCCGCTGTACCACGCGGGACCGGGCACGTTCTCGTTCATGGCCCTGCAGCTCGGGCACACCGTCGTGGTCGCCGAGCGCCCTCGGCCGGAGGAGATCCTCGCCCTCGTCGAGCGGCATCGGGTGTCGGTGACGTTCACCGTGCCGACGGTCGTGCATCGGCTGCTGCGGTTGCCCGAGGAGGTCCGCGCTCGCTACGACGTGTCCAGCATGCGTGCCATGGTGCTCTCCGGCGCGTCGTGCCCGCCGGAGGTCAAGCGGGCCGCCATCGCCTGGTTCGGACCGGTCGTCTGTGAGTTCTACGGCACCACCGAGGGGTCGGCGGCCGCGCTGAACTCCGAGGAGTGGCTGAGCAAGCCGGGGAGCGTGGGATATCCCCTGCCGGGGATGCGGCTGCGGATCCTGGACGCCGACGGCGTCGAGTTGCCCACCGGAGAGATCGGCAATGTGTACTTCATGCCGCCGGTGCCGTTCGAGTACCACAACGATCCGGACAAGACCGCCTCGGCGATGCGCGACGGGTTCTTCTCCGCCGGTGATCTGGGTTACCTGGACGCCGACGGCTGGCTGTACATCGTCGACCGGCGCGTCGACCTGATCCTCTCCGGCGGAGTGAACGTCTACCCCGCCGAGATCGAGGTGGCGCTGATCACCCACCCGGCCGTCGCCGACGTCGCGGTCATCGGCGTGCCCGACCCTGACTGGGGGCAGCGGGTCGTCGCCGTCGTACAGCCCGAGCCCGGTACGCGGGCCGGCGACGCGCTCGCAGAGGAGCTCACCGAGCACTGCCGGGCCGTGCTGGCCGGATACAAGGTGCCCAAGGCTTTCGAGTTCCGCGGGGAGTTGCCCCGCAACGGTGCCGGCAAGCTGCGGCGCAGCGAGGTGCGAGAGACGTTCCTCGCCGATGAGTGAGATTAGTGATGAGTCGCACCACACCGTCGACCGCCGCGAGGCCACGACCCTAAGGGAAGAACCATGAGAGACGCGGTGATCGTCGACGCGGTCCGTACGCCGGTCGGTAAGCGCAACGGCGCTCTGGTCGGCCTGCACCCGGGTGATCTGTCGGCGTGCGTGCTGCGTGCGATCGCCGAGCGCAACGGCCTTGAACCCACCGAGATCGACGACGTGGTGTGGGGCTGTGTGACGCAGGTGAGCGAGCAGTCCGGCAACATCGGGCGGGTGTCGGTGCTCAGCGCCGGGTGGCCCGAGTCGATCCCGGGCACCACCGTCGACCGGCGCTGCGGCTCGGGACAGCAGGCCGTGCACTTCGCGGCGGCGTCGGTGATCGCCGGGCACTACGACATCGCGATCGCCGGTGGCGTGGAGTCGATGAGCCGGGTACCGATGGGCTCCAACGTGCAAGACGGGCAGCAGTACCCGGAGTCGGTGCTGGAACGCTACGGCGTCGGCGGTTTCAACCAGGGCATCGGCGCGGAGCTGGTGGCCCAGAAGTGGAAGCTGTCGCGCGCCCGGCTCGACGAATACTCGGTGCGTTCGCACCGGCTGGCCGCGACGGCGATCGACGCGGGCGCTCTCGACGCGCAGCTCGTGTCGGTGAACGGGTTGCTCACCGCCGACGAGGGGGTGCGCCGGGGCAGCACCACCGAGGTGCTGTCCGGGCTGCGCACCGTGTTCCGCGAGGACGGCGTGATCACCGCCGGTAACTCGTCGCAGATCTCCGACGCGGCGGCGGCGTTGCTGATCACCACCGGTGAGCTGGCGGCGGCGCGAGGTCTGCGGCCGATCGCCCGGGTTCACACGGTGGCGCTGGCCGGCGACGACCCGGTGATGATGTTGACCGCGCCGATCGAGGCGACCGCGAAGGCGCTGCGCCGGGCGGGCCTGAGCATTGACGACATCGGCGTCTTCGAGGTCAACGAGGCGTTCGCGTCGGTGCCGCTGGCCTGGCAGGCCGAGACCGGGGCGAGGACCGAGCGGCTGAACCCGCTGGGCGGGGCGATCGCGGTCGGGCACCCGCTGGGCGCCTCCGGCGGGGTGCTGATGACCCGGATGGTGCACCACATGCGTGACAACGGCATCCGTTACGGCCTGCAGACGATGTGCGAGGCCGGCGGCCTGGCGAATGCCACGATCCTCGAACTGCTGTAGACGGCGCTGGAAGAGACGAGACGATGAAGAGCACCCTGTACGGCCCCGATCACGAGGCGTTTCGCGCGACGGCGCGTGAGTTCCTCAACCGGGAGGTCGTGCCGCACTATCTCGACTGGGATGAGGCGAAGATCGTTCCCAGGGGTATCTTCCACAGGCTGGGTGAGCTGGGCGTGCTCGGTGTCCAGATCCCGGAGGAGTACGGCGGGGGCGGGCAGGACAGTTTCCTGTTCTCGGCGGTCTGGATGGAGGAGACCCAGCGCGCGTACGTGAACCTGGGCGGCCTGGCCGTGCACATGAACGTCGTGCTGCCGTACTTCCTGTCGTACGCGAACGAGGAGCAGAGGCGGCGCTGGCTGCCCGGCATGGCGTCCGGCGAGTTGATGACGGCGATCGCGATGACCGAGCCGGGAACGGGTTCGGACCTGGCCGGTATCGCCACCACCGCACGGCTCGACGGTGAGCACTGGGTGCTCAACGGGGTGAAGACGTTCATCACCGGCGGTATCCACGCCGATCTGATCGTGGTGGTGGCACGCACCGGCCAGGGCGGCGGACGTCGTGACGGGTTGTCGCTGCTGGTGGTCGAGAAGGAGATGGCGGGCTTCACCCGGGGCCGCAACCTCGACAAGGTGGGTCTGCGCACGCAGGACACCGCCGAGTTGTTCTTCGACGACGTCCGGGTGCCGGTGGCGAACCTGCTCGGTGAGGAGGGCGGGGCCTTCGGCTACCTGACCGGTAACCTGCCGCAGGAGCGTCTCGGTATCGCCGTCGCCGCGCAGGGTGCGGCGGAGGCGGCTTTGGCGGCGGCGCTGGAGTACGTGGCGAACCGCAAGGCGTTCGGTGTGCCGGTGGCTTCGTTCCAGAACACGAAGTTCGAGCTCGCGTCGTGCGCGGTGGAGATCGAGGCGGGCCGGGCGCTGCTGGACAGGGGCCTGGCGGAGCACGAGGCGGGCGAGCTCAGCCCCGTCGACGCCGCCAAGATCAAGATCTTCTGCACCGAGATGCAGTCCCGTGTCGTCGACCGCTGCCTTCAACTGCACGGCGGATACGGCTACATGCGCGAGTACCCGATCGCCCGGCTCTACGCCGACGCCCGGGTCACCCGCATCTACGGCGGCACCACCGAGGTACTCAAGACGATCATCGCGAAGTCGTTCGGGCTCTGACGGTCACAAGGGGAAGACATTGACCTCCTCCCCTCCCTGAAGGGAGGGGATTCCCCACGGTCGCCCGTGAGGGTTCCTGCTTCACCGCCAGTTGCCCGCCAGGAGGATCCCCCCTTTGAGGCCTTACACCGGCTCCACAGGCGTTTTACCTCTCCGCCAGCCCGGCGGCGAGGATGTTTTTCGCGGCGTTGACGTCCCGGTCATGGGCCGCGCCGCAAGCGCACACCCAATCGCGGACGTTGAGCGGCATGGACCGCTGGAGGGTGCCGCACGCCGAGCACAGCTTGGAGGAGGGAAACCACCGGTCCACGACCAGCAACTCCCGCCCGTACCAGGCTGCTTTGTACTCCAGCATGGACCGCATCTGGCGCCAGGAGGCATCCGAGACGGCGCGGGCCAGGCTGTGGTTTTTCACCATGTTGCGCACGGTGAGGTCTTCGATCACGACCGTTTGGTTCTCACGGACGAGACGCGTGGTGACCTTGTGCAGATGATCACGGCGACGGTCGGCGATGCGGGCATACACGCGGGCGAGGGCGAGTTTCGCCTTGGCCCGGTTCGCCGACCCCTTCTCTTTGCGGGAGAGGTTCCGCTGAGCCTTGGCGAGCTTCTTGCGGTCGGCCCGCTCATGCTCGGGGTTGACGATCTTCTCTCCGGTGGAGAGCGTCGCCAACGCCGTGATGCCCGCGTCCACCCCGACCGCATTGGTCGTCGGGTCAAGCGGCCGGACGGTGTCTTCGCACAAGATGGAGACGAACCAGCGGCCCGCCGCGTCCTTCGACACCGTCACCGTGGACGGCTGTGCTCCTTCGGGCAGTGGGCGCGACCACACGACGTTCAGCGGGTCGTTCGTCTTCGCGAGGGTGAGCTGCCCGTTCTGCCATCGGAAGGCGCTGCGGGTGTACTCGGCGCTGAGGCGGGACTTCTTGCGGGACTTGAACGCCGGGTACTTCGCCCGCTTGGCGAAGAAGTTCGTGAACGCCGCCTGAAGGTGGCGCAATGCCTGCTGAAGCGGCACCGAGGAGACCTCGTTCAAGAACGCGAGGTCGTCGGTTTTCTTCCACTCCGTGAGCGCGGCCGACGACTGCACGTAGGAGGTCTTCCGGCCTTCCAGCATGTAGGCGCGGGTGCGTTCTTCGAGGGCTTTGTTGTAGACGAGGCGTACGCAGCCGAACGTCCGGGCAAGCTCTTCGGCCTGCTCAGGGGTCGGGTAGAAGCGGAACTTGAACGCCCGCTTCACGGTCTGCGCCATGCCTCACATTCTAGCGCAAGATCAGCTAACAGTGGACGTGTGTTCGATTCCAGGTTCGTGCGGCATGGTGCCGCGTTTCCTCTCCGGCCTGAAGGCCGGAGTATCCACGCTGGAGGTATTTGATGAATCTCGATGGACTCAACACGGCCGTCACCGGGGGTGCGTCCGGCCTCGGTCTGGCCACCGCCCGCCGGCTGATCGCCGCCGGCGGGACGGTCACCGTCATCGACCTGCCCACCTCCGACGGGGCCGCCGTCGCCAAGGAGCTGGGGGAGCGGGCGCACTTCGCGCCGGGCGACGTGACCGACCCGGAGTCGTTCGCCGCCGCCCTCGACGCCGCCGACGCGCGCGGCGGGCTGCGTGGGCTCGTGCACTGCGCCGGGGCCTCCCGCAAGGTGCGCGTCATCGACAGGGAGGGCCGCCCCGGCAGCCTGGAGGACTTCGAATGGACGATCAGGCTCAACCTGATCGGCTCGTTCAACGCGTTGCGCCTTGGCGCGGAGCGCATCGCCCGCCAGGAGCTCGTCGACGGTGAGCGCGGCGCGATCGTGATGACCGCCTCGGTGGCGGCGTTCGAAGGTCAGATCGGCCAGATCCCCTACACCGCTTCGAAGGCCGGCATCGTCGGCATGACCATCGTCGCCGCCCGCGACCTGGCCGGCCGCGCTATCCGGGTCTGCACCATCGCCCCGGGCATCATGGACACGCCGCTGCTGGCCCGGTTGCGCGACGACGTCAAGAAGTCGCTGGAGGCCACCGTGCCGAACCCGGCCCGGCTGGGTCGCACCGACGAGTTCGGGCAGCTCGCCGCCGCCATCCTGGAGAACGGCTACCTCAACGGAGAGACCATCCGCCTCGACGGTGCCATCCGGATGGCACCCCGCTGACGTGCCGGCTCACCGTGGTGGGGCGCGTGCCGGACAGTAGGGTTCTCGGAGTGGACCTGCATAACCTTGAGTACTTCCTCGCGGTCGTCGACCATCAGGGCATCAACGCCGCCGCGGAGAGCCTGCACCTGTCCCAGCCGACGATCTCCCAGTCGATCCGCGGCCTCGAACGCGAGCTGGGCACCGAACTGTTCCACCGTATCGGCCGGGGCATGGTGCTGACCTCGGCAGGGCACTCCCTGGTCGGCCCTGCCCGGCAGATCCTGCGCGACGTCGTCGCGGCCGAGAGCTCTGTGGTCGACGCGGCGGGCCGGCTGCGCGGGCGGCTCGACATCGTCGCGTACGCCACCCTGTCGGCCGGGTCGCTCGCCGAACTGATCGGCCGGTTCCGGGAACGTAGTCCCCAGGTGCACATCCGCATCGGTGACCTGCAGGACGAGGAGGCCGCCGCATCGCTGATCGTCGACGGGCATTGCGAGATCGTCGTCTGCTATCTGCCCACGGCGACCGGTGGGTTGGACACCTTGCCGCTGGGCGTACAGGAGTTCTGGGCGGTCTTCCCGCCCGGCACCGAGGTGTCGCGGGCCGATCCGCTGCCGAGGGCCCAGTTGCCCGACGTACCCCTGATCGTCGTGCCGCCGGGCAGTTCCTGGGCGACCGAGATCGAGCGCGCGGTGACCGCGGCGGGGCGGCTGCGCCGGCCCGCCGCGATCATCGCGCACCGGGAGGCTCGGCTCGCGTTCGTGCTGGCCGGGCTCGGCGGAACCTTCATGGAACGATCCATGGCCGAAGCCGCCGCCGCCCGTGGGGCGGTGGTCCGGGCGGTCGACCCCTGTTTCAGCCGCCCCTACGGGCTGCTGTTCAACCCGGAGGCGCTGTCGCCGGTCGGACGGGCCTTCATCGAGCTGGTACGGGAGCAGGTGGCGGATACAGCCGCCGCACACAGTCGATGAACGCCTGCGCGGCGGGTGACAGCGCTCCCGGCCGGAACACCAGGCCTACCGGACGCTCCAGACGCGGCGTCGTCGAGCGCACCACGACCCCGGTGACCTCCTGTTCGGCCACCTGGCGCGGCAGCAGGGTCGCCCCGGCGCCGTTGGCCACCAGCGCCCAGATGGCCTGCCGGTGGACGCACTCCACCACGACCTGCAACGTCACCCCGGCCGGTACGGCGTGGGCCGCAGTCCGGTTGGGCCCCGCCGCCCCCTCCAGGACGAGCGGGATCTCAGCGATGTGGGCCACCGGCACCGGATCGGGCAGCCGCTGTGCCAGTGCGGGCGGCAGCACCAGGCAGATCTCCTGGGTGAACAGCTCCATGGACCGCAGTGTGTCGCTGCGCACCGGCAGCTCGGAGAGTCCCAGCTCGACGCCTCCCTGGCGGACCATGGACACCACCCCGGCCGGACTGCCCGGGTCGCTGACGCTGACCAGCACTCCGGGATGCTCCCGGTTGAACGTGCTGACCAGCCGGGGCAGCGGTTCGACGGCGAGGGTGGAGAGCGCGGCCATGTCGAGGCGTCCGCTGCGCAACTCCCGCACCGCCGCCACCCGCTGCCGGGCCCGGACCACATCGGCGAGGATCCGGCGCGCCGACACCGTGAACGCCTCTCCCTCGTCGGTCAGCCGCAGTTGCCGTCCGGCCCGGTCGAACAACTGCACGCCGAGCCTGCGTTCCAGGGTGCGGATCGCCTGTGACAGCGACGGTTGCGCGATGTAGAGCGCCTGCGCGGCCCGAGTGACCCCACCGTGATCGACGACAGCGATGAAATACTCTATGAGCCGGAGATCCACGCTGACACCCTACTGTCGCCTGAGGCCTGAATCCCGTCGGCATCCCGTCGGCATCCCGTCGGCATCCCGTCGGCATCGCCGAGTTCCGTCCGGCGGTAACCGGCGCCGTGCGCTTCAGGAAATAGCGCGCCATCTTGCCGGAAGTGCGACAGGGAAATCCGTTCCAGTCGTTGGAACAGAAACACGGCCCCCGCTACGTCGGCAACTAGTTTGCATTCGAGTCACCAGTCCGGCCACCGGGAAACGCCATGTCGACGTTCCCGGCCGGCCCGTGCCGTGCATGTGTTTGCGGGCGCCGAAAGAGCAAGGGCGTTGCGATGGAGATCTGGCAGGTCAATTTTCCCATTCCAGGTCGTACCGGCCGGATGGCCAAACGGGCCGAGGACGCGGGCTGGGACGGTCTGGCCTTCGGCGACACCCAGTGCCTCACCGGCGACGTGTTCGTCGGCATGGCGCTGGCCGCGGAGGCCACCGAACGGCTGCTGGTGGCCCCGGGTATCTCCAACCCGGTGACCCGTCACCCGTCGGTGATGGCGGCGGCGGTGCAGTCGGTCCACGAGGCCTCCGGCGGCCGGGCCGTGCTCGGCATCGGCCGTGGTGACTCGTCGCTGACCTACATCAACCGCAAGCCCGCGAAGCTCGCTGACTTCGGCACGTATGTGCGCCAGGTACGCGGTTACCTGCGCGACGAGATCGTCGACCTCGACGGCTTCGAGAGCCGCTCGGAGTGGATCGGCAGGTCGACGCTGCCGCCGGTGCGCGTCGACGTGGCCGCCAGCGGCCCCAAGGCCATCGCGATGGCCGCTCGTGAGGCCGACGGCATCATGTTCGCCCTCGGCGCCGACCCGGAGCGGATCGCCGCCGCGATCGCCTGGGCCCGGCAGAGCCGCGCCGAGGCGGGCAAGGATCCCGCCGACCTCACCTTCGGCGCCTACATCAACGTGATGACCGGCTACGACGTCGAAGCGGCCCGTTCGATGCTGGCCGGCGCGGTGCTGACCATCGCCCGCTTCTCCGCCACCGCGCGGTTCGCCACCGAGGACCCCGCGCTCCAGGAGCAGTACCGGCGGGCCGCCGAGGCGTACGACCGGATCCACCACGCGAGCAGTGGCAGCGGACACGGCACGGTGCTGGAGCCCGAGTTCATCGACCGCTTCGCCGTGGCCGGGCCACCACAGGCGTGTGTCGACCGCCTCCAGGCACTCAAGGCTGTCGGACTCGACCGGGTGGTGGTGCTGATGGGCGCCCGCGACGGCGACCGCGAGGTGGTGAACGCCGGTTTGAAGCTGTTCACCGAGAAGGTCCTGCCGAACGCGCGGTGAGCAGCCGTCGGCCGGTCTCCGCTTGAAGAAAGGTTCTCCATGTTTGTTCTTTCCTCGTCCGCCGAGGACCAGCTCATCGCCGAGACGGCGCGCCGGCTGGCACTCGGCCCCGTGGACCAGGCGGCACGTGAGGTGGACAGGACCGGCGCCATCGCGGAGGGGCTCTGGCGCCGGCTGCGCGACTTCGGCTTCACCGCCCCGGTGGCCGAGCACCTCGGCGGCACTCCGAACGCGGTCACCCAGCTGCGCGCCGTCGAGAACCTCGCCTACGGCGATCCGGGCATCGTGGGTACCGCCGTCCTGGCCGGTGGCTCCACGTTGATCATCGACGCCGCCGGTACCGGGGAGCAGCGGAACCGCTGGCTCGCCGGGGTCGCGGACGGGGCGCGTGCGGCGCCCGCACCGGCCCTCTACGAGCGCTACGGCCTGCCGCCCGAGGAGTACGACACCACCATCACCGCCGAAGGCGACGGCTGGCGGGTGCGCGGCACCAAGTACGCGGTGGCGCTGCTCGACGGTGTCACCGAACTGCTCGTCGTCGGGGTGGACCCGCAGGGCGGTCTGCGCGCCGCCGTCGTCGGCCTCGACCGGGAGGGCGTCGACACGAAGCGTGTCTCCGGCACCTCGCACATCGCGCTGAGCGCGGCGCGACTGTCCAGGGTCCACCTCGATGTGCTCGTCGCGGCGGACGACCTGCTCGGCGGCGTGGACGCCGACGCGCGGTCACTCGCGTTCGCCGTCGCCCGGACTCGGCTGCTGGCGCCGGCGGTGGCGCTCGGTGGCGCGAACCGGGCCCGGGAGTACGCCACGAAGTACGCGACGGAACGCATCGCGTTCGGCAGGCCGATCTTCGACTTCCAGGGAATCTCCTTCACCCTCGTCGACGATCAGATGCGGCTCGACGCGGCCCGGCTGGGCCTGCTGTCGGTGGCGAGCGGGCTGGACCGGGGGCGCACGGAGGCGCTCGCCGACGTCAGCCGGATCGTCAACGAGACGCACGCCGCGGCGACCGAGGCGACCCGCAACGCCATCCAGGTGCTCGGTGGCCACGGATTCCTCACCGACCACCCGACGGAGCTGTGGTACCGCGCTGCCGCGCTGCTTTCGACCCTGGACGCCGACCCGTATTTCGCGAGCTTCGCGCCCGCGGTCTGAGAGGTACCCACAGTGACGCTCGCCTTTGAATTCAGTCCGGAGCTGCAGCGCTACGAGCGCGAGCTCAAGGAATGGTCGGTGGCCCAGATCCGGCCGCACGCGCGCCAGGCCGACGCCGACCATCGGCCGCCCGCGAACTACCGGGAGATCTTCGAGACCTGCCCGGTGAAGATCAGTAAGCACGTCGCCAAAGGCCGCGACAACGACCTGCCGCAGTTCCCCGACGGTGAGCTGATGCGGGTGATGGCCCAGTATGAGGGCCTCAACTACGGCGACACGTGGGCGCAGAGCTACGTGAGCGGTGGTATCGGCCACGTCGTCGTCAGCCTGCTCGGCACGCCGGAACAGATCGACCGCTGGTACGAGCCGGTGGTGCGCGGTGGCGGCGTCACCGGGTTCGGTCTCTCCGAGCCGGGCGCGGGCTCCGACACCAGCGGGCTGGCGACCCGGGCCGTCCGTGACGGCGACTCGTGGGTCATCAACGGTTCGAAGATCTTCTGCAGCCACGCCGCGTCCGCCGAGTACGTGGTGGCGTTCGCCGTCACCGATTCAGAGAAGGGCATCGCCTCGGCCGAGGCGTTCGTCATCGAAAGGGGCACCCCCGGCCTGGTGATCCTCAAGGAGAACGAGGACAAGCTGGGTCTGCGGGCGTGGGAGACCACCCATGTCGGATTCGAGGACTGCGTCGTGCCGTTGGAGAACCGGCTCGGCCACGACCCGTCGGCCGGCACGAACGGCGCCGGTGGCGCCCGCCTCAGTGCGCTGTCGGTACTGAACCAGAACCGGCCCAACGTCTCTGCCTTGTCGACGACGGTGGCGCAGGCCGCCCTCGATCTGACCGGTGAGCTGCTGCACGAGCAGCGGCTGGGCTTCCGCGCCGACCGCTGGTCGCTGATCCAGCGCGAGCTGGAGGGCATGGCCGCGGCCCTGACGCGTAACCGGCACCTGAACCGGCACGCCCAGTGGATGCGGCAGCACGACCTGCAGAACCGCGTCGAGGCATCGATGGCGAAGGCGTTCGGCCCGCCCACGTCCGAGCGGGTGGTGCGGCGCTGCATGCAGCTGCTCGGGCCGGAGGGCACCAGCACCGAACTGCTGCTGGAGAAGTGGTACCGCGACCTGAAGATCCTGGACATCTTCGAGGGCACGGGGCAGATCCAGCGCGTCATCGTGGCCAAGGATTTCGCCAAGAAGGCTCGGGGCTGACCCGGCGCGACGCGAATCGGCCGGTTCCCCGCCCTGGGGAACCGGCCGATTCGCGTTGTCGCGCCGGGTCAGTTCTTCAACGTCGGGGTCTTCGTGTCATAGCCGGCCTTCAGGAAGCGGCGCAGCAGGTCCCGATCGCCGACGACGCGCCGGAACCGTTGCACCTCCCGGTCGAGCCGTCGTGGATCGTCCATGTTGAAAACGAACTGCTTGAACTCCGACGACAGCGGTGAGGCGTGCTCGGTGAACGCCTGGCGGCGCAGCTGTGAGTAGCGGTCCAGCACGGCCGGGTCGTCGGCGTCGATGATCACCCGGGTCAACGTCTCGATCAGCGTCCACACGTCGAAGAACCCGCCGGCGAAGCCGACCGCCGACGACGGGTTGGTGACGTGGGCGGCATCGCCCACCAGTATGCCCCGGCCGACGCGGAAGCGGTCGGCGACCCGCTCGTGCATACGGAACGCCGACCAGGCGTGCACCTCGATGTCGTCACCGCCGGGCAGTGCCCGTTTCAGTGCCGCGGGAATCCGCTGCGCGATCTCCTCCACGGGCAGGCGCAGCGATTCGGCGTAGGTGTAGCGCCACAGGCCCTCACCGTCGATCTCGGCGACGAGCGCGCCGTCGACCGGGTCGATCATGCCGGTGCAGCGCTGGACACCGAGGCCGGCGAAGTCGTAGGTGATGTTGGTGGCGACGAAGCTTTCCGGCCAGGTCATGCCGGGGAAACCGAGGCCCATGCCGCGCCGGACGACACTGTGGGCGCCGTCCGCCCCGATGACCCAGGAGGTGCGGTGTCGCAGATTCCCCTCGGGGCCGCCTGCGACGATGGTGGCGCCGTGCTCGTCGAGGGTCACCTCGGTGGCCCGGCTACCCCAGTGCACGGTGACATTGGGCAGCTTGGTGGCATGCCTGAGCAGGATCTCGGCCAGCCGGTCCTGTTCCAGGTGCAGGTTGAAGGGCCGGTTCACCTCGTCGCCGAGGACCCCGAGGTCGAACCGGAACGTCTCGCCGGTGGCGGTGACCCGCAGTGACCAGGAGTCCTGGACGAGGCCGGCGCTCAGTACGTCGTCGAGGATGCCCAGCCGGTCGAGGCCGTCGAGGACCGACCAGTGGATGATCATCGCACGGGGGGCTCGGACGACGTTGCTCGCGGCTTCCAGGACGGTCACGGGGATGCCTGCCTGTGCCAGGCCGAGTGCGGCGAGCAGCCCGATCGGGCCACCGCCGACTACGGTCACGTCATCGCGCGTCATCGCGTTTCTTCTCCACTGTCGAGTCCACTGTCGAGTCCGCTGTTGAGGGATCACCGCTCCGCCCGGCGAGCAGGGCGACCGCGTTCGCCGAGCGCAGCGCGCCTGACTCATCGTCGGTGATGGTCCCGTCGCGACGGGCCGTCTCGATCTCTTCGGTCGCGGTATGGATCTGGCGGGTGATGAACGGGTGGTCGGTGCCGGTCATCACCCGGTCGGCACCGAACCGGTCGATGATCAGACGCAGGTGCCCGGGATCGAAGGTGAGCGAGTCGACCCAGAACCGGCGGATGGTGGCGGCCAGGTCGATGGTGTGGTCGACGTCGCCGAGGCGGGCGCCCCTGGCCAGCCGGGGCCAGGCCCAGGGCAGGGTGCCGCCACCGTGCGAGAGCATCACCCGCAGCCTGGGGAAGCGCTGCATGACCCCGCCGAAGATGAGCGCTCCGGCGGCCATCGCCGTGTCGGTGAGCATGCCGAGGCCGAAGTCGTAGGGCTGACCGCGTCGGCGGATGGCGCCGCCGCCGCCGTCCATCGGGTGGACGAACACGATGGTGTCGGTGGCTTCGGCCGCCGCGAAGAAGGGGGTCAGCGCCTCATCGTCGAGTTCGAGGCCGTTGACGGTGGTGCCGATCTCGACACCGGTCAGTCCGAGCGTGCCGGAGAGGTGTTCGAGTTCCCTGACGGCGGCGGCGGGATCCTGCAACGGTACGGTGCCCCAGGCGGTGAGCCGCCCGCCGGAGGTCCCGGCGGTCTGGGCGAGGGCCTCGTTGAGGGCGCGGGCGTAACGGGCCGCGGGTTCCGGCTCGGCGTCGTAGACGAGGGTGACAGGTACGGGGGAGATGACCTGGTGGTCGATGCCGGCCTCGTCGAGTTCGCGCAGGCGTTCGGTGACGTCCCAGAGGCTGGGGCGTACGCGCCGGAAGAGCGAGTCGCCGATCAGGATCTGACCTTCGGTGTCGCCGGTCCGAAGGCGTGGCCACCGGGGTCCCGCGGTCTCGCCCGGCCAGCCCGGCAGGTGCCCCGGGAGGAAGTGCGCGTGGACGTCGACAGTATGCTGGCGTCCCTGCCCCATGGTGCCTCCTCCGCTGCGGGCGCGAGCAGGCGATGGTCGTCGCCGGGAGCCGGTTCGGCTCCCGGGGGTCGCACTGCTGATTGATCTATTTACATCCGGGCATGTTAGGGCATCCGGAAATCGGTTGCGGAGATTTGTTCCAACCACCGGAATCTCTCCGGGGCCGGGTAACGTGCGTCACACTCTCCGCAGGATCTGCTGTGACTGTGTTATCCTCCACGAAACGTGTAGGAAACAATGCGGGATTTTTGTGGAAAAAAGGGTCTCGGCGTAGCTCTACCAGGCCGGATCAAGCTCGACGGGGGTGCCGATGGCGGAATTCGAATCGGTGGATCCCGTCGATGGGGATTCCCCTTCCATTCTCACCAAGGCATTCGATATTCTCCGGGCTTTCAGCGCCGACGACCGAGTAATGACCTTGAGTGAACTCGCGCGTGCGGCCGGATTGCCGAAATCCACGGTGCACCGCATTATCGCCCGCCTCATCGACCTGGGCGCCATCGAGCAGCACCGGCGCGGCTACAAGATCGGCCTTGGCCTCTTCGAGATGGGTGTGATCACGCCGGCCGGCAGCATGCGGGACAAGGCGATGCCGTTCCTCGCGGCACTGCACCGGTGGACCGGGCTGACCGTGCACCTCGCCGTGCTGCGCCAGTTCGACGTCGTCTATCTGGAGAAGTTCGCGTCCGCGAACTCGCCGGTCACCGTTTCCCGGGTCGGCGCGCGACTCCCCGCGAACTGCACCGCGATCGGTAAGGCGATGCTCGCATGGGAGAACTTCGAGGATCTCGAGGCGTTCCTTCCCTCGCCGCTGCCGCGGCTGACGCCCGCGTCGGTCGCCACGATCGACGAACTGATCGTCGAGCTCCGTAAGATCCGAGCCGAGAAGAGCGCGCACGAATCGAACGAGTCGCAGGCCGGTGTCGCCTGCATGGCCGTTCCCGTCATCGTCCAGGACGCCGCCGTCGCCGCCGTATCGGTCGCCTACGACTCGGCCACCCGGCTCGACTTCAAGGTCGAGGGCGCGTTGCGGCAGACCACCGCCCGGATCGCCGCGGCCTGCCGCATGGGTCTGGCCAACGGTCACTCACACTGGTTCCCCCGCGACTACTGAAGCAGCCCCGGGCGGGGTTCTTCGGCACGGATGTTCCGGTTGCCGGGACACGCTGTCGGAGTCGGCACCCATGGTGCCCGACAATCGGCGGCGTAGTAGACGGTGAGCGGCGACAAGGGGGACTGATGGAGTGGCGCTTGGCCTGTGGTGTCGATGATCTGGAGCCGGGGACGTCCATGACGTGGAAAGGCGCGGGGGAGGAGCCCATCGCGATCTACCGCACCGAGGACGGCGAGTTCTACGCCACCCACGACGTCTGCACGCACGACAGATGGTCGCTCGGCGAGGACTCCGACCTCGAAGGCGCCGAGATCGTCTGCCCGCTGCACATGGCCCGCTTCGACATCCGCACCGGTGTGGCGCTGTGCCTGCCCGCGACCATCGGCCTGAAGACCTACGAGGTCCAGGTCGAGGACGGCAAGGTCTACGTCCGGTGCTGAGGGTTCCGGTGGCTGGCACCGGCACTTCCCGGTCATCGTGCCCTGCACGACGATGTCCGCCATGGGAATCCTGATCGTCGGGGCGTCGATCGCCGGAGTGCGAACCGCACAAAGCCTTCGCAAGTCCGGATTCGCCGACCCCGTCACCATCGTGGGGGCCGAACCGTACCGTCCGTACGACAAGCCCCCCGTGTCCAAGGACATGATCCTGCCGGAGACCGACGGCGCCCCGGTGCCCCTGCTCGGCGCCGAGGAACTCGACGCCCTCGGCGTCGACCTGCGCGTCGGGGTACGCGCGGTGGCGCTTGATCCGGTGGCCCGCGTCGTCGTCACCGACACCGGTGAGGAACTGGGCTACGACATCCTGGTGATCGCCACCGGTGTCTCCCCGCGGACCCTGCCCGGTGCCGAGGGACTGACCGGCGTGCACACCATGCGCACCGTCGAGGACGCCCTCGCCGTGCGCGCCGCGCTGCCCGCGGCCCGGCACGTGGTGGCGATCGGGGCCGGATTCATCGGGGCCGAGTTCGCCTCCGCGGCGAGGTCGTACGGCGCCGACGTGACCGTCGTCGAGGCTCAGCCCGTGCCGCTCGCCCATCTGCTCGGCGCGCAGGTCGGGGCGCTGCTGGGCGGCCTGCACGAGGCCAACGGCGTCACCCTGCTGACCGGAACGCAGGTCGAACGCTTCGAGGGCATCGGCCGGGTGACCGGGGTGACCCTCGCCGACGGCCGGACCCTGCCGGCCGACCTCGTCGTCGTCGGCGTCGGCGCGACCCCGGCCACCGGCTGGCTCGCCACGTCGGGGCTGCCCGTCGACGACGGCGTCGTCTGCGACGAGCGGCTGCGGGTCCGTGGCTTCGACGGCGTCTACGCCGCCGGTGACGTCGCCCGGTGGCCGCACCCGATGTACGGCGTCGAGATGCGCATCGAACACTGGACCAACGCCAACGAGCACGCCGAGATCGTCGCGGCGGCGGTCACCGGTGCTCCCGCGCCCCGCGTGCAGCCGCCGTACGTCTGGTCCGACCAGTACGGCCATCGGATCCAGATCGTCGGCCGACCCGGCCTCGGACGAGCGGTGCGGGTGCGTCCCGCCGCCGACGACCACCAGGTCGCCGCCGTCTACGCCGACGAGGACGGCACGGTCGTGGCGGCCGTCGTCGTCGACGACCCCCGGCTGCTGATGAGGTTACGCCGCGCCGTCATGGCGCGCACACCGATCGACGCGCTCGACGCACCCTTCTGACACCGACCCGCATCGCCTCGCCGACCGGCGATCGGCGGCGCCCCACCATGTCGCACGCGTGTTCCCACCCCCTGCGAGGCGGCGGATCACGTGACGGGCAACCGAGAGGAGACAACGAGATGGCACTGACAGAGGAAGGCATCATCGAGGTTCCCGGCATGCACAGCCGCTGGGTACGGCTGGCCAGTGGCGCACGGGCGCACTACATGACCTCCGGTACCACCGGTCCTGCCGTGGTCCTGTTGCACGGAGGTCTGCCGGGCTCCTCCGGCACCGCGGGCTGGCGGTTCATGGCGCCGTTCCTCGGCGAGAACGGATTTCGGGTCTACTGTCCCGACATGCCGGGTTTCGGGCTGTCCGACACCCGCGAGGAGCACTGGCCCACCGGCCTGGAGAGCCACGTCGACTTCGTCCACGAGTTCGTCCAAGCGCTCTGCCTTGACCGGTTCCACCTCGCGGGAAACTCGATGGGGTGCATGAACACGGTCAACTACCTGGTCGCGCACCCGGAGAAAGTCGTCAGCTTCGTGCTGATCGCCGGTGACGTCGGCGATGTGGTGCCCGATGACGCCGTCAAGCCCTCGGCGAAGGTCGCGATCCCGAAGTACGACGGTACCGAGGAGGGCATGCGCGCCCTCATGGGGGCGATCATCCACCGCGAGGCGGCGATCAGTGACGACCTGCTGAAGATGCGCCACGCCGCCGCGGAACGGCACCGTGAGGCGCACGCCCGGCTCTGGCCGAGCGTGTTGCAGTACGGCCGACGTATCCCGTGGCAGGACCAGAACATCGCCGCGAGGCTCACCACCCGGGGCCGCCTTGACCGGCTGACCATCCCCGGCGTCTACCTCTACGGCACCGAGGACGTGCTCACCCCCGTCGAGTGGGGTTATGAGCAGGAGAAGGTCCTGCCGAACATCCAGTTCTTCTATCCGGGGGAGTGCGGTCACCAGGGGCAGACCGACCGCCCGGATCTGTTCAACCCGCTGTTCCTGGAGTTTCTCCGGGACGGCCGGATCACCCGCGCCACCGCCGACGCGGCCGGGATCTCGAAGAACCGCCCCGAGATCGCGTCGCTCGTCGAGCAGTCCTGAGATCCGGGCCGTTCAGAGATCCGGACTGCGGGGCGGTGAGATCAAGCCCGTCCAGCGGTCCGTCCGGCGATCCGGCCGGTGTTTCACCTCAGAGTCAGCACGGGAAGGAGCGCAGTGGTTTGACCGCCGAGACCGCGATCCGCTGGGAACGCGACGACCAGGGCGTGGTCACGCTCACCATGGACGACCCACATCAGAGGGTCAACACCCTCAACGAGCTGTTCGTCCGGTCGTTCGCGGCCGTGATCGACCGGCTGGAGGCCGAACGCGACACCGTCATCGGTGTCGTGCTCACCTCAGCCAAGAAAGGCTTCCTCGCCGGTGGCGACCTCAAACGGCTCGTCGGGATCGGCCCCGCCGACCGGCAGGCGTTCCTCGACGATCTCGAACTGCGCAAGTCCCGGATGCGACGGCTGGAGAGGCTGGGACGCCCCGTCGTCGCGCTCGTCGAGGGTGGCGCCTTCGGCGGTGGCCTGGAACTCGCCCTGATCTGCCACCACCGGATCGCGCTGGACTCCACCGAGGTGATGGTGGGACTGCCCGAGGTGACGCTGGGGCTGCTACCGGGAGGTGGCGGCATCACCCGCACCACCCGGCTGATCGGCCTGCCGCGCGCCCTGCGACTGCTGGTCGGCGGCACCAGGCTGAACGCCCGCCAGGCTCACGAACTCGGCCTGATCGACGACCTCGCCACCTCGCGCGCCGAGGCGCTGGAGAAGGCCCGCGCCTGGATTCTGGCCAACCCCGACGCGGCCCAGCCGTGGGACCGGGGCCGACCGGCGGCGTTCGGTGACGAGGCCGGTGAGGACCCGGTCGTGCTGCAACCGGTGCGCGACCTCGCCCCCGCCGTCGCCACCATCCGCGAGGTCGCGGCGATCGCGGCGAGTGCCGACGTCGACACGGCCCTGCGTGCCGAGAGCGAGGGACTGGCCGACCTCGTCGTCTCCGACGCGGCGCGGGCGACCATCGCGGTGGCCTTCTTCGACACGGTCCGGACCCGATCGCGGCTGCGTAAGGCCGCCGGGAACGCGCCGGCCCGCACGCCGGTGCTGGTGGTCGCCGGGCCGGTGGGCCGCCGGACACTCGCCGCCGGCGGAATCGCGTCGGTGGCCGTCGTCAGCGACGGTGACGCCGCAGGGCTGTCCCGGCTGCGCGCCGAGGAGGGCAACGTCGTGCTCACCGTCGCCGAGCCGGGCGTCGAGCCGCCCGCCGGCGATCCGGTGCTCTGGATAGCCCCGGACCGGCTGGGCGACGGCGGATACGTCATCGAGTACGCGGCCGCGGACGAACCGGTCGACGACGTCGTCGCGCGGCTCGCGCGCACCGGAGCACTGGCGGTGCCGCTGGCCGACGGGGAGCGCGAGGGGTTCGGAGGTCGCGTCGCGGAGGCCGTGAGGGCCGCCGCCGACGAGGCGCGCCGTGCCGGGGCCGACCCGGCCGTGATCGAGCGGGCGCTGGTCGTGGCGGGACTGCGGCCCGCGCCGCTGACCGCTGCCCCCTGCGCGCGAGAGCCGGTGGCGACCGAGGAGGCGGCAGGTCTGGGCAGGCGTTTCGTCGCCGCGGCGGTGGCCGCGGCGGTGAGGCTGTGTGATGAGGGTGTGCTGCGCCACGCCGACGACCTGGACGTGGCCTCGGTACGCGCCGGAGGTGTTCCCGCCTGGACGGGAGGCGCCGGCCGCTGGTCGGCGGACGCCCGACAGAGAAGCAGAGAGAAGGAAGAAGAACGATGACCGAGTTCACGAAGCTCACGGCCGACGGCCCGATCCGGCACCTGATGCTCGACGCGCCGCAGCGGCGCAACGCCCTCAACCTGCCGATGCTGCGGGAGATCGCGGAGGCGGTCCGGACGGTGGCCGCCGACGACGAGGCCCGCGCGCTGGTGGTGAGCGGCGCGGGCAAGGCGTTCTGCGCCGGCGCCGACCTGAACACCATGTTCGGAGACATCGACCGGAGACCGGCGGAGATCCGCGAGGACCTCAAGCGGGTGTACGCGTCGTTCCTCGGTATCAAGGATCTGACGATCCCCACGATCGCGGCGGTAGGCGGGGTGGCGGTAGGCGCGGGCGTGAACATCGCCCTGGCCTGCGACATCGTGATAGCCGGCCCACGGGCGAAGTTCGCGCTGACCTTCGCCGAGATCGGGCTGCACCCGGGGGGCGGGTCGAGCTGGTTCCTGACCCGCAGGATGGGGACCGGGCGGGCGATGTGCGCACTGCTGGGTGCGGAGGTGCTCGACGCCGGGCAGGCGTACGAGACGGGCCTGGCGACCCGGCTCGCGGACGATCCGCTGGCCGAGGCGACGAGCCTGGCCCAGCTTTACGCGCGGCGTGACCCCGCGCTGGTGCGGGACTTGAAGCGGGCCGTCCAGATGTCGCAGGCCGCGGATCTGGACACGGTGCTGGAATTCGAGTCGTGGGCCCAGGCGTCGGCCGTGACCAAGCCCCGCTTCCAGGAGTACATGGCGGACTTCCTGAGATAACCGGCTGAGACGACGCGGGGAGCACCGGATGAGTGAGACCACCGCGCTCACCGGTCCTCGCGGATTCGTTCCGGGAACCGGAACGGTGGCTTGAGGCCTGGCACGCACTGCCCGCACCCTGACCGGGAGCCACCCGGCAGCACGTTACGAGGAGATGACATGGCATTCCCCCGTACCTCGTCGGAGATCACTCTGCCCTGGCTGGCCGAGCTGCTCCGCGAGCACCATCCGGACGCGGCGGCGCCGGTGGCGTTCGAGACGACCCCCCTGAAGTCCGGGGTCGGCGAGATGGGAACCCTCGTTCGTGTCGGTCTCGGCTACGCCGACGGAGACCGGGGCGGACCCGCGAGCCTCATCGCCAAGTTCGCCACCGACAACGAGCACCACCGCGAGCGGGCCCAGAGCATCCGGCTCTACGAGCGCGAGGTGCGCTTCTACCGGGAACTCGCCGCGCATGTGCCGGCCCGGGTGCCCCACGCCTACCTCGCCGCCGTCGATGACGACAGCGCCCGCTACTGCCTGGTCCTGGAGGACTTCTCCGACCATATTCCCGGCGACGAGGTGCGCGGCTGCACGCCAGGGGAGGCGGCCCTGGCGGTGGCCGAGGTCGCCAAGGTCCACGCCGCGTTCTGGAACCGCACCGATGGCCCCGAACTGGCGTGGGTCCCCCGCCACGACGGCGTCTTCGCCGCCAACCGCCACCGGGCCGTCATCCAGGGATGGCCGAACATGATCGCTAATCATGAGGCGCGGTTCGGTGACCAGGTCCGCGCCTACGAGCAGGCGTACGTCCAGGCCTTCCCCCGGTTGCTGCGTCTGATGGCGCGGCAACCGGTCACCTTCGTCCACGGCGACCTGCGAATGGACAACCTGCTGTTCGGCCGATCCGGCCGGCCCGATCCGGTGGTCCTGCTCGACTGGCAGGGCAGTGTCGTCGGCCGCGGCGTCCAGGACGTCGCCTACCTGGTCACCCACAGCATGACCACGAACGACCGGCGCGCCGCCGAGAGCGGGCTGATCGACCTCTACGTGCGCACCCTCAACGACGCCGGGGTCGACTACCGCCGTGACGAGGCCGAGGAGCACTACCGCCTCGCCATGCTGTTCGTCTTCTCCATCGTCGTCGGTATCACCGGGGGCATGAACAACAAGGACCCGCGCGCCATCGCGCGCAAGAAGGGACTGGTCGACCGCGCGTTGACGGCGATGGACGACTGGAAGGTCTGGGATCTGCTCTGAGCGCTCCCAGCACGGCAGGACCACTCACCACGAACCGAAGGACCATCCATGCTGCTTCCCGCCGACGAGTCGATCCACGAACCCCCCCAAAGCGAGGCCTGGCAGGAGAACTACCTGTTCCACGGCTGGGACGAGGCGTTCGGCAACGGGGTCTACCTGCATCTCCAGTACATCCCGGCCGAAGGTCTCGTGGACGTGCGCGCCGCCTCGTGTGTCGACGGCGTGCTGACCTCGACGGTCAGGCAGCAGGCGGGCGGCAGTGCTTTTGGCGCCGACGGCTTCGACGTCGACATCGTCGTCCCGTTCGAGAAGATGCGACTCAGTTATGACGGCCGTGGCCGGGTCGGTCTGGACGAGTCCGGCTGGCTCTGCTCCGGGGCGGGGGACTCCCCGTTCGGCTTCGACATCGAGATCGGCACCCGTTGTGCGCCGATCTCGTGGCGGCCGATCACCACCGAGCTGTTCCCGGTCGACCCGACCAACATCTTCACCGTCGCCGAGCACTACGAGGTCGGCTCGGTGTGGAAGGGCACGGTGTGGAGCGGCGGCCGGAAGATCGAGGCGAGCGGCCTGATGTGGCGTGACCACTCGTGGGGCCGGCGCCGCTTCCGCAGCAACGCCGGATACTGGACGCCGGTCGTGCTCGACGGCGGCCGGCGCTTCCTCACCGCGCTGACCAAGCGCTATGAGGACACCTGGTACAGCTTCGCCGCCGAAGCCGTCGACGACCAGGTCGTCAACGTCTACACCGACTACCTCGTGCGGCAGAACACCGCCCACGGCGAGGTGTTCACCGACGCCAGTTCGCTCGCGGTGCGCGACGAGCGGGTGACCCGCTTCGACATCGACGTCGTCCGGGTGATGGGTGCCCCCCGCAACTGGGACGTCAACGGCCTGCCGAACTGGGGCCTGGTCGACCACGTCGGGCACGTGCGCTCGGGCGATTCCGCGGGCATCGGCTCGTTCCAGACGGCCCCGGTGTCGACCGCGTCGATCATCAAGGCATCGGGTTCCGGCGCGGTGCGCTGACCTGCGCGATCAGAGCTGCGCCCGTGGTGTTTCCGCGATCCGGAGGAGAGGTTTCCCGGGCGCGGTAGCAGGCTGCCCTCTGACACGTCAGCCCCGGTCAAGAGGCTGTGTCGGGCCGGTGACGCCGATGTTCCAGTGCCCGGAACTTCTGGTGGCTGTGCGTATTCGGTCATCTTAGTGTCCCCCCAAGTGGTCCAGGGGGCGCTCGCGCAGCGCGGTCCCGTCGACCTCCGAGAGGCGACAAAGAACCTGGGGCGAGGTTCGGAAATCCAAGTCAGTACGCGACTCGGGGCAGGGCCGCGCGAAGCGGTGAGAAGCTCCCCGATTCCAAATGTGAGGCAGCGGATGTTCAAGCGTAAGAGAGTCTCAGCAATCCTCACGGCCGGTCTGCTGGCCGTCGTGACCCTGGCGGCCTGTGGCGGCTCCGATGACGAGGTTGCCACCGGTGCGGCCAATGCCGCCGGTGAAACCAAGGTTCGGCTGCTGCTCGCCGCGGACACCACCGGTTTCGCCGACGCGATCACCGCCAAGAGCGCCGGCTACTTCGAGAAGAACGGGCTGAACGTCGAGTTCCTCCCCTATATCGCGAACTCGGGCACCCAGGTGCAGGCGGCCGTCACGGGTGACACCGACATCGTCGGCGGGGCGATCTCCGCGCTCTTCTTCGGCACCGCGAGCGATCGTGACGTCGTCGCCGTCGCCCGGGCGTCGAACACCCAGAACGGCGTCCTGCTCGCCAACAGCGACTTCGTCAAGGCACAGGAGGCCAAGGGGGTCACCCAGGCGTCTTCGGTCGAGGAGCGCATCAAGGCGCTTGAGGGCGCCAAGTTCGGCGTCGCCTCCCGCGGTCCCGGTAGTGAGGCGTCGCTGCGGGCGCTGCTGCTGCACTACAAGGTTCCGTTCGGTGAGAACAGCTTCGTCGCCCTGGGCTCGCCCGCCGGCCTGGACTCCGGTCTGAAGGCCAAGCGCGTCGACGCGATCTACACCGGCCTGCCCGGTGGCCTCAATCCGGTCAAGAACGACTACGGCGCGATCTGGCTCGGCCCGGCGGACTATGCCCAGACCGGTGCCTGGGACGCGGGCAACATCGCCTACATGGCGGCCGGTCCGTGGGCCGAGCAGAACCGCGAGACGGTCAAGAAGTTCCTCGCCTCGCTCGACGAGGCCCGTCAGTTGCTCGCCGACGACCCCTCCAAGGCCGCTGAGACGTATCTGACGTTCTCGCCGAAGAACGACGCGGCGTTGGTCAAGGAATCGTTCGAGATGATCAAAGCGAACTACGAGGGCGATGCCAAGATGACCGAGAACTACTTCGCGAAGAACAAGGCGATCTACGACATCTCCAGCGACAAGCCGTCGGCCCTCACCTTCGCCGACGGGGTTTGGACGGAATAGGAGATGTCCTTCACCGGAACGCGGCAGACCACCACCGCCGGCGCCCACACATCGGGCGCCGGCGGGGACGACAACTTCCTCCGCGCCGAGAACGTCTCCGTCAAATTCGGCAAACGAGGCAAGAACGAAGTGCAGGCGCTGTCGAACGTCAGCCTCGGTATCCGGCGCGGGCGGTTCGTATGCTTCGTCGGGCCCAGTGGCTGCGGCAAGTCGACGCTGCTCAACGTCTTCGCGGGGCTCCTGCGCCAGACCGAGGGCCAGGTGTACTTCGACGGCAGGGAACTGGGCGGCGTCAACACCGGTGCCGGGTACATCACCCAGCACGACACCCTGCTCCCGTGGTCGACCGTCGAGTCGAACATCGAACTGGCGCTGCGGGTACGCGGCTACGGCAAGGCCGAGCGCAAGGCGCGCGTCGAGCGGGCACTGGAGAGCGTCGGCCTGGAAGGTTTCCGTACCCTCTACCCGTCGCAGCTCTCCGGCGGCATGCGCAAGCGGGTGCTGCTGGCCCGTACGCTCGCCTACGAGCCGTCGCTGATCCTGATGGACGAGCCGTACGGCGCGCTCGACGCGCAGATGCGCCAGCGCCTCCAGACGCAGCTGCTGGAGACCTGGAGCGCCGGTGACAAGACGATCGTCTTCGTCACCCACGACCTGGACGAGGCTCTGCTGCTCGCCGACGAGATCGTCGTCTTCGCGGCGCGTCCCGGCCGGATCGTCTACCGCACCGAGGTGAACCTGCCCCGGCCACGCGATCTCACGTCGCTCCGTACCGACCCGGGCTTCGGCGAGCTGTGGCAGGACCTGTGGAACCGGATGGACCACACGGCTCAGGAGGACGAATGAAAGGCAGAGTCGCGCCGGTTGAGGAGGCGGAACCGGCGCGGGCGCCCGCCGGCCGGCCTCCGGCCGCGGAGCCCGGCAAGCTTTCACAACGCCGTACGATCGGCACCCGGGTGCGGGAACGGATCACGCCGCGCGCCTTGATCGTCGGCGCCGGAAACATCGGGGTCCTGGCACTGCTCATCCTGGCCTGGCAGGTCTTCGCCGGTCGTCCCGGTGAAGGGCTCGCCATCGTCGACGAGTTCTACGTCGGCCGCCCCGGTGAGGCGTGGGCCGCGTTCGTCGGGTGGGTCGAGGACGGCACGCTGCTCACGAACACCATCATCACCCTGCGCGAGACGCTGTACGGGTTCGCGATCGGTTGTTCCCTGGGCGTCGTGGCCGGTTTCGCGCTGGGCCTCAGCAACATCCTCGGCGACATCCTGCGGCCGCTGGTCATGGCGGCGAACACGATCCCGAAGCTGGCGCTCGCGCCGATGCTGATCATGTGGTTCGGCATCGGTGAGGCGTCGAAGGTCGCCGTCGCCGCCCTGCTGGTCTTCTTTCTCGTCTTCAACAACACCTACCAGGGTGTCCGCGAGGTCGACCAGCACCTCGTGAACGCGTTGAAGATGCTGGGCGCCTCGCGGATGCTCATCCTGCGGCGCGTCACGATTCCATCCAGCCTGGTCTGGGTGGTGACCAGCATGCGGATCTCGGTGCCGTACGCGTTCCTCGGGGCCGTGGTCGGCGAGATGATGGCCGCCCAGGACGGGCTGGGCACGCTCATCCAGAAGTCCAGCAACGCTTTCCAGCCGTCCGCGATGGTGGCCGCGATCCTCGTGCTCATCGTCATGGCGCTGATACTCAACGCGGTGATCAGCGTACTGGAGCGGGTGCTGTTGCGATGGAGGTACGTCTGATGAACCTCAAGAACGATGCCGTCCTCTCGCCGGCGACCGTCGCCGATGTCACGGCCGGCTGGCTTTCCCCGATCCTCGCCGCCGAGGGGGTGGCCTCGCCGCTGACCGGTGTGCGTATCCAACCCCTGGGGGAGGGCGTCGGTGAGATGTCCCAGGTGGCGCGGGTGCACCTCGACTACGGCCCGTCCGAGTCGGGCACCGGGCCGGACAGTGTCATCGTCAAGCTCTCCAGTTCGTTGCCCAAGCGCATCGAGATGGCCGTCGAGATGTCGACGTACAAGCGGGAGTTCCGTTTCTACGAGACCATCGGCGACGACAGCCCGTTGCGCTCACCTCGGTGCCACCACCGGGAGATCGACGACGACGGGGCCCGGTTCGTCCTGGTCATGGAGGATTTCCCCCATCACATCCCCGGCGACGACGTCGCCGGGTGCACCGTGGAGCAGGCCGCCCTCGCCCTGAAGTCGGTGGCCTCGCTGCACGCCCGGTACTGGCGCACCCAGGATCCGGCGCTGCATCGGACGTTCGCCCGGCACGACGCGAGCCACGGGCCGTCGATCGCGGCGAAGGTCGGGAGCAGCTGGGCCACGATGATCGCCGACTTCGGCGACCTGCTGCCGGAGCGGCTGCGCGGCATGCGTGACGAATATCTGGCAGCCCTGCGGTCGCTGCAGACCTGGCTGTCGGAGGACGCCACCATCGTGCACGGCGACTTCCGGCTCGACAACCTCATGTTCGGCCCGCCGGGACACCCGGACGCGTTCGTCGCCCTCGACTGGCAGGGCATCATGCGGGCCAAGGGCATCCAGGACGTGTCGTACCTGGTCACCCACTGCATGGACACCGAGGTCCGGCGACGCCACGAGCAGGATCTGCTCGGCGTCTACAGTGCCGCCCTCGGCCGGCACGGGGTCACCTACGGTCCTGAACAGGCCTGGCACGAGCACCGGCTCGCGACGCTGCTGTTCTTCTCCTACGGGGTGGTCGTCTGCGGCTCGCTGAAGACGGACAACCCGCGGGCCCGCCGCCGCGCCGCAGGCCTGGTGCGGCGACTCGGCCAGACCCTGCTCGACCACGATTCGATCACGTTGATCGACGAGATCAACACGAAGGGGGTGTAAGGGGTGGTGGAGCTGACCGGTGCCGACGAGTTCGCGCACACCCCCGGCGAGGGCTCCTGGCAGGAGAACTACGCGTTCTACGGCGGCAACGCCGCGCTCACCGAGGGCCTCAGCCTGCACCTGCAGCACGTCGCCCGGGACGGGACCCTGGACGTACGCGCGGGGGTGACCGTCGGTGGCGTTTCCACGACCACCACCACGCACAGCTCCGGTGAGGACTGTTTCGCCTCACCAGGGCTCACTGTGGAGGTCATCGAACCGTTCCGGCGATGGCGGCTGCGCTACGAAGGCCGCGGCTTCGTCGGACCGGACGCCGACGGCTGGTACTTCACTCAGGACGGCGACGTGCCGTTCGGCTTCGACGTGGAGTTGACGACCAGGCACCACCCGATCTTCGTCTCCGAGCTCGCCGCGAAGTTGTTCGCCGACGATCCGGGCGCCCGCGAGATGGGCATCTGGTTCGTCGCGAACCACTACCAGGTCGGCGCCGAGTGGGTCGGCCGGCTGTTCAGCGGTGACACCGTCACCGAGGCGTCGGGGCTGCTGATGCGTGATCACACGTGGGGTCCACGCGACATCAGGATCGACGACATCTTCTGGACGCCGATGGTCTTCGACGGCGCCCGGCGCTTCATCGCCTCCAGTTGTGCCCTCTACGACGGGGTTTGGCGCAGCTACTTCATCGAAGCCGACGAGACCGGCATCGTGCACGTGCTCCCGGACTACCGGGTCCGCACGAACGCCGTCGCATCCCGGCCGGCCTTCACCGCGGCCGACTCCATCGCCGTCGGCGACGGAGTCGTGCGCCGCTTCACCCATCCACGCGGCGTACACGTTCCGGCCGGACGCAAGAAGACATTCCAGGGCAGCACCCGCGGCCTGGTCAACTTCCTGGCCGAGGTGCACTCCGACGCTTCTGTGGGGTTCGGCACGGTCCAGTACGTGCCGATCACGCCTTGACCGTCGGTGGGGGTTCCGAACACCAGAACTCGAAGTGGTCTGCCGTTCCGGAACCCCAGAGCATGGCCTCACGTGACAACCGGCCGTCCGTACGCGACCCGGGCGGTCCGCCTTCCCGACTCGCAGAGGATTCAACATGGCAGACGTGATCGGTCTGGGCATGACCCACTACCCGATGGTGGCCACGGACAACGCGAACATGGCGAGCCTGCTTCGCGGAACGCTGAAGGACCCCGACATCCCGGCCGACCGTAAGGATCCGAAGAACTGGTCCGAGCAGGCGCGGCGTGAATGGGGCGACGACGCCGGAGCCGCCGCGGCGCAGGGGCACCGTGAGGCGCTGCGCGCCGGCTTCGACCGCATCCGGGCCGAGCTCGACGAGTTCCAGCCGGACGTGATGGTGGTCTGGGGCGACGACCAGTACGAGAACTTCCGCGAGGAGGTCGTCCCGTCGTTCTGCGTGCTGGCCTACCAGGACACCGTCGTGGACCCGCTGGCGCTGCTTCGCAAGCGCAACCATCCGAACGCGTGGGGCCTGCCCGACGAGGGCCAGAGCTTCGTCATGCGGGGCCGGCCGGACTTCGCCAAGCGGCTCGTCACCGACGTGATCAACTCAGGTTTCGACATCGCCTACTCGTACGAGAAACGCAGCGGGATCAACTTCCCGCACGCCTTCGCCAACACCCAGCTCTTCCTCGACTGGGACAACGTCGGCAAGGAGTTCCCGTACCCGATCGTGCCGATCGCGGTGAACTGCTACGGCGAGCACGTCATCGCCCGCCAGGGCGGCATCGCCCGCTTCGCCGACATCAACGCCGGTGAGGACCTGGACCCGCCGGGGCCGTCGCCGCTGCGCTGCTTCGAGCTGGGCCGGGCCGTCGGCCGGTCCGTGCGCGCCGGCGGTCGGCGAGTGGCGCTGGTCGCCTCGTCGAGCTGGTCGCACGCCTTCCTCAACGACAAGGACTGGCACCTGCGTCCGGACACCGAGGCCGACCTGCGGCTCTACGACGCCCTGGTGGCGGGCGACTACGACACCTGGCGCGCGGCCACCACCGGCGAGGTCGTCGCAGCGGGCCAGCACGAGATGCTGAACTGGTTCTGCCTGCTCGGGGCCATGTCGGAGCTGGGACTGGAGCTGCGGTGGAGCGAATTCGTCACCACCGAGGTCTTCAACTCCAACAAGGCATTCGCCGTCTACCGCTGAGCGGAGAAACATTCCATGACTGAGACGACAGCCGTGAGGCCGGCCGCTGCCCCGGTCTCCGACGCGGAGCTGCGCGCGGTGGAGCGGTACCTGTTCCAGGACGCCGATCTGCTCGACGAATGGCGGTTGCACGAGTGGCTCGGGCGTTTCGCGCTCGAATGCCGCTATCTGGTGCCCTCCACGGACCTGCCGGACGGAGATCCGAGCCGGCACCTGTTCCTGGTGCAGGACGACCGGTTCCTGCTGGAGCAGCGGGTGAACTCGCTGCTGACCCGGTCGGCGCACGCCGAGTACCCGCATTCGAAGACGCGGCGGCTGATCACCAACATCCGGGCCGTCGACGAGGGCGACGACCGGCTGACGGTGCACGCCAACTTCGCGATCTATCGCACGCGCCCGGGGGTGTTCGACACCTACGTCGGCCGGTATCGGCACGTGCTGCGCCGTGACGCGGAGCACGGTTTCGTCTTCACGGAGCGGCGAGCGATTCTGGACCTCGACACGCTGCGCCCGCAGGGAAAGGTGAGCATCATCCTGTGAACAGGTTGGCGGGACGTATCGCGATCGTGACCGGTGCCAGCCCGAACATCGGCGGCGCGCTGGCCCGCGGGCTGGCGGCCGAAGGCGCCAAGGTCGTCTGCACGGATCTGTCGGCGGCCACCGCCGAGGCGTGCGCGAAGAGCATCGTCGAGGCCGGGGGGCAGGCGCTGGCCGTGGCCGGCGACGTCACCGACCCGGCGCACAGCGAGGAGGCCGTCGCCCTGGCGGTCTCGAACTGGGGCGGGGTCGACATCCTCGTCAACAACGCCGTTCTGTTCAACCAGAAAGGCATCCTGACGATGCCGATCGAGCAGTACCGGCGTCAGTTGGACGTCATTCTCTCCGGTGCCTTCCTGTTCACCCGCGCCGCCGCGAAGGCGATGATCGCGGCCGGTTCGCCGGGCAGCGTCGTCAACGTGCTGTCGACGGCGGCATGGCAGGGGCAGCCGGGCAACATCGGATACTCGACCGGCAAGAGCGGTCTGATCAACTTCACCCGGTCGGCGGCGATGGAGCTGGCCGAGCACCGCATCCGGGTGAACGCGTTCACCCCGACGGCGACCAAACCGGTCGACCCGGTCAGCATCGAGAGGACGGCGAAGATCAAGGCGACCTCGGCCCGCGACTACACGATGGATTTCGCGGGCCTGATGCCGTGGCATCGGCTACCGGTGCCCGATGACTACGTGCCGACGGTGGTCTTCCTGGCCTCTGACGAGTCCGCCATGATCAACGGAACGAACATCACCGTCGACGCGGGTGCCACGGCCAAGTACTGGCCCTGGAACCCGCACGGCGCCTAGGTCACGCGCAGGTGCCGGACCGTGAGGATCTTGGCGCCGGCAGGGCGCCGCGCCCCGCTCGGACTGGGGGCGCACACCGGTTCGCCGCAGAGTTCCGGCTGCTGAGACGGGAGATGGAACGGCGGGCCACCCACTGCAAGAGTGACGTCGTCGCCGTTCTCCGACGACGTCAGCGAGATCCTCCCGCCGCTGCCGGGAGAGTGAGCGAAGGAGTACCTCGAAGGTGGACGCCTTGATCCGGATCAAGCCGACGCGACGTACGGTCGCCGTCGGGACCCGGACCATCCGGGCCGAACAGATCCATCTGGGCGGTGCCCTCCGGGGCGCCGCGCTGGTCCTGTGCGATGCGGGTGATCTCGGCCCGGACAGTGAGGCCGTCGCCAACGACCTGCTCATGCAGGGGTACGAACCGCTGGTCGCCGAGATCGACGGGGACACGGCGGAGCGGGAGCACCGTGCCGACGTCGACGCGTTGCTCGGCGTGCTCGCCGAGCGCGGCTGGGAACACCAGCAGGTCGGGGTCCTGGGCTACGGCGCCGGCGCGCGAGTGGCCCTCACCGCGGCCTTCGGTTTCGATCTCGGCGCCGTCGTCAGCATCTCGTCGTCGGCGGCCGATGTCGCCGCTCACGCGCTCCACCTGCTTGACCGGCCCGCGGTCATGCGCGTGCCCTGGCTGGGGCTGTTCACCGCCACCACGACACAGGCCGCCGACACGCTGGCCGATCTGCGGCGCAGGCTGCGCGCGGACGCTCCGGTGTACACGCGGGTGGTCGGCTACGCGGGCGGGTCGGCGTGGCCGCACCTCGACGATCGCGACGCGATCGACCACGCGGCCTCCTTCGACTCCTGGCAGAGGGCGATGGAGTGGCTGAACCTCCGGGTCGTTCCGCGACCCACCGAGCTCGCTCTGGCATGGGCACGGCGGCAGGCGAACGAATGACCGTCGCCGAGTCCGAAGCACGATTGGAGAATCGAGTTTCCATGTACATCGACGATGACCGGACCAAACCGCGATTCAGGGTCCACCGGTCGGTGATGGTGGACACGGAGGTCTTCAGGCTCGAGAAAGAGAAGATCTTCAACCACACCTGGTTGTACGTCGGTCACGAGTCCGAGCTGTCCAAGCCGAACGACTTCAAGACCCGTTCGGTCGGTGGACGGCCGCTGATCTTCGCCAAGAACAACAAGGGTGAGATCAAGGTCTGGATCAACTCGTGCCCGCACCGCGGTGCCCTTCTCTGCCGGGAGCCGAAGGGTAACGCCCGATTCATGACGTGCTTCTACCACGGCTGGGCGTTCTCGATCTCCGGTGAGATGGTGTCGCTGCCCGGCGACCAGTCCTACGGCCCCGACTTCGAACGCCCGTCGCTCACCGCGGCCCCGAGGATCGACTCCTACCGCGGGTTCGTCTTCGTCTCCTTCGACCCCGACATCGTCGACCTGAAGACCTACCTGGCCGGTGCCGCCGAATACCTGGACCTGATCTGCGACCAGTCCGAGGTCGGCATGCAGGTGATCGAGGGCACCCACGAGTATTCGGTCCGGGCCAACTGGAAGCTGCTCGTCGAGAACAGCTACGACGGCTACCACGCGGTCACCGCCCATCAGCGCTACTTCGAGATGGTCAAGGCCGCCCGGGGCAGCCTCGACGGCTCGGCACTGGGCAAGTCCTCGGCGATCGACCTGGGCAACGGCCACGCCGTCATCGCCGGTGCCGTCTCCGCCCTCGACACGTTCGGCCGGCCGCTGTCGGAGGAGGGCCGGCGGGAGAAGGCCGAGCGGCTCGGGCGGCTGCGCCAGATCCACGGCGACGCCTGGGTCGACCGGATGGAGGGCGCCCGCAACTTGGTGATCTTCCCGAACCTGGTGGTCATCGACCTGACCATGGGTGTCGTGATCCGCAAGATCGACCCGCTGGCGCCGGACCACATGGAGGTCACCGGCTGGGAGCTGGTCCCGCCGGAGGAGGGCGACGACCTCAGGCGTCAGCGGCTCGACAACTATCTGACGTTCTGGGGGCCGGGCGGCCTCGCCACCCCGGACGACGTCGAAGCCCTGGAAGCCTGCCAGCGAGGTTTCGCCGCCTTCCAGGAACTGTCCTGGTCGGACATCTCCCGCGGCATGGCCAAGCCCGACCCGTCCGGCTCCGACGAGCTGCAGATGCGCACCTGGTGGCGGCAGTGGAACCGGCTCGTCACCGGTGAGCGACTCCCTCCGGAGGAGCACGCCCCGCTGGCGCCGCACTACTCGGGCCGATCCATCCTGCGCGCGGATCTGGAGGCCAGCCCCACCTCCTGACCTCGATCCCGAGGACATCCGCCCGACCTCCGAACTATCCCCCCGCGTCATCGAAGGATGTGAAACGCCGATGTTCGATCTTTCACCCACCGCCGCCCAGCAGAGCGCGGTGGAGGAACTACGCAGCTTCCGCCCCCGGATCAGAGAGATGGCCCGAGAGGTCAACCGTACCGGGAGGCTCCCCGCCGATCTGAGGACCGACCTGAGCCGTGCCGCCGGGGCGACGCCGGAGGCCATCGCCGACGGCAGCTCCGTGCTGCTGGACCCGGTCGGCCTCGTTCTCGTCGCCGAGGAACTCGCCATCGCCGACGCCGGGACCGCACTGGAGATCATCGGTGCCGCCCAGGCGCAGCTGCTCGCCGCGGCCCTCGGCGACAGCGCCGCCGTCGAGCGCATCGGCGCCCTGCGGGCCTTCGGCGACGTAGCCCTCGGTCTGTACGAGGGCTACGGCCGGGCCCCGTCCGAGTACCGGCTGCGCGCGGAACGGCAGGGCGACCAGTGGTCGCTGAGCGGCCGTAAGGACCCGGTGTCGCACGGCGCCGACGCCTCCGCCGTCCTGCTCGCGGGCCGCACCGACGACGCCTCCGCCGCCTTCCTGGTAGAGGCAGCCGGTGTGCAGGTCGAACGCGACGACCGGAAGGAGGGCAAGCTCGCCCTCGGCCTGGTCGCCTCCGCCGCCGTGCGCGTCGACGGCGTACCGGTGCCCGCCACCGCTCGGATCGGTGCGAGCGCCGAGGAGTTCACCGTGCTGCGCGCGTTCAACACACAGCGCCTGCTCGTTCCCGCCGTCTCCGTCGGACTGGGCCAGGCCGCCGTCGACACCACCGCCGAGTGGGTGTCCGGGCGCAAGGTGCGCGGTGCCGCCCTCGGCCGCAACCAGGGCGTCATGTTCCCGCTGGTCGACGCGGGCATCGCGCTCAGCCGGGCCCGGCTGCAGATCTGGGACCTCGCCTCCCGGCTCGCCGAGTTCGACACCGGCGCCGTACTGGAACGCCGCGTCGGCCGTGCCGTCGCCGCCGCCTGCGCCGCCGGCACCCAGGCCGCCCGAATCGCCTGCAACACGATGGGCTGGCGCGGCCTGAGCCAGCAGTTTCTCGCCGAGGCCCGCTACCGGGACGCCGGCGTGCTCTCGGCCGTCGACTTCGACGTGCTCCACCACAACGTCCCCGTCATCGAAGCGGCCTGAGATTCCTCTTCTCGACCGGCGAAGCGACCACCGATCCCTGCGGAGCAAAGGAACTCAGCGATGGCGATCTCCCTCAAACCCTCTCAGAAGACCGTCGAACTCGTCGAGCTGACCCGCCGCTGGTCGCTCGACGTCGTCCGCCCCTACGCGCGCGAAGCCGACACCAACGAGATCTACCCCGACGTGCCCGAGGTCATCGAGGCCTGTCCGCTCGACGTGGCCCCCGTCGGGTTCGCCACCCTGCGAGACGACGAGTACGTCGACCGGGCACACACCCTGAAGACCGACATCGAGTTCGGCCCCAACGTGCTGTCGGTCTTCATGACCGAACCGCTGTCGCAGGGCGACTCGTGGGCCTGGCAGATGCTGCACGGCGGCACCGTCTCCGAGGACTTCATCAACCTCATCGGCACGCCCGAGCAGGTCGAGAAGTGGTGCACCGGCGAGCACGTGCTCACCGCCATCGCCATGACCGAGGACCAGAGCGGCACCGACCTGGCCGGCATCCAGACCACCGCCGTGCGCGACGGCGACGAGTGGGTGCTCAACGGCAAGAAGGTCTTCATCTCCAACCTGCTCGAATGCGAGTGGATCGTGCTGCTCGCCACGATCAGCCCGGAGGCCGGCAGTGCCGGGGTCCGCGCGTTCATCCTCGACAGGGACGACATAGCGAAGTTTGACGTCACCACCGACAAGGAAGACAAGATCGGATTCCGGTTCATCCGGAACGCGACGTTCGAACTGCACGACATCCGCATCCCGTTCGACCGTTGCGTCGGCGGTCCTGAGGCCCCCGGCGTCGCCGCCGCCCTCGGTGTCTTCTCGAAGAACCGGGCTACCTGCGCCGTCTGGGGCACCAGCATCGCCCGAGGCTGCCTCGGCTTCACCGAGCAGTGGATCGACGAGCGCGCCGAGGAGTACTCCCCGGCGCGGCTCACGCGCATCCGCGCCGACTTCGCCGAGATGCACGACACCCTCGACGACGTCGTGCGCCTGGCGCTGAAGTCCGCCTGGCTCAAGGACAGGGGCGAGAACGCCGCCGCGACGGCCTGTGAGGCCAAGGCCGTCACGCCGAAGCTCGCCGAGTCGATCGTCCTGCGTTGCCTTCAGCTCGTCGGCGCGGAAGGCGCCTCCGAGCGGCACCTGCTGGAGAAGTGGTACCGCGACATCAAGATGACCGACGCCATGCTCGGCCCCAGCCAGGTCCAGCGCCGCAGCGTGTCACAGATGCTGCTACGGGGGGGAGCGGGCCGATGAGCGCGTCGTTCGATCTGGCCCTGCCCGACGAGGTCATCGCCATGCGGCAGGCCGCGCGCAGCCTCGCGCTCGGCCGGCTCGACGCGGTCGCCCGCGAGGTCGACGCGACCGGGCAGGTGCCCGCCGATGTGGCCGGGCACCTGCGCGACATGGGCTTCACCTGTGTCGTCGACAGCGAGTTCGGTGGCGGCGGTGTCCCCGACACCCACACCCAGCTGATCGGCGTCGAGGCACTGGCTCACGGCGATCCGTCGATCGTCGGCGCGGAGGTGTTCACCGGCGGCGGAGCGCTGCTGCTCAGCCTGCTCGGCACCGCCGGGCAACGGCGGCGCTTCCTGCCAGGAGCCGCCGCCGGCTCGGCCGCCGCGCCGGCGGTGGCGCTCTACGAACGCTTCGAGCCCTCTCCGCGCGCCTACGACACAGAGATCACCCGGACCGCCGACGGTCGATACCTGGTACGCGGCGAGAAGGTCGCCGTCGCCCTGGGCGGCGGGGCCGATCATGTGATCGTGGTGGGTCGTGACCCCGAACAGGACGTGTTGCGGGCCGCCGTCGTCGCACTCGCCGACATCGAGGTGGCGAGCGCGCCGGCCCAGGGCCATCTGGCGATGTCCAGTGCCGGGCTGACCGGAATCCGATTCGACGTCACCGTCGACGCCGACGCGCTGCTGCACGACGAGGTCGACGGCGTCACCCTCGCCCAGGCGGTCGCGCGGACCCGGCTGCTACCGGCCGCCGTCGCGCTGGGCGGGGCGACCCGGGCTCGCGAGTACGCCACCCGTTACGCCACCGAACGCGTCGCGTTCGGCCGGCCGATCATCTCCTTCCAGGGGGTGTCGTTCACCCTCGCCGACAACCACATGCAGCTCGACGCGGCCCGGCTGGGTCTGTGGAGCATCGCGACGGCACTCGACGGGCTCGACGACGACCGGCTCGCCGACGAGGTCGGCCGCATCGTCGCCGAATGCCACGCGGCGGCGACGACGGCGACCCGCGACGCGATCCAGATGCTCGGCGGGCACGGATTCCTCACCGACCACCCGGTCGAGCTCTGGTACCGCTGTACCGGCCTGCTGTCGACGATCGACTGTGATCCACGTTTCACCCGGTTCGCACCGGCCGTCTGAGGGAGCCACACATGGTGAATCTGGAGCTCAGCCCGGAGCTGCGGCGCTACGAGCGAGAACTGCGCGAGTGGTCGGTGGAGATGGTGCGCCCGCACGCCCGCAAGGCCGACACCGACCACGAGCCGCCCGCGAACTGGAAGGAGATCATCGACTCCTGCCCGGTGCCACTGTCGAAGAACACCGCTCCGGCCGGTGCCACCGATCACCCAGAGGATCTGCCCACCTTCCCCGACGGGGAACTGATGCGTGGCCTCGTGCAGTACGAGATGCTGAACTACGGCGACATCTGGGCCATGCACTGCATGGGCGGTGGCATCGCCCACATCGTGGTGCGGATGCTCGGCACCGAGGAACAGTCGAAGCGCTGGTACGAACCGATCATCAGCGGTGGCGGCACGACCGGTTTCGCGCTCACCGAGCCGCAGTTCGGCTCGGACACCAGCATGATCCAGACACGGGCCGTTCGTGACGGTGACACCTGGGTGCTCAAGGGCCAGAAGATCTTCTGCAGTCACGGTGCCTCCGCCGACTTCGTCGTCGTGTTCGCCACGACGGACCCGTCGCGCGGCGCCGCCGCGTCGGAGGCGTTCGTCGTCGAACCAGGCACCTCCGGCTTCGAGATCATCCGGGCCAACGAGGACAAGCTCGGCCTGCGCTCCTGGGAGACCTCGCAACTCGGCTTCGCCGACTGCCGGATCCCGTTGGAGAACCGGCTCGGCTACGTCCCCGGTGCCGACGACACCGCGGGCGGTGGCCGGCTGGGCGCGCTCAGCGTGCTCAACAACAACCGCCCCAACGTCGGCAGCATGGCCATCGGCATCGCCCAGGCCGCCCTGGACGTCACCGTCGAGGTGCTGGGAGAACAGCGGCACGGCTACAGGCCGCACCGCTGGTCGGCGATCCAGGACGATCTCGACGCCATGTCGGCGGCGCTGGAACGGGGCCGCCGGATGTGCCGCCGCGCCCAGTGGATGCGCCGGCAGGGCCTGCCGAACAGGCTGGAGGCCTCCGCGGCGAAGGCGTTCTCGCCGGGCACCGCGGAACGCGTCGTCCGCCGCTGCATGCAGATCCTCGGTCCGGACGGAGCCAGTACGGACCTGCTGCTGGAGAAGTGGTACCGGGACTTGAAGATCCTGGACATCTTCGAGGGCACCGGGCAGATCCAGCGCATGGTTGTCGGCAAGGAACTGGCGAAGCAGGCCGGGTAGGGGTGAACCGGGTTGCCGACCATGACTTTCAACGAAGGCGAGCGCGGTGAGTCGGCGGGCGGCGGGGAGCCCGCTCGACTTGACGATGTGCTGGAGCGGATCCTGACCGGACGCCACAGCTGCCGGGGTTTCCGCTCCGAGCAGGTGCCGCCGGAGCTGATCGAGCGGATGTTCGCTCTTGCCCAGCGCACCGCCTCCTGGTGTAACTCCCAGCCATGGCAGGTGATCCTCACCAGCGGTGAGGCGACCGAGCGGTTCCGTACCGTGCTGTACGAGGCGGCCTCGACTCGTGACGGCAGTTCGGACATTCCACAACCGCAGGAGTACCGGGGCGTTTACCGGATACGACGGCGGGAGGCGGGCTACGGGCTCTACGAGAGCCTGGGGATCGACCGGAAGGACTTCGAGGCGCGAAGGCGCCAGGGCCTGGAGAACTTCCGCTTCTTCGGCGCGCCCCATGTCGCAGTGATCACATCGGAGCGGTCACTCGGTCCCTACGGCTACGTCGACTGCGGCGCGTACGTATCCATGCTCCTGCTGGCCGCCGAGAGCCTGGGGATCGCGGCGGTCGCGCAGGGCGCGATCGCGATGCACTCCGATACCGTGCGCGCGCACTTCCGGATTCCCGACGACCGAATGATCGTCTGCGGTGTCTCCTTCGGCTACGCCGACGAGGAGCACCCGGCGAACCTTTTCCGCACCGGCCGAGAGGAACTGACGAACGTGGTCGACCGGCGCGACCGGTGACCGTGGAGGGGCCGGTCTTTCATCGCTTTTCTTTGTCTTTGCGGCCTGCTGCTGATAACGGATCGGTAAGACCGTACTGTCATGGGCCGCATACAGTGTGTGATTTTGCCAGGGTGGGAGGGCGAACCGCGAGACGGGAGGCGAGATGCACGGTGAGCATGATCGGACTCACGGTCACGGCCTCACGGCGAGACCGCGAGGGCGCATGCCGTACGGCGATCCGCCGCCCCGGCAGCCGTCGCCGTCCACCGGGCAGCCGCCCTCCGAGCCGTCGCACGCCCCAGAGGCGCCGTGTGCCATCGGAGTCCCGGATCCCCCGGAGCCACCGGATCCCCCTGAGCCACCGGAGCCGGCCCAACCTCCGCGCCCCGTACGGCCTCCGGCGTCCCGGGCGCCCGTGGGGCCGCCTTCTCCTCCCTGGCTACCGGAGTGGCCAGAATGGGAAGGTGGGAAGGTGCGGCGCGGGCCCGCGCGGCACCGCAGGGACGAGCAGGACGAGGAGGGCGGCGACGCCGTCCCCCGTTCACCGGTCCGCGACTCCCGGACATACCTCGACAGCAGGCCGTTCTCCATGCCCCCGCCTCCCAGCCCGTGGCGACGGCCGTGGTCGCGTCTCTCGCGCGACCAACTCCTGAGGCCCGCGCTGATCGCGGGGTTCCTCGCCGCGGCCGGGGTCGGTGTCTGGTCGTCGGGCTGGTCCCCGTGGGACGGGGTCCCCACCGCCGGTACGTCGCCCGCGACTTCCGGGGAGGGCGTTCTCCTGGGGCACGACATGGTGATCACCGCCTCGCGAGCCCCCGGGGTGGACGCGAAGGTCCCGCCTGGGACGGGGAGGACTCCCGAAGGCGGGAAGGAAACGGACGCGAAGGCCCGGAAAGGAAGGGCTCACGAGGGAGGGAAGGGGCCGGGCCATGAGGGGGTCGGTAGGGCCGGCGGGGACAGGAAGGTCCCGGGCCGTGCCCCGGTGGGGACGCTTCCGGCGGAACGCGCCCTCTCCTCTGACAGAGACACCAAAAACGAGTGGATCGAGCGGGTGGAGCGGGCAGGAGCCGCCAAGAAGCCGGCCGAGCGGCACGCACGGCACCGCGAGGGCGATTCCGCACGGGCCGCCGCCGGGGCGGAGACGGGGCGGGCGAAAGAAGGCGCGGGGCAGGAGAGCGGGCGCAGGACCGCGTCGAAGGCCGGTGCGGGGCGGGGGAAGGCGAGCGGCGGGCGAGGGGACGGAAGCGCCGGGCACGGAGCGGGGAACGCGAGGGACGCCGGGGGGACGACGGGACGGTCGCGCTCCGGGGCGCGGGAGGGCGGGACACAGCCTCGGGCGGGCAGGACGGGGGCGCCGGCCACCGGGTCGCCGCCGCCCTCGGCCTCCAGAAGCAGGCCGTCGTCCGGAGGCGGCATCAGCGCCGGCTACGCCTGCCGTCATCTGTCCTCCACGGACTGGCGCCACGCCTACTGCATACAGGTGTGGAACGACTACAAAAACAGAAACGGCCTGCGTTGACCCGCTTTCCGCCTGTGACTTCGGCTGACGCGGAGTGATGATTAACCGCCGAACCGGATCGGACAAGGACGCTGACCCGCGACGATGCGGCGCGTAAGGAAAACGGGCCCGGATATGTTTTCATCCTGAGGGCCGGATGATCGCCGCGTCGGCTCGCAGCCCCGTTCCCATCGAAGGATCCGCCGCGTGGGAGGGGAGCGGTTCGGGTGTTTTCGTGTTGGTGGGCCTGACCTGGGAAGCCTTGACAGGGGGTTTACAGGCAATTTCCGGCGTGTTAAAAATCTGTAACTCGTGCAGCGGGTCGCGAAAAGCCAGATTGTTGGTTGTCGCGACATCGTTGGTTTTCACGGTTTCGTTCTCTGAGACGGCACCCTCCGAGAACGCGCGCACCATCGCACGAACCCGGTATCACCGCACCACCGCACGAACCCTGGTATCACCGGCAGCACGTGGCAACGCTGCCGGCGGCATAAGCGCGGCGGCGCGCGCCTTGCCTGACTGTCCCCCAAGTCAGGAAAGGACCCTCCATGTCCCCACGCCCTCGGCCGTGGGCCAGGCTGCTGACCGCAGTCCTGCTCATCACCACCGGCGTCGTGGCCACCGGATCGACGGCCCAGGCGGTCACCGGATCGGCCACCGGCGCGGCGGCCCGCGCGATGATCGACATCCCGGCCTCCGACTATCAGCAGGTCGCCCTGGCCAGGGGCTCCGGCTCGCTCGGTGAGGCGATGTCGCTGACGGTGCTGCCCGACAGGTCGGTCCTGCACACGGCGCGTGACGGCACGATCCGCCGTACGACCGCGGCCGGGAGCACCGCGACGGCCGGCAAGCTCAACGTCTACACGCATGACGAGGAGGGGCTGCAGGGCATCGCGGCCGACCCCGCCTTCGCCACCAACCGTTACGTGTACGTGTACTACTCGCCAAGGCTGAGCACCCCGAACGGTGACGCGCCCACCACCGGCAGCGCGGCGACCTTCGACCAGTGGAAGGGGCACCTGAATCTCTCCCGGTTCACCCTCAAAACTGACAACACCCTGGACATGGCGAGCGAGAAGGTCGTTCTGCAGGTGGCGAACGACCGTGGCCAGTGCTGCCACGTGGGCGGTGACATCGACTTCGACGCGGCGGGCAACCTGTACCTGACCACGGGCGACGACACCAACCCGTTCGAGTCGAACTCCTACACCCCCATCGACGAGCGCACCGACCGCAACCCGCAGTTCGACGCCCAGCGCTCCTCGGGCAACACCAACGACCTGCGCGGCAAGGTGCTCCGCATCAAGCCGCAGGCCGACGGGACCTACACCATCCCCAGCGGCAACCTCTTCGCCCCGGGCACGGCCAAGACCCGCCCTGAGATCTACGCGATGGGCCTGCGCAACCCGTTCCGCATGTCGGTCGACAAGGCCACCGGCATCGTCTACCTGGGCGACTACGGGCCGGACGCCGGCAGCAGCAACTCCAGCCGCGGCCCGTCCGGCCAGGTGGAGTTCAACCGCATCACGGCCCCGGGCAACTACGGCTGGCCGTACTGCACCGGCACCAACACCACCGCCGAGACCTACAACGAGTACACCTTCCCGTCCGGACCCTCCCAGGCGAAGTACAACTGCACCGGAGGCCCGACGAACAACTCGTTCCGCAACACCGGTCTGACCACCCTGCCCGCGGCCAAGCCCAGCTGGATCCGCTACGGCGGCGACGCCGGATCGCCGCCGGAGTTCGGCAGCGGCTCCGAGTCGCCGATGGGCGGCCCGGTCTACCGCTACGACGCGAACCTGAACTCGGCCGTCAAGTTCCCCGCCTCGCTCAACGGCCGCTACTTCGCCGGTGAGTACGGCCGTCGCTGGATCAAGGCCATCGAGGTCACCTCCTCGGGGGCGCCCGGCGAGATCTCCGCCTTCCCGTGGACCGGCACCCAGGTCATGGACATGACCTTCGGCCCCGACGGCGCCCTGTACGTTCTCGACTACGGCACAGGCTCGGGCAACCAGGCCCTCTACCGCATCGAGTACATCGGGGGCGGCAACCGCAACCCGATCGCGAGGGCCGCCGCGAACAAGACCTCCGGGGCCGCGCCGCTCGCCGTCACCTTCTCCTCGGCCGGCAGCTCCGACCCCGAGGGCGGCGCGCTCACCTACTCGTGGAACTTCGGCAACGGGGCCACCTCCACCGCGGCCAACCCCACCTACACCTACACGACAAACGGCACCTACACCGCCACGCTGACCGTGCGGGACTCCGGCGGGCTGACCGGCACCGCCAACGTCACCATCACGGTCGGCAACACCGCGCCCACGGTGAACTTCGCCCAGCCCGTCAACGGGCAGCTGTTCTCCTTCGGTGACACGGTGCCCTTCCAGGTCAACGTGAGCGACCCCGAGGACGGGACCATCGACTGCAGCAAGGTCACGGTCACCTACCTCCTCGGCCACGACAGCCACGCCCACCAGATCACCAGCAGGAACGGCTGTTCGGGAAGCATCGCGGTCCCCACGGACGGTGAGCACGACAGCGCCGCGAACATCTACGGCGTCTTCGTCGCCAGCTACACCGACAAGGCCGGCCTGACCACCGAGAGCACGCGCACCCTGCAGCCTCGCCATCGCCAGGCCGAGCACTTCGGCGCCCAGTCCGGCGTCCAGCTCGCCGACCACGCCACGGCCGAGGGCGGCAAGACCGCGGGGTTCATCGACAACGGCGACTGGATCTCCTTCACGCCGTACGCGCTCGGCAACGCGACCTCCATCACCGCCCGCGTCTCCTCCGGCGGTGCCGGCGGAACGCTTGAGGTGAGGGCGGGGTCGGCCACCGGTACGCTCCTGGGCACGGTCACCGTGCCGGTCACCGGCGGCTGGGACACCTTCAGGGACGTCTCGGCCAACCTGAGCAACGTTCCCTCGGGCACCAGCACGCTGTTCCTCGTCTTCAAGGGCGCGACGGGTCAGGGCAACCTCTTCGACCTGGACGCCTTCACCCTGAACACCGGCGGCGGCACCGGCACCACGGTCGAGGGGGAGGCCTACACCTCCAGCTCCGGCGTGCAGTCGGTCACCCACGCCGGAGCCAGCGGCGGCAGCACGATGGGCCACATCGAAAACGGTGACTGGGCCGGCTACAGCACGCTGACCGCGTCCGGGGCGAAGACCTTCACCGCGCGCATCTCCTCGGCGGGTGCGGGCGGCACCATCCAGATCCGCGCCGGCTCGCAGACCGGGACGATCCTCGGCTCGGTGGCGGTACCGGTCACCGGCGGCTGGGAGACCTACCGGAACGTCACCACCACTCTCACCGGGACGGGCTCAGGGGCGATCTTCCTCACCTTCACCGGTGGCTCCGGCTCACTGTTCGACATCGACACCATCACGATCACCAAATGACGAATCCCCGGCGCGGCACTTCGCCGCGCCGGGGATTCTCACGTACCCGAAAGGACAGCGATGCGTAGTCTCATCGCACGCGGGCTCGCGGTAGCCGCTGCGGCCCTCACGGCGGCAGCGACCGTGCTCGTCCCCGGCGCGGCCCAGGCCGCCGCCCCGTTCGACGTACTGGTCTTCTCCAAGACGGCCGGATTCCGCCACGACTCCATCCCGACCGGCATCCAGACCATCAGGGACCTGGGCACGGCGAACGGCTTCACCGTCACCGCGACCGAGGACGCGGGAGCCTTCACCACGGCCAACCTGGCCACGTACGAGGCCGTGATCTTCCTCAGCACCACCGGTGACGTCCTCAACAACACCCAGCAGAGCGCGTTCGAGAGCTACATCAACGGCGGTGGCGGCTACCTCGGCATCCACGCGGCGGCCGACACCGAGTACGGCTGGGCCTACTACGGCCAGCTCGTGGGCGCCTGGTTCAGCAGCCACCCCGCGATCCAGCAGGCCACCGTGAGGACCGAGGACAACACGCACCCGGCCACCTCCCACCTCGGCGCCACCTGGAGCCGCAGCGACGAGTGGTACAACTACGGCACCAACCCCCGCTCCAACGTGCGCGTCCTGCAGAACCTCGACGAGGGCAGCTACAGCGGCGGCAGCATGGGCGGCGACCACCCCATCACCTGGTGCCGCACGCAGGGCTCGGGCCGCTCGTTCTACACGGGCCTGGGGCACACCATCCAGTCCTACGCGGAATCGGCCTTCCGCAGCCTGCTCCTCGGCGGCATCAGGTACGTGGCCGGGCAGGTGACGGCCGACTGCAGCCCGAGGACCTCAGGCACCAGCATCACGGTCGAGGGGGAGGCCTACACCTCCAACTTCGGCGTGCAGCCGGCGAACCACGGCCCGGCGAGTGGCGGCAGGACGGTGGGTTACATCGACAACGGTGACTGGGTCGGGTACTCGTCGGTGAACGTCTCCGGGGCGAAGACCTTCAGCGCCCGCGTCTCCTCGGCCGGTGCCGGTGGCACCATCCGGGTGCGCGCGGGCTCGCAGACCGGGACGGTGCTCGGTACGGTGACCGTGCCGAACACCGGCAGCTGGGACACCTTCAGGACCATCTCCACCACCCTCACCGCGACGGGTTCGGGGCCGTTGTTCCTCACCTTCAGCGGTGGCTCCGGCTCGCTGTTCGACGTGGACACCATCACGATCACCAAGTAGTGCCCGCGGCCGGCGGTCGAGTGGTACGCGCGGTGCGGCCTACTTCAGCCAGTCGGTGTAGCGGGTAAGGGCGATGCGGGCTCCGTCCCCGGCGACGAGTACGTCGCCGGGGACGGCGGCGAACATGCCGGCGGCGTCGTCGGTGGTCACCGAGCGACCGTCGCCCTTGGCGGCGAGGGTGATCCGGCCCAGTTCGTCCAGCGGGTACACGTCGGGTCCGGCCACGTCGAGGGTGCCGTTCAGGGGTGCCCCGGCCGCGACGTCGGCGACGGTGGCGGCGACGTCGTCGGCGGCGACCGGCTGGAGGGGGGTGCGGGGCAGGCGGACGGTCTCCTCGTCGGCGGTCCAGGACAGGATGGCGTCGACGAACTCCATGAACTGGCCGGCGCGCACGATCGAGTAGGGGACGGGGCCGGCCTTGAGGAGATCCTCCTGGAGGGTCTTGGCGCGGTAGTAGTCGGTGGGGACCTGATCGACGCCGATGATGGACAGGATGACGAAGTGCCTGGCGCCCGAGCGCCGGGCCGCGGCCAGCAGGTTGTCCATCGAGGTCTGGAAGAACGCGGGGGACGCCTCGTCGAAGGTCGGGGAGTTGGTCAGGTTGACGACCACGTCGGCGCCGGCCAGCGCGGCGTCCACGCCCTGACCGGTGAGCACGTCGACTCCGTTGGACAGCGAGTGCGGCACCGCCTCGTGCCCTGCCTCGTTCAGGATCTTTACCACCTTTGATCCGATCAGCCCGGTTCCGCCGATGACTGCGAACTTCATGACACGTCCTGCCCTTCCTCGATGACCCATGCCCGCTAACTCGGACATCTTCTATCCGAGATATTACACGGATATTTTTTGTCCGGGTAGTAGGGGGTGGATTAGAGTTAAGAGGTGAAGATGTCCGGTGGGGTCGAGTGGGCCCTGCACTGCTGTGTCGTACTGACCTCGGTGGAAGAACCGGCCTCGGCCGCCCGGCTGGCACAGCTGCACGACGTCTCGCCCAGCTACCTCGCCAAACAGCTCCAGGCCCTCTCGCGCGCCGGACTCGTCCACTCGGTCCAGGGCAAGGCCGGCGGCTACGTCCTCACTCGCTCCCCGGAGCTGATCACCGTGCTCGACGTCGTCGAGGCCGTCGACGGGCCCGGCCCGGCCTTCGTCTGCACCGAGATCCGCCAGCGGGGCCCGATGGCCGCCTCGCCGCAGTCCTGCACCGCCCCCTGCGCCATCAAGCGCGCCATGGCCGGCGCCGAGACCGCATGGCGGGAGGCCCTGCGGTCCGTCTCGGTGGCCGACCTGGCCCGCGACGTCAACTCCGACTACGGCCCCGGCGCGCTGGCCGGGATCAGCGCGTGGCTGAGCGCGACCGAGGACGGCCCCTGACGACCGCCCTCGCTCAGAGGTGCTTCATGACGGTGTGTGGGCAGGAGCTTTTCAAATAGTGGACTGTTGTTTGGCGTCCCATCCCAACCCTCGGTACCCTTGATCTCAAGGTCGAGAGGCGCTGCAACGGGCTCAGGTCCGCCACGCTCGGCCCTGATCTTCCGGCAAGGGCGCCTCCCACAACAGGGAGGTGGATCGATGAACGGATCTTCGAAGCACGTCGGTGAGCACGAGAGCGACTCCGTCTCGCACGCGGCCGGTGACGGCCCGCGTCCCGAAGGCGGCACACAGGGAGCCGAGGCCCGTGCGCGGGCACTGCGCGAGCTTCTGGGGCAAAGAATCCTGGTGCTCGACGGAGCCTGGGGCACGATGCTGCAGGGGGCCTCGCTCACCCCGGCCGACTACCGCAACGACCGCTTACTCGACCACCCGCGCGACGTGACCGGCGACCCTGACCTGCTGAACCTGACGCGCCCCGACGTCATCCTGGACATCCACCGCCAGTACCTCGCGGCCGGCGCGGACATCACCACCACCAACACCTTCACCGCCACGAGCATCGGCCAGGCCGACTACGGGCTGGAGTCGCTGGTGCGGGAGATGAACCTGCGCGGCGCCCAGCTGGCCCGCCAGGCCGCCGACGAGGCGGGCGGGCGCTTCGTGGCCGGTTCGATCGGCCCGCTGAACGTCACGCTGTCGCTCTCCCCGCGCGTCGAGGACCCCGCCTACCGGGCGGTCTCGTTCGACGAGGTCCGCGCCGCCTACGCCGAGCAGATCAGCGCGCTGGCCGAGGGCGGGGTCGACCTGCTCCTGATCGAGACGATCTTCGACACGCTCAACGTGAAGGCCGCGATCACCGCCGCGCGCGAGGTCGCCCCGCACCTGCCGCTGTGGATCTCGGTGACGATCGTCGACCTGAGCGGGCGCACGCTGTCGGGACAGACCGTCGAGGCGTTCTGGAGCTCGATCCGGCACGCCGAACCGCTCCTGGTCGGCGTGAACTGCTCGCTGGGCGCCGAGGAGATGCGCCCGCACGTCGCCGAGCTCGCGCGCCTCGCCGGCACCTACGTCGCCTGCCACCCCAACGCGGGCCTGCCCAACGCGTTCGGCGGCTACGACCAGACCCCGGACGAGACGGCGGCGCTGCTCGACGAGTTCGCCAGGTCGGGGATGGTCAACGTCGTCGGCGGGTGCTGCGGGACCTCGCCGGGGCACATCGAGCGGATCGCGGCCGCCGTGTCCGGCCTCCCGCCCCGCCAGGTACCGGCACCGACGGCCCGCACCCGCTTCAGCGGCCTGGAGCCCTTCGAGATCGGCCCGGACACCGGGTTCGTCATGATCGGCGAGCGCACCAACGTCACCGGCTCGGCGCGCTTCCGGCGCCTCATCGAGGCCGACGACCACCAGGGCGCCGTCGACGTCGCGCTGGAGCAGGTACGCGGCGGCGCCAACCTGCTCGACGTCAACATGGACGCCGACCTGCTCGACAGCGAGCAGGCGATGACCACCTTCCTGAACCTGATCGCGACCGAGCCCGAGGTGGCCCGCATCCCGGTCATGATCGACAGCTCGCGGTGGAGCGTGCTGGAGGCCGGTCTCAAGTGCGTGCAGGGCAAGGGCGTCGTCAACTCGATCAGCCTCAAGGAGGGCGAGGAGTCGTTCCTGCAGCAGGCGCGGATCATCCGCGACTACGGCGCCGGCGTGGTGGTCATGGCCTTCGACGAGCAGGGACAGGCCGACACCGTCGAGCGTAAGGTGTCGATCTGCGCCCGCGCCTACGACCTGCTGACCCAGAAGGCCGGGTTCGCCGCCGAGGACATCGTGTTCGACCCCAACGTGCTCGCCGTCGCCACCGGCATCAGCGAGCACAACGGGTACGCCAAGGCGTTCATCGAGGCCCTGCCGCTGATCAAGCAGCGCTGCCCCGGGGCGCTGACCAGCGGCGGCATCTCCAACCTCTCGTTCTCCTTCCGAGGCAACGACGTCGTGCGCGAGGCGATGCACTCGGCGTTCCTGCTGCACGCGGTGCGCGCCGGCCTCGACATGGGCATCGTGAACGCCGGGCAGCTCGCGGTCTACCAGGACATCCCCGCCGACCTGCTCGAACTCGTCGAGGACGTGATCTTCGACCGGCGCGAGGACGCCACCGACCGGCTCGTCGCCTTCGCCGACACGGTGAGCGGGTCCGGCACCCGCCGCGTCGTGGACCTCGCCTGGCGCGAGACCCCGGTGGAGGAGCGCCTGTCGTACGCCCTCGTACACGGCATCGTCGACTTCATCGAGGCCGACACCGAGGAGGCCAGGCAGCAGCGGGCACGCCCCCTGGAGGTGATCGAGGGGCCGCTCATGGACGGAATGAAGATCGTGGGCGACCTGTTCGGGTCGGGGAAGATGTTCCTGCCGCAGGTGGTCAAGAGCGCGCGGGTGATGAAGCGCTCGGTCGCCTACCTTGAGCCCTACATGGAGGCGGAGAAGGAGCAGGCGCGGCTGGAAGGGCGCCTGGACACCAGCCGGGGCCAGGGAAAGGTGGTGCTCGCCACCGTCAAGGGCGACGTGCACGACATCGGCAAGAACATCGTCGGCGTCGTGCTCGGCTGCAACAACTACGAGGTCGTCGACCTCGGGGTGATGGTCCCCGCCTCGGTCATCCTGGACACCGCGGTCGCCGAGGGAGCCGACGTCGTCGGTCTCTCCGGGCTGATCACCCCGTCGCTGGACGAGATGGTCACCGTCGCCGAGGAGATGCGCCGCCGCGGGCTGAAGCTGCCCCTGCTGGTCGGCGGCGCCACGACCTCGCGCCAGCACACCGCGGTCCGCATCGCCCCCGCCTACGACAACCCCACGGTCCACGTGCTCGACGCCTCCCGCGTCGTCGGCGTCGTCTCCGACCTGCTGGACGCCGACCGCGCCGTGGCGCTGGAGGCGAGCAACCGCGCCGACCAGGAACGCCTGCGCGAGCAGTACGCGAACAAGCAGCGCACCCCGCTGCTGAGCGTCGAGCGGGCCCGCGCGAACCCCGAGAAGGTCTCCTTCGAGGACCTGCCCGTCCCCGACTTCACCGGGATCCGCGTCGTGGAGCCGGACCTGGCCGTGCTGCGGGAGATGATCGACTGGCAGTTCCTCTTCCTCGCCTGGGAGCTGAAGGGCAAGTATCCGGCGATCCTCGACCAGCCGGTGGCCCGCGAGCTCTTCGACGACGCCAACACCATGCTCGACCAGATCATCGCCGAGGGGAGCTTCCAGGCCAAGGGCGCCTACGGCTACTGGCCCGCCCACTCCGAGGGCGACGACATCGTGCTCGAACACGGCCTGCGCCTGCCGATGCTGCGCCAGCAGACGGCCAAGCCCGACGGGCGGCCCAACCGCTGCCTGGCCGACTACATCGCCCCGGCCGGAGACCACCTCGGCGGGTTCGCCGTGGCGATCCACGGCGCCGAGGAACTCGCGGCCCGCTACGAGGCCCAGAACGACGACTACCGGTCGATCATGGTGAAGGCCCTCGCCGACCGCCTCGCCGAGGCGTTCGCCGAGCACATCCACCTGCAGGCGCGGCGGGGCTGGTTCGAGCCGGACGCCGACCCCCTCATCGAGGACCTGCACGCCGAACGCTTCCGCGGCATCCGCCCCGCGCTCGGCTACCCCGCGAGCCCGGACCACAGCGAGAAGCGGGAGCTGTTCGAGCTGCTGGACGCCGACCGCCTCGGCATGGGCCTGACCGAGTCCTTCGCGATGACCCCGGCCGCGAGCGTGAGCGGGCTCATCTTCGCTCACGAGTCGTCGCGGTACTTCACCGTGGGGCGGCTTGGCCGGGACCAGGTCGAGGACTACGCCGTGCGGCGTGGCCTGGACCTCGCCGAGGTCGAGCGCTGGCTGCGGCCCAACCTGGCCTACGAGCCGGAGTGATCTGATCCGGCTTCCCCGTGTGGCGATGCGGGGAAGCCGGTCTTTTCCGGTCGGCTTGGTCAACGAATCCGTCTGGGATGTCGTGATTTTCTCGTTCTTGATCGGCTGGCTTCGACGACTGCCGATCATCAGAGGTCGCGTTTGTCGTCTCTGTGCCGGGGTGCCCTTAAACGCTCGCCTGTGTCAGAGGTGCATTCGTTCCGTCAGCGAGAAGACTTCGGCCCTGATAGTTGGTCCCAGAGCTAACGGGATGATTGGGTTTCCCGAGGAAAAGTCGAAGGGGAGGCCGGTTGACTCAGTGGCAGAGTGTGGCGAGGTCGGCGTTGATTGGCTGGCTCGATCGCTCTGGTCGCGGGCTATCGACTCAGGCATAAGGTAACCATGCGGCGGTTCAACCGTGAGTACATCGCGCCGAAGCTGGCAGCCTTTGCACCGACAAGACCGGCCTACCGTGGTTAATCAACGTGCGCCGGAAATCATGTTCGATCCTGTCCGAGTATCTTCGGGGCAGAGAATCTCATTGTCCTACTAATGCTCGCGGTAGGTGAGTGGTCGAAGGCGCGTCGCCTCGGCCGCGGAGGCATTCGTCGCGGGTAGGCGGCGGCCGGGGCGACGCGCAGTGAACACCTGACCTTCGACGTCCTGCACCGATGAGGGGCGCGGGGCTGAATCGGAAGGCGTACACGGTGCAGGCCGGTTCGGCTTCGGGTCGCGATCGGTCCGATTCCGCCGCGGCCGTGCCTGGGCGGCCTGAGAGCCGATGTCCGGCTCTCGCCCCGGGGTGCCTGTACGGTCCGGCCCGCGGAGTCAGTCGCCGGTGAAGTTGGGTTGGCGTCCTTCTTGGATCGAGGCGAAGCCTTCGCGGAGGTCCTGGGTGCCGAACATAAGTTGGTAGCCCCGGCGTTCCAGGGCGATGCCGGCTTCGAAGGAGGTGTCCAGGCCGAGGCGTACGACCTCCTTGATCTGCCGTACGGCCAGGCGCGGGCAGGCGGCGATCAGCGCGGCCAGTTCCACGGCCCGGTCGATGGCGTTTCCTTCCACCACCTCGGAGACGTAGCCGAGCCGGTACGCGTCGGCCGCGCTCAGGGGGGCTCCGGTGAGGAGGGCGTACATCGCGTTCTGCCGTCCGATGGTGCGGGGCAGGCGCTGGGTCGCGCCGCCGCCGGGTACCAGACCGATGGTGATCTCGGTCTGCGCGAAGCGCGCGTTCTCCGCCGCGATGACGAAGTCGCACTGCAGGATGAACTCGTTGCCACCGCCGAACGCGTCTCCGTTCACGGCGGCGATCACCGGCTTTCCGCTGTACCAGAACGCCTGGTGGGTGTAGGCGCGGATCGCGCCCACCACGTCGCGACCGGCCTGTTCGCTCAGGTCGGCGCCGACGGCGAAGACGGTGTCGCCACCGGTCAGGACGATCGCGCCGATGTCGTCGTCCTTGTTGAGGGTGTCGACGGCGGCGGCGAGCAGCTCACGTACCTCGGTGTTGAGCGCGTTCCGCACCTCCGGCCGGTTGAGCCGGACGACCGCGACACCGTCGCGGGGCTTTTCGATCTCGACAACTGCCATGGTGGCCTTTCTGCCGGCCCGATCACGGGCGGAGGGATGTCAGTGGTGGGACTCGAAGGTGTCCATGTTCGGGTTGTTCTTAAGCTTTCCGAAGATCTCGGAGCCGTCATTGATCCAGTGCGGGGCCCCGGGGGTGCCGGTCGCGCCGTCGAAATCGGCGACGCCGATGAAGCAGATCATGAACCAGATCAGTTCCGCCGCGAACATTTCCGGGTGCTCGCGCGGGATCCGCCCGCCGACCCGCCGGGTCCACTCGACCATGGCCGTCTCCAGGTCGATCCGGAAGCCCAACGTGGTGTCGGGGATGTCCGTGTCGTGGAAGGTCACCAGAAGCCAGTCCTTGCCCTCCTCCGCCGCGTACGTCACCCCTTCGAAGGTGAACGCGGGCCAGAAGGGCCGGTCGTGGAGGTACTCGTCCTCGGTCGGCGGGTGCGAGGTACGGCGGTTGGTGCGGTAGCGGTCGCTCAGCAGCGACCACATGTTGTCCCGGATCACCCCGAACAGCGCGGTGTCCTCGGCGCGGCCGCCGTCATGTGCGTGCCTCGTGCCGTCCCCGGCGGGATTGCCGTTCACGTTGCGTACGCTCCCTGGCTCGTCATTCCTTCGGACTGGATACGCGCCTTCATCCGCATCACCGCACGCGGCGCGTTGACCCCGGCCGCGGCGACGACCCGGCCCTCCCGGAAGTAGGTCACGAACGGGTGCCCGCCCGCCCCGGCCGTCTCGACATGGACCTCGTCGTGACCGCGCGCGTGGCCGACCATCTGGTACTTGAGCCCGTACTGGTCGGACCAGAAGTACGGCACGTCCGCGAACGCCGGAGGTTCCCGGCCCTCCTGCCCGGCCTGCCAGCTCTCGACGGCGTGCCGCGCCTGGGCCGACGCGTTGCTCCAGTGCTCGACCCGCATCCGGCGCCCGAACAGGGGGTGCCTCCAGTTGGCGACGTCCCCGGCCGCGAAGATGTTCGGCCGCGCGGTGCGCAGGGCCTCGTCGCAGCCGAGGCCGTCGGAGAGGTCGAGCCCGCCGCCGTTCAGCCAGTCGCAGGCGGTTACCGCGCCGAGCCCGAGGACGACCAGGTCGGCCGTGGTCTCCTCGCCGTCGTCGAAGGTCAGGACGACCGGGCCGTCCGGCCCTGCCGCCGACAGGCCGGTGACGGTCGTCAGCAGCCGCGTCGTGACACCGTGGGCGTGGTGCTGGTCCAGGCAGAACCGCCCCAGCTCGGCGTCGAACACGGGCTCCATCGGCAGCCGCCCCTGCACGACCAGCTCCACCGGCAGTCCGCAGGACCGCAGCGACGCGGCCATCTCACTGCCGACCAGGCCCGCGCCGACGACCACCGTGCGCGGCCGCCCGGCCAGCCGCTCCCTGATCCGCTCGGCGTCGGCGAGGGTTCGCAGGCAGTGGACCCCCGGCAGTCCCGCGAACCCCTGTGGTACGCGGGCGCGCATCCCGGTGCAGACGAACAGGGCGTCGAAGGGGATCCATTCGCCGTCGGACAGTTCCGCTCCGGCCTCCGTCTCACGGGTGACCAGTACCCGGTCCGCGTCCGGATCGAGCCGCGCGCACACCGCGCGGTCCGCGATCCGCAGCCGCAGGCCGTACTCCTTGGGGGCCGGCAGGCGGATCCCGTCGCTGGTGACCTTGCCCTGGATGAGTTCTTTGGACAGGGCGGGTTTGGAGTACGGGGCTGTGCCTTCGAGGCCGCGTACCCAGACGACTTCGCCGGTGAAGCCGCGCCGGTTGAGTTCGGTGACCACGGTGTGGCCGGCGAGCGAGCCGCCGGCCACCACGATGGTCTTCGAGGTGTTGCCCACCACGATCGCTCATTCCTCCAGGGTCAGGGCGAGGACCGGGCAGGAGGTGACCGACTGCCGGACCCGGGCGTGGACGGCCGGGTCGTCGGGGATCTCGTCCACGATGTGCAGCGTCAGGTCGTCGTCGATGTCGAAGACCTCGGGGGCGATGCCCATGCACACGCCGTTGCCATCGCACAGGTTGCGGTCAACAGTGAGTTTCATGTCGTGTCCTCACACAAGGGGTGGTCTCGCCGTTCAGAGGGCGGGCGAGGGCTTGAGGGCGCTGTCGGCCAGGTCCACGTAGTCCTGGTAGCGCTTCAGCAGCCACTGGTTGAACTGGAGGAGCGACTCCTCCTGGTAGGAGTAGCGGCCCGGACGGCGGAAGCGGGAGCGCATGCCCTTCTGCAGGGAGGCGTCCGAGCTGGCGTCCTGCTGGTGGAAGAGGACGAGACCATCCTGAGCGATCTTGTAGAGCTGCTCGAAGCGGGGGTGCTTGGTGGACTCCTCCGGATACAGGTGGCCGATGCGCAGGTTCATGTGCTCGGGCCCGTCCGGCAGGACGAGGTAGTAGAACAGGCCCTCCGGCACCGCCCCGAAGCCCAGGTTCGGCGGGATCGAGGCGAACATGACCTGGTTGCGTTCCTTCTCGGTGAGCGTCGGGATCACCGGGAGCAGGGCCTTGGCGGTCGGGTTGAAGCCGGCGTCGGCGTGATAGAAGCCGGTCGGGTGGTAGATCGCGCCCTCGTCGGGACTGATGTCGACGAAGCTGGTCAGCCTGACGTGTGCGAAGTCGTGCAGCATGCCGTGGAGATAGGCGCTGTGGTACGGCTCGATGCCGTTCTCCAACTGGGACTTCCAGTTCCAGTTGTTACCGCGCAGCTCGGCCACCGGCATGCTCACCATCTCGCCGATGTGGTAGTTCTCCAGCTCGGCGGTCAGCTTGGTGAGCGTGGGCGCGAGCGGCTTCGCGTCCGGGTCGAGGTTGGTGAAGACGAAGCCGTTCCAGATCTCGACCCGGTGCGAGGGCAGGTATGCCTCTCCCTTCAGGTTCTTGAGGCCGATGGTGTCGTTCATGGACGGCGCCGCGATGAGGTTGCCGTCCAGCCCGTAGGTCCAGGCGTGGAAGGGGCAGCGGAAGAGTTTGCCGGTGTTCCCCGACCCCTCGCACACCAGGTGGGCCCGGTGCGCGCAGATCGGACTGAGCACCCGGATCTCCATGTCCTTGCCGCGGACCATCATCAGGGGTTCGTCGCCCATGTCGACGCGCACGAAGTCGCCGGGCTTGGGGATCTCGTCGACGCGGCCGAGGCACAGCCACTGCCGCATGAAGATGGCCTCCTGCTCGAAGGCGTAGAACTCCGGATCGACATAGCACTCGCGGGGAAGGTTCCATCCGGTGGCCATGTCGCGGGAGCCCTCTTCGATGACCTTGAGGATCTGCCGGAGATGCGTTGAAACGGGCGCCTGACCCATGATGATGGTGCTCCTTAGGACTTCTGCGATATGTGTGGGATGACGCCGGGCGTGGGAGTCACACCGTGCTCTCGGTGCTCTCCTGAGCGTCAGGGCTTTCGGTGGCCTGGGTGGCCGGTGTGCTCTTGCGGACCAGCAGATGGTTGAAGATCAGGTTGAGCAGCAACGCCACCAGCACGGTGGCCGTGATGGCGCTGCCGAGGATGAACTGCGCGTCCTGGTGGAAGTTCTGGTAGATGGCGGGCACCACGACCGGCAGCATGCCGACGCCGAGAGCGACGGCGACGATGAGCAGGTTCTGGTTTCCCTCGAAGTCGACCTTCTGCAGCATCTGGATGCCCACGGCCGCCGTCATCGCGAACATCACCAGGCCGGCGCCGCCGATCACGGGACCGGGCAGGCTGGCGACGACCTCGCCGAGCTTGGGAATGACTCCCATGATCACCAGCAGGATGCCGGTGACCGTGATGACGTAACGGCTTTTAATCTTGGTCAGGCTGATCAGCCCGACGTTCTGCCCGAACGTGGAGTCCGGCACGGAGTTCATGAACCCGGCGAGTATGGCGGCGAGGCCGTCGGTGGCCAGGCCCCGGGCCATGTCCTTGTCGGTGACCTTCTTGCCGACGGCGTCGCCGATGGCGAGAACGCACGCGGTCATCTCGCTGAAGACCACGATCATGGCCACGCACATCGCGATGATCGGGACGACCCGGAATTCCGGCGCGCCGAAATGCAGTGGCGTGGAGAAGCCGAACCATTTGGCGCCGGCCACGGACGAGAAGTCGCCAAGGCCCATGAACCAGGCGATCACCGCCCCGATAACGAGGCCGAAGAGCACCGAGACGTTGCGGGCGAACCCCTTGAACAGGCGGTTCACCAGCACGATGATCACCACGACGGTGAAGGCCAGCAGGATGTACCGCACGCTCGCGTAGTCCGCCGCGGCCGGATCGGAGCCGATGATCAGATCGGCGCTGACCTTGATCAGCGAGAGTCCGATGATCGTGATCACACAGCCGGTGACCAGGCTCGGGAAGAACCTCAGCACCCTGGAGAACGGCCGGGCGATCAGGACGCCGAAGACGCCGGCCACGATCATCGAGCCGTACATGGTCGGCAGGCCGTACTCGGAGCCGATCAGGATCATCGGGGTGAGGAAGGTGAACGAGGCGCCCGCGACCACCGGCATCCGGATACCGAAGAAGCGGGTCAGGCCGACGCTTTGGATGATGGTGGCGATTCCGGCCACCAGCAGGTCGGCGTTGACGATCAATGCGATGGTGTGCGTGTCGAGTTTCAGCACCGCGCCGAGCACGAGTGGAACGGCCACGCAGCCCGCGTACATGATCAACATGTGTTGCAGGCCGAAGAAGAACAACTGGGGGACGGGCAGGACTTCGTCTACCGGGTGGCGATTCGAAGCCGCTGGCTTGGGTGCGCGGACGGTAGGTGACACGGCGGTCTCCTGGGCACTGAGTGGAACGAGCCCTGGTCCCTCCGGCGGCGTCGACAAGGCCAAGATCCGGAGCTATGGGCATGCGTGAGCAGGAATCCTTGCTGCTCCGACGATCGAGGTCACCCGTCGAAGAGCCGGTTCAGTGAGTATCCGGTAGTGCGGTATATGGAGATTAAGGGCGACCCATATCACTGTCAACGACTTGTTTTCCTGCGGATCGTTTCTTAGGATCCTGGATACCGTATCCCCGATTCGATCCTTTGAGCGGAGACATAGTGCAGCCGACCGCCCGGCGGATAGGCCTGATCACCCCGTCTTCCAACACCGTTGTGGAGCCCGTGACCGGCGAACTGCTGACCTTTCGGCAGGACGTCTCGGTCCACTTCACCCGGCTCCGGGTGACGAGCATCAGCCTCGATCCCGCCGACACCGGCCAGTTCGGCCAGGACTCCTTCACCGACGCCGCACGCCTTCTCGGCGACGCCCGCGTCGACGTCGTTGCCTGGAACGGCACCTCGGGCTCGTGGCTCGGTCCCGGCCGGGACGAACGCCTGTGCCGTGCCATGGAGCAGGTCACGGACACTCCCGCGACGACCTCGACGCTGGCCGTCCTGGAGGCGCTGCGGACCTTCGAGGTCCGGCGGCTGGGCCTGCTCACGCCGTACACGCGGGACGTCGGCGACGCCATCGCCGCGCACTACGCGGACCACGGCTTCCCCGTGCACGCGGCCCGCCACTTCGGCCGTACCACCAACTACGACTTCGCGCTGACCACGAACGCGGAACTGGACGGGGCCTTCGGCGAACTCGCCGCCGCGGACTGCGACGCCGTCGCGGTGGTGTGCACCAACCTGCGCGCCGCCCACCTGGCCGCGGGCTGGGAGAGCCGGACCGGCGTCCTGGTGGTCGACAGTGTCGCGGCGACCCTGTGGCAGACCCTCGGACTGGCCGGGGACACCACACCGATCACCGGGTACGGCCGGCTGCTCGCCGGCCCGCCCGCAGCCTCCAGGCAGAGATGAGGAACGCCATGGCCAAGGAAATCAAGATCCTTATCGGGGTCGACGTCGACGCCGTCGCCGGCTGGCTCGGCTCCTACGGCGGTGAGGACTCGCCGAACGACATCCAGCGCGGGGTGTTCGCCGGCGAGGTCGGCACCCCGCGGCTGCTCCAGCTCTTCGAACGGTACGACCTGCGGACCACCTGGTTCATCCCGGGCCACTCCATCGAGACCTTCCCCACCGAGATGGCGGCCGTCGCCGACGCGGGGCACGAGATCGGGGCGCACGGCTACTCCCACGAGAACCCCATCGACATGTCCCCGGAGCAGGAACGGGACGTGCTCGGCCGCTGCGTCGAGCTGATCCGGCGCCTGTGGGGACGCCCGCCGCGCGGCTACGTCGCCCCCTGGTGGGAGATGAGCCACGACACCCCGGCGCTCCTCAAGGAGTACGGCTTCTCCTACGGCCACTCGCAGAACTACAACGACTTCCACCCCTTCTACGCCCGGGTGGGCGACGAATGGACGAAGATCGACTACAACCGCCGGGCCGAGGACTGGATGAAGCCCCTCCAGCACGGCACCGAGGTGGACCTCGTGGAGTTCTGCGGCAACTGGTACGTCGACGACCTGCCGCCGATGATGTTCGTCAAGAAGTCCCCCAACAGCCACGGCTTCGTCAGCCCCCACGACGTCGAACAGCTGTGGCGCGACCAGTTCGACTGGGTCTACCGCGAGTTCGACTACGGGGTGTTCCCCGTGACGCTGCACCCCGACGTGTCCGGGCGGCCCCAGGTGCTGCTGATGCTGGAACGGCTCTTCGAGAGCTGGCTCGACCTGCCCGGTGTCGAGTTCACCACCTTCGACGCGGCGGCCGACGACTTCCGGCGGCGCTATCCTTTTCAGGGCACCGAGCGGCCGGCACCGGTCGGCGGCGGTTCGGGACCGAGACGGAAGACCGGGAGGACGGCCCTGTGAGCAGGCAGGCGGACGCGTCGGGCTCGTTCGACATCGACGCCGACTACAAGCCGCTCAGGGACCGCGTCCGCGACGAGCTGCGCCAGCGCATCATCGACGACGTGTACCCAGCCGGCACGCGGCTCGTCGAGACCGAGATCGCGGCCCAGCTCGGGGTCTCCCGGCTGCCGGTGCGCGAGGCGATCCGGGCGCTGGAGAGCGAAGGGTTCGTCAGGACGGTTCCCCGCCGCGGCGCGGTCGTCGTGGAGCTTTCGGCGCAGGACGTCGAGGAGCTGTTCGACGTGCGCGAGACGCTGGAGGTCCTGGCCAGCCAGCAGGCCGCGACCCGGGCCACCAAGACCGAGCTGCGGCGGGTACGGGGCATACTCGCCCGTGGCCGCAAGGCGCTCGACGCCGGGGACCGGGTCGCGCTCGGCAAGGCCAACGAGGCGTTTCACGACGAGATCCTGAAACTGTCGCACAACAGTCTGCTCCAGACCGTGCTGGAGCCCCTGCAGGGGCGCCTGCACTGGCTGCTGCGGCAGACCGGCGACCCGCACGACCTGTTCGAGGAGCATTCCGCGTGGTTCGAGGCGATCGCCTCGGGCTCGGCCGATCTCGCCGCCGAGCATGCGCGCAGACACGCCCGGCTGAACCGCGAGATCGTACGGACGCTCCTGGCCGAGCGGCAGCACCAGGCTCCGCCGGCCTAGAAAGCCCCCGCGACCTCCGCAGCGCTCCGGCGAGCGCCACCTGAGCCTCGCCACGTACCGCGAGTCCCCGTCGCGTCCCCACCCGGCATGTCGCCTCGCGATGCCGTGATCTCTTTTTCGTCCTCCCACCGACCAGGAGCAGCACCATGTCCGATCCCACGGGGTCCGATCCCACGCGGGCGACCCTCGACGCCCTGAACGGCACCGACGTCCGGCTACGTCACGTCTGCAAGGCACGCGACGCCACCGACCAGGTCGGGCCGCGGCGATTCCTGCACGCCGGGCCGCCGATCGAACTCGCCGACATACCCGGGCCCATGCGGGGCGCGATCATCGCGGGCCTGCTGCTGGAACGGGAGGCCGGGTCGGTCGCCGAGGCCGAGGCGATCATCCACCGCGGCGAGGTGAGCATCAGCCCCTGTCACGACGCAAACGCCGTCGGGGCGATGGCCGGGATCATCACGCCGAACACCCCCGTCGTGGTAGCCGAGACCACGGGCGGCATCAGAACGTTCTCCCCTTTGAACGAGGGCGTCGGCGGGGCCATGCGCTACGGGTCGTACGACGAGGTGACCCTGGCACGGCTGCGGTGGCTTGGCGACGTGCTCGCCCCGGCCCTCGACGCGGCCCTCCAGCGCTCCGATCCCCTCGACCTGCTCGCCCTGGTGGCCGAAGGGCTGCGGCGCGGCGACGACTGCCACAACCGGCTGGTCGCGACCAGCGCGGCCCTGCTGGTAACGCTCACCCCGGGCCTGCTGCACACCCCCTTCGACCGCGAGGACATCGCGAAGGTGGTCTCGTTCATCGCCGGCAACGGGCACTTCGCACTGCCCTTCGCGATCTCCGCCGCCAAGGCGGTCACGCTGGCCGCCGGCGGGATTTCCGGCAGCCCGATCGTGACGGCCATGGCGAGCAACGGACGGGAGTTCGGCATCCGCGTCAGCGGGCTCGGCGACCGCTGGTTCACCGTGCCCGCGCCGATCGGCGACCCGGTCCTGCTGGAGGGGGCGACCCTCGACGACGTCACCCCGACCATGGGCGACTCGATGATCTCCGAGACCGCCGGCTTCGGCGCCTTCGCGATGACCGCGGCGCCGGCGATCATGTCCTTCGTCGGCGGCGACACGGCCAGGGCCCAGGAGATCACCCGGAGCATGCGGGACGTGTGCGCCGGCACCAGCGGGCGTTTCCTCATCCCCGCCGAGGACTTCCGGGGAACACCGCTCGGCATCGACGTGCACCGGGTGCGCGCCACCGGCATCGAGCCCGTCATCAACAACGGCCTCGCGCACCGGGAGCCGGGACGCGGCCGGGTCGGCGCCGGGATCACCCCGATTCCGGTGGAGCCGTTCGCCGCGGCGAGCCGGGCGTTGGAGGAGACCGCTCCCGAACGGGTCGGCGCGGCGGGCGAACCGGGGCGCCACGCATGAGCGGTACGAGCATTCCCTCCTTCACACCCGCCGATCTCGCCGCCGTCGCCGGCCGATGGGGCCTCGACCCCGGCCTGGTGGGCCGGCTCGGCCCCGCGATCGACCGGATGCGCGACACCTACGGCCGCGTGCGGGAACTGGCCACCGAAGGGCGTCCCCCCGAGCCCCCGCCCATCGCGGTCACCCGGGTCCCGCGTGGCCCGGACGATCCGTACGGCGCCTGGCTCTACCGGATCGACGCCCCCGGGCAGCCGGGAGACGGGCCGCTCGCCGGGCGAACGGTGACCGTCAAGGAGTCGATCGCGGTACGCGGAGTGCCGATGACCCTGGGCAGCCGCCTCATGGCCGGCTTCGTCCCCGGGTCCGACTCGGCGGTCGTCGGCCGGGTGCGGGACGCCGGAGGGGTCATCGTCGGCACGTCGGTCTGTGAGGACCTGTGCTACTCCGGGTCGAGCTTCACCAGCGCGCACGGCCCCGTCGGCAACCCCTGGGATCCGCGCCGCTCGGCCGGCGGCTCCTCCAGCGGCGCCGCGGTCCTGGTGGCGACCGGGCAGGCCGACTACGGCATCGGCACCGACCACGGCGGCTCGGTCCGCAACCCCGCCGCCTGGTGCGGCGTCTTCGGCCTCAAACCGACGTACGGGATCGTCGAGTACGACGGTGCGATGCCGACCGAGCGCACGCTGGACCACATCGGCGTGCTCACCCGGAGCGCCGCCGGCCTGGTCGCCTTCCTGGAGGCGACCGCGGCGCCGCACCCGGGCGGGGAGCACGAGTCGTACGCGGGCCAGTACGCCCGCGAGATCACCGGGCTGCGCGCCGGAATCCTCACCGAGGGATTCGGCTGGCCCGGCCGCTCCGACCCGCGTCTCGACGACCAGGTCCGCGAGTCCGCGCGGGCGCTGGAACGGCTGGGGCTGACCGTGTCGGAGGTGTCGGTGCCGCTGCACCGGTACGGCAGGGACATCCATCTGCCCATCTCGATCGAGGGCGGCCTCACCACCGTCTTCGAGTCCCGTCTCCAGGGCAACAACCACTTCGGGCCCTACCACCCGAACTTCGGGGAGACCTTCGGCGAGGCGATCGCCCGCCGTCCCGAGGACATACCGGTCGGAGGGGTGCTGGCGCTCGTCGGCGCCACGCTGCTACGGGACGCCACCCACGGCAAGGTCATGGCGTACGCGCAGCAACTGCGGGTGCGGCTGCGCGAGCAGGTCGATCGCGCGCTGCGCGAGGTGGACCTGCTCGTCCTGCCGAGCGTCCCGATGCCGCCCCACCCGCTCCCGGCCGACCCGCGCGAGGCGGTGATCGGCACCGACCTCCCCTTCGAGATGCACGACAACAACTGCGTGTTCAACCTCACCGGGCACCCGGCGCTCAGTGTCCCGTGCGGATTCGTGGACGGACTGCCGGTCGGCATGCTCCTCGTCGGACGGCCCGGCACGGACGCGCGACTGGTCCGCGTCGCGGCCGAGTTCGAGGAGCGCGTCTTCCGCTGCCCCCCACCCCCGCGTCACGACCCGGATGCGAACCTCCCTACCGCGAGGAGCGGACGATGACCGAGCCGGCACTGAACTTCTTCGGCGAACTCCTTGAGCCCTGCGGCTTCGACCCGATCACCGGATACCGTCGCGACGGCTACTGCTACACCGGCCCCGACAACCCCAAGGGGCACACCGTCTGCGCGATCGTCGACGAACGCTTCATCGCTTTCCAGACCACGGTCGACAACGACATCGCGACTCCCCGGCCCGACCTCGCCTTCCCCGGACTGAAGCCAGGCGACCACTGGTGCGTCATCGCGTCGAAGTGGTACGAGGCGTACCTGGCCGGCTGCGCCTGCCCGGTGAACCTCGCGGCGACCAACGTCCGGGCGCTGGAGGTGATCCCACGAGCGGCACTGCTGGAGTACGGGGTGGACCTGCGTACCACGGCCCCGGACGACGGCCGGGACACCTCACCATGAGCCGCTGGAACGCGCTGCGTGCCTACACGGCCCTGCCCGCCACCACCGGATCCCTGTTCCTGGCGGTCACACTGATCGCTCGTATCCCCGCGACCATGGGGCAGTTGGGCTCGCTGCTGCTGGTCAGCGGGGCCACGGGCTCCCTCGCGCTCGGCGGCGCCACGGCCTCCGCCTTCGCCGTGGGGCAGGCGGCCGGCGGGCCGCTCGTCGGGCGAACAGCGGACCGGTACGGGCACCGGCCGGCCGGGCTGGCCGCGGCGCTGCTGCACACGGCGGCCCTCGTCCTGCTGGTGGTGTGCGTCGTGCGGGGCATGCCCACGTGGGCGGCGCTGGTGGCGTCGGTGGTCGCGGGCTTCTCGGTGCCGCAGGTCGGCCCGCTGTCCCGGGCCCGCTGGACCGCGCTGGCCCACCAGGGACGGCTGCCCATGAACCGCTTTCCCGCGGCGATGAGCTTCGAGGGAACGGGCGACGAGTTCGCGTTCGTCCTCGGGCCCGCGCTGGTCGGCGTCATCGCGGCGGCGACCTCGCCCCCTGCGGCGGTGCTCGTGGCGGCCGGGCTCACCGCCACGATGTGCGTGGCGTTCGCCCTGCATCCCACGGCCGCCGCGGTCGCCAGGGGCGAGCGCCGGGACGGGGACACCTCGGCCCCGGTACTGCGCGGCCCCGTGTTCCTCCTCGCCGCCGGGCTGACCGGCCTCGGCTGCTATTTCGGCGCGGTGCAGGCAGGCATCACCTGGCGCGCGGTCGACGCCGGCGCCGACGGGGCGGCCGGGCTGATCTACGCGATACTCGGGCTGAGCAGCGCCCTCGCCGGCGTGCTCGTCCCGATGCTGCCCGCGTCCTTCACGCCGGCCCGCCGGCTCCAGACGGGCTTCGTCCTGCTGGCCGTTCTCACCCTGCCCCTCGCGATCGTCGGCGGGCTGCACATCGGCGGTCTCTGGCCACTGGGCCTGCTGATCGTGCTGCCCGGTGTCACCATCGCACCGATCCTCGTCACCGCCTACACCCAGGGAGAGATGACGGTCCCGGCGGAGAGGATCTCGTGGGTCATGACCCTGCTCACCTCTTCCGTCGTCGTCGGCTACGCCGTCGGCGCGCTGCTGTCGGGCACCCTCGCCGACCGCTACGGCCCGCTCGCCGCCTTCCTGATCGCGCTCGCCGCGGCCTGCGTCGGCGCCACGGCCAGCACCCTCGGCCGACGCCACCTGGCAGCGCTGCACCCCAGGTAGGAGCCATGGCACGCCACACCTCGCCCTTGGCCGCCGGCTTCGATCCGATGCAGCCCGGAGGCGGCGATCGCCTCGACCTCCCGAGGGCGCTGCATCTGCCGGGCGTCGTTGGTCAGGATGACGTGGAATCCCTCGGCCACCGCTCGGGGGTAGAGGTTCTCGTCCCGGGTTCCTGACCTGCGGTCGAGATCCAGCAGGTGGACGATCTCATGCCCCAAGACGAAGGCGTTGATGGCCTGGTGGAGCGGCCGGGACACGTTCTCATCCAGCAGCAGCCTCACGCGGTTCCTTGGGGGGATCGTAGCTGTCAACGTAGTCGGCGAAGTCGGCGGCATCCAGGGCCGCCGTGGAGGTGACGCTCGGGTAGTACTCAGAGATCCGCTCCGGGGGGAGCCCATCCCGGAGCAAGGCCGCGACCTCGTCGTAGGGGACGCGGATGCCCTCGATCACCGGCACTCCGCCGCGGACCGCCGGATCCACCGTCACATGCGCGCGAGGCCGCAGCAGCGGCGGGATGTGCCTGCCGTCGCGGTAGAACGGCTGCAGGACATCGACCATCTCGTGGATGACCACGTTGGCCTTCTTCCGTACCAGGTCGACCGCCTGATCGGGCTCGGCCAGGTAGATGCTGCCGCCGTCGGCGACCAGGGTGTACGAGGAGAGGTGGTCGTGTTCTTTCAGGTCGTCGCGGAGCGTGTCGAGCGCCCGTCTGATCTTCTGCAGTGAGGCGTCGTTGCGCAGCTTGACGCAGGTCCACAACGCCACCACATCGCGGAAGGAGTAGAGAACGGGCCGGGTGCTGGAGATCTCCGGGATCAGCACCGCGCCACGGTTGACGCCGGCCTGGTGCAATCCATCACACTCTGCCAGGGTGATCATGTGGTCGGTAAGTCGATTCAACAGCTCTTTGCCGATGCCGGTTGCGATGGATGGCTATGCGTCCTGGACATAGACGGCGCCGCGGAAGTGCACGTCGGCGGCGATGACCTGGTCGTGGCTGCCTCGGTCTTCAAGGTCGCCATAGCCGTGGAAGTCTTCCGACAGGCCGACGCGGGCCATTTTGATCTACAAGACCGAGTCCATATCAGGCCCAACGCGCGAACAGCAGGCCCGACAGGCTTTTCTACCTTCGCCGACGAAGTCGACGCTTCCATACGCGACCTGACCAGGATGATGCTGGTCGTGAGCGATAACGCGGCCACCGACATCCTCATCGATCGTGTCGGCCTGGACCGCGTTCGAGCGACCTTGACCGAATTGGGGCTGAAGGTAACCGCGATTCCCTTCTCCCTGCAGGCCATGCTCGACTCGATAGGCCAGGACGCGAGATTTACCGACTGGGCAGAACTGACTCACGCAACGGCCACAGCACGCTCGGCCGATGAATCCCAGGATCTGCAGGAACGGCTGTGGTCCTCCCGTGCCATGCAACCCGAACATGCAATCCGCACGACTCCCAGGGAGATGGCCCAGTTGCTGCGCCTGATCTGGCGCGACGAGGCCGGCCCCGCTGAGGCGTGCGCCCAGGTCCGCCAGCTGATGGCTCAGCAAGTGACCAAGAATCGCCTGGCAATGGGCTTTCAACGTGATGTCCGCGTCGCAGCCAAGAGCGGAAGTGAGGTGCTCCAGAGATTCCGGACAGCTCCTTGATCAGCAGCCTGATCCGGGCCAGGGTCCAGCGCTGATCGGCCCAGCCGTAGGCGGCCGCACCACCTCCCAGTTCCGCCTCCAGCCGATCCAGCTGCTCATCGCTCAGCCGGCATCTGCTGCTGGGTCCTTGGGAGACCAGGGCGGCCTTGCCGCCTGCCAGCCAGGCCCGGCGCCACTCACACGCCGATTTGCGGGTGATGCCCAGCAGCTGGGCCACCCGCGGCGCACCCATTCCTCCGGCGAACATGTCCGCGGCCCGAAACCGCAGCTCCTCACGCTGCGACCGAGCCCGGGCGGACAAGCCCCCGCTTCTGTCCGCGTATCTCATACCTTCAGGTCTACATCCACGCGGACAACGCACCCGAATCGGCCCCAAGCACACCGTTACGCCGAGACTTCATCCTCAGTAACACCGGCTCCGGAGTCAACCCCCGAAGGACTTCCGGAGCGGACCACTTGGCGTGTGCTTCCAGGAGCCTCAGAAGGTGTCGTGTTTCGCTAAGAAAGCATGATTAAGCGCCAAGGGTTGAGCGCGATCGATAATGGCGAAGCCGGATAAGCTATATCCGTAAATCTTGTCACCAGGGTGTCCGACTAGTGAGAAGATCAGGGGTGCTCCGAATAGCAAACGCAGTACTCGTAAGATTACCGGGACTGCTGCACGCACTTGCGCTGAAGCACCGTGAGCTGCTGAAGTTCGCGGTGGTGGGTGGAACAGCGTTCCTGGTAGACAACACGGTGTTCTATGGGCTGAAGCTGACCATTCTGGAACCGAAGCCGGTGACCGCGAAGGTCATCGCGGTGCTCGTGGCGACGATCGTGTCCTATGTGTTGAACCGCGAATGGTCGTTCCGGACCAGGGGCGGTCGCGAGCGCCGTCACGAGGCTGCGCTGTTCTTCCTGGTCAGTGGCATCGGTCTGGTGCTCAGCTCCGTGCCGCTATGGATCTCCCGATACGTGTTCCTGCTGGAGACCCCGGACGTGAGCCTGGTGACCCAGGAGATCGCCGACTTCGTGAGCGCACAGGTCATTGGCACATTGATCGCCATGGTCTTCCGTTTCTGGGCGTTCCGGAAGTGGGTCTTCCCTGACGAGGAGGCCCGGTCCAGCGACGTGCGACTGGCTCCCACTCCCGATTCCACAGAAGAGGCGGCTTGATGGCCAGCTTCATGGGGACGTTGCCTGGGTCCTCGGTGATCTCGTAAGGAGCGACAGCGGAGCGCGTCCCACCATGAGCCCATCCGCGTCAGAGGGGGGTCGGTGTCCTGACCTGTGGCGGCGAAGGTCCGTTTGGTCCGGCCCTCACCGCAGGGAATGTCCCTCTCCCCGGGATCAGTGATCTTGACATCCAACGCCTGACTTCTCTTCATCAGCTCGGTGATGTGGAGCTTCAGGGTCTCACTGGCTTCGGCGGTGGTGGGCTCCTTTTCGGCGCAACCGGAAAGCGGAGATCCACCGCTATCCGCCTCCGCTGTCGTAGCCACGGCCACAGTGTGGGACGAGGTCGCGGAGGCGAAGCTCTGTGATGGCTGATCCCTCATTGTGTGATGAAACGATGACAGCGCGGCTGACCACCGGATTCGTCTGATTGCCTACGGATCATGCGACCGACGAACCCCTCTCCTGACTTCCCGTTCCCTCATGGCTCCACCGGCCGCCGCCGCGCCGGAGTGATGGCGGCCGCCGTCGCGGTCGGGGCCATGCTGGTGGCCTGCGGCGCATTCACCGCAGCCCCCGGCGACGGACCGGCCGCGACGACCGCGACGACCGCGACGGCCCGGCACGCCGACCAGGCTGCGAACGGCGTCAGGGTGTTGTGGATGGGCGACTCCATCGCGGGTGCGGAGGCCCCGGCCGTGGAGGCCGCGTTGAAGGCCGGTGGTGTGTGGTTCAGGAACGCCACCTCCGACGGCGGCGGCACCGTCGTCGCCGGTGATCATCCGGTGACAATCGTGGCGGCCAAGGACACCTGGAAGAGGCTGAAGAAGGAGCTGGCCTCCTTCCGGCCGACGGTGATCGCGTACCAGATCACCAGCTACGACTGGGGGACGCCCCGCCAGCAGCTGGCGGCCTACCAAGAGCTCTCCCGGACGGCGAAGGACGCCGGCGCGCGGCTCGTCCTGGTGTCCGCTCCGCCGTTCAAGATCGACGGGTTCTACAAGCCCCACGAGGACGCGATCAAGAGCGCGCCCGCGATGGCCGCCAAGGTCGCCGACGTTCGCTACCTGGATGCCTCTGAGCTGTGGGGGGACGACTACGCCGCCGACAGGGCACAGCGTGCCACAGACGGGATCCACTCCTGTCAACAGGGGTCGGCGGCCTTCGCCGCCTGGTTCGTCAGGCGGCTCGGCGACCTGGCGGGCTTCACTCCGCCCGCCCCCGGCGTCTGGGCCACCGGGCCGTGGACCGGTGACGAGCGCTTCGTCAAACTCGGCTGCGGTTGATGGATTCGGTCTCCCGCCGCGCGCATGTCGGCGCGCTCGACGGGCTGCGTGGGCTCGCCGTCGCCGGGGTCCTGCTGTTCCACGCCGGGCACTTGCGGGGCGGGTTTCTGGGCGTGGACCTGTTCTTCGTGCTGTCCGGCTTTCTGATCACCGGTCTGCTGCTTGAGGAGCTCGCCGGGCGCGGACGTATCGACCTGGTGGCCTTCTGGGGGCGCAGGGCCCGGAGACTTCTGCCCGCGCTGGCCGTCATGGTCGTGGCGACGTTGCTGCTGGCCTGGGCGTTCGCCGGGCCGGGCGTGCTGGGGTCCGCCCTGCGGGACGCGCCGTGGGTGGCCGCCCAGAGCCTGAACTGGCATTTCATCGGCGAGCGGATCGGATACTGGAACGCCTCCGGCACCCGTCTGTTCGCCCACCTGTGGAGCATCGGCGTCGAGTGGCAGTTCTACCTGGTCTGGCCCCTGGTGGTGGCGTCGGCCGGGAGGGGGCCCGGCGGGCAACGACGCGTCGCGGTCGTCGCGGTCGCCGGTGCGCTCGGGTCACTCCTGCTCATGATCAAGCTGGGGGCGGCTGTGGACACCACCCGCGCCTACGAGGGCACCGACACCCGGGCCTTCTCCCTGCTTCTCGGCTCCGCTGCCGCCACGGAGCCCGTCCGGAACGCGGTGGCCGGCCTGTCGCGCGTCGCCGTGGAGGTGATCTGCGTCGTGCTGCTGTGCGGGCTGCTCGCCTCATGGTTGTTGACCGGCGGGGAAAAGGCCCCGGCCCTGTTCCAGGGCGGGATGTTCGCCCACGCCCTGGCCGGTGCCGTGCTGATCGCGCTGCTGGGCCATGCGCGGGGCGGTCTGGTGGGCCGGGCGGTGGGCAGCGGTGTACCGCGCCGGCTGGGCGAACTGTCCTACAGCCTGTACCTGTGGCACTGGCCGGTCTATCTGCTGCTGCCACGGCCGGTGGCCGGGCTCGCCGGCTGGGGCTGGACGGTCGGCGCGATCGGGCTGTCGCTGCTGGCTGCGGTAGTGTCGAAGGTCGTCGTCGAGGACCCGGTACGGTCGCGCACCCGGTGGGCCACCGGAGGCCGTGGATGGGTGGCGCTGGCCGTCGCGGGAGTGATGGCGGCGGGAGTGTGGGCGGTGATACCGCGGCCGCTGCCCGGTGCGGGGACGGTCGATGTGAGCAGGCTCGGCGGGCTCCAGCCACGTCACGCCGCTGAGTGACAGCGCGTGGAAGAGGAGGAACGACACATGCCGGGGGTGCTGCGCCGCGTGGCGGCCGTTCTGGTCGTGGCGGCGGCGCTGGCGGGCTGCGGGATCACCGACACCGATGTGCTGCCCGCCGGTCAGCCGGTCCAGGGCGGCCTGACCGAGAACAGCGACCGGCTGCTGCGGGTGTACTTCGTCACGCAGGAGGGCACCTGGCCGGTCTCGCGCCCGGCCCCGGCCGGAAACCGGCTGCAACGGGCGATGGACGCGTTGCTCGCCGGTCCCACGGCGGAGGAGCGGGCCCGAGGGCTGGTCACACGGCTTCCCGCCTCAGCCCGGCCGGTCCGGGCCACGACGAGCGGAGGCCGGGTGAAACTGCGTCTGCCCTGGCAGGTACGCGAGCTGCGGCCGGTGGCGGTGAGCCAGCTCGTGTGCACGGCCGCCGCCGCGGACGTCGGCGACGATCCCGTCGTCGAGGTGGTCGAGCCCGCCATGGACCGGCCCTGGCCGGTCAGATGCGCCGAGAACGGATCGGCCGTCCCCGCCGACCAAGGAGCCTCCCCATGACCCGTGTGCTCGTGATAGAAGACGATCCGGCCGTGCGCCGGGGCGTGAGTGTCGGCCTGCGCCACAGGGGCCACGAAACCGTGCTGGTCGCGACCGGTGAAGACGGGCTGGCCGAGCTCGTCGCGAGCGCTCCCGAGGTCGTGCTGCTCGACCTGATGCTGCCCGGTATGAGCGGCCTGGAGACCTGCCGCCGCATCCGCGCCTTCAGCCAGGTGCCCATCGTGATCCTGTCCGCGCGCGACGATGACGTGGACATCGTGGTCGGTCTGGAGGCCGGCGCCGACGACTACGTGATCAAGCCTGCCAGCAGCGAGGTCATCGAGGCGCGCATGCGCGCGGTGCTGCGCCGTACCGCGCCGCCCGCCTCCTCCGACCGGGCGCGCACCACTCACGGCGACCTGCTCGTCGACCGGGTCGCCCTGCGCGCGCTCAAGCACGGTACGCAACTCGCGCTGGCGCCGACGGAGCTGAGGCTGCTGCTGTTCCTGTCGGCCGCGCCCGAACAGACCTTCAGTCGCCAGCAGCTCCTGGAACAGGTGTGGGAGCACACCTTCTACGGCGACTACCGGCTGGTCGACGCGTGTGTGATGCGGCTGCGGGCCAAAATCGAGGACGACCCCCGCAACCCCCGCTACATCCAGACCGTACGCGGCTTCGGCTACCGCTTCGGGCCGTTGTGATCCACCTGTCCTTCGTTCGCGGCCTGCGAGCTCAGCTGGTCCTGGCGTTCCTGCTGGTCTCCGTGCTCAGCGCGCTGAGCGTCGCCGTCTTCACCTTCCGTCAGGGCCGCGCCGCGATCGTGGAGCGCGCCCAGGCCGACGCCCTGCAGGAGCTGCGCGTCCACCTCGCCTCCCGGACGCCCGACCTGCCTGCCGACCCCGGCGAGACGGAGCTGCGTACGCTGGCGCTGCAACTGGACCGCACCGCGGGTATCCGCGGCTGGCGCACCGCCCTGTCCTATCGCGGCGGCCCGCTCATCGCCACCGGAGCGCAGCCGCCACTGCCCGCGCGGTTGCGCGCTCGAGCGGCCACCGCGACCACCGCCCTGGCCCAGCGCTTTCATCGCGGCCAGGTGCCCTGGCTGGCCGTGGCCCTTCCGGTCACCGCCGCCGCCCGTCCGCACGACCCCCCGCCCCTCGTCGTCTACGCCTCCTTCTCCCTGGCTTCCCAGCAGCAGGATGTGGACACCCTGGCGGCCGCCGCCCGCGCCGGAGCCCTGCCCGTCGCCCTGGTCTCCATCGTCCCCGCGCTGCTGGCCGCGCGCAGACTGCTGCGACCGGTACGGCGGCTGCGGGCGGCCGCCGAGCGGATGGCGGGCGGCGGTCTCGACACTCGAGTACGCGTCACCGGCAACGACGAACTCGCCGACCTCGGCCGTACCTTCAACACCATGGCGGCCACACTCCAGTCCGACGCGGCCGCGCTGCACGACATGGAGGCGCGGGCACGCCGGTTCGCCGCCGACGTCTCCCACGAGTTGCGCACCCCGCTGGCGGCCATGTCCGCCGTGACCGAGGTCCTCGACGTCGACGCCGCCTCCGGCCGCCTCGCGCCGCTCACCGCCGAGGCGCTGCAACTCGTCTCCGACGAGACACGCAAGCTCAGCCGCCTGGTGGAGGACCTGATCGAGGTGTCCCGCTTCGACGCCGGCGTCGTCGTACCGAACCTTGACGAGGTCGACGTGGGCGAGCTCGTCGGCAAGACGCTGGCGCTGCGGCACTGGCGCGACCGGGTCCGCACCGATGTCCCCCCTGGGCTGCGCGCCCGGCTCGACCCGCGCCGCGTCGATGTCATCCTGGCCAACCTCGTCGGCAACGCGCTGCGGCACGGCGGTACGGCGGTATCGGTCCTCGTCCAGGTCAGGGCCGACACCGACCGGATCGCCGTCACCGTCTCCGACGACGGGCCCGGCATCCCCGCCGACCTGCTGCCCCACGTCTTCGATCGCTTCACCAAAGGTGACGCCGCCCGTACCCGTACCGACGGCAGCGGCCTGGGCCTGGCCATCGCCACCGAGAACGCGCGCCTGCACGGCGGTACCCTCACCGCGACCAACGCCCCCCGAGGCGGAGCCGTGCTGACCCTCACCCTGCCGCGGAATCCACCGCGAGGAACGCCCGTCACTCGCGGCACCGGGTGAACGGGCGGGCCGGACCCGGGAAGAACGAGGCCGGAGCCGACCCGAGATCCAGCGCCGACTGAGGCGGGGCTACGCCGTGCCTGCGAGGTCTGGTGCGTGAACTGGGTCAAGGCTCCGTGCCAGTGCACGCCCAGGCTGTAGAGCACGCGTGAGTCGGGGGCGAGGAGCGGGCCGGCGTGGTTCATCATGCCTGTCGGCCCGATCTCCCTGCAGATGGCAGGCAGACCCTCTCCGACGCACCCCGCGCATGTGAGGTCCCCGTTGCCCAGAGACGGCGCAGGCGGTAGACCGAGTCCTTGCCGGATCCCGCCGCGTACAGGTAAAGGTCGCGGCGGTCGCGGTCAGCGCGTGGTCGGCCATGGACCAGGGGGGCGAGCCCGGGCAGGGCGGCGTGTGCGGGAGATGTCGGTGGCGACCGCCGTCTCAACCCGTTCCACGGTGAGTGGCGGCAGCTTAACGATTCCGATCACACCGTGCCCGCGCGCTTCGTATCGCTTCATGTGATCTTGCGGTCACGGAATGATGAGGTCATGTCGGGACGCGTTCTGAAATGGGCGGGCATCATCGTGTTCATCGTCACGGTGAGTGCGATGGGCCTCTACCTGTTCACCCAGGACAAGCTGGAGGAGGCCGACCAGTCGGCGAGCGTGATCGGCGCGTTCATCGCGTTGAGCAGCCTCGCCCTGACCCTCTACGGAACGCTCACCGACCGCCTTGCCCGCTCAACCTCGACCAGGGGCGCGGTCCGATGTGACAGGGAATGCGGTCGGATCGGCATCGGCGCAGTTCGGGAACGTGACGGCGTGACGGCGTCGAATCCCGTCCTCCTCGTTCGACGCGTCAGCGAGGCCGGGTGAGACCGGCGGAACGAGTACGGCGACGGATCCCCGTCGCAGCAGAGAGGAAACCGTCATGACCGCCTTGCAGCCCGGCCCCACCGCCACCGGTTCCACCACCCCGGCGACGCGTGTGCTGCTCGCCTGCGCCATCGCCGCCGCGCCGCTCTTCGCGGTCGTGTCGCTGGCCCAGGTGTTCACCCGCGAGGGCTTCGATCTGACGCGCCACCCTCTGAGCATGCTGAGTACCGGCGACCTGGGCTGGTTGCAGATCACCAACTTCCTGGTCAGCGGGGCTCTGACGGTGGCCGGCGCGATCGGCCTGGGCCGCGCGCTGCGGGGTACGCCCGGTGGCACCTGGGCGCCCCGGCTGGTCCTGGTCGCGGGGGTCGCGATGGCCGCGGCCGGGGTGTTCGTCATGGACCCGGGCGACGGCTTCCCCGCGGGCACCCCGCTGGGCCAGACGGGCACGTTGAGCGGGAGCGGCCTCATGCACATGGTCGCCGGGTCCATCGCGTTCACCGCGTACATCGCGGCCTGCTTCGTGCTGGGCCGCCACTTCTCCCGGGCGGGCCGTCCCGGCTTCGCCGCCGCCTCGCGGCTCAGCGGTCTGGTCTTCGCCCTCGGTGACGGGTGGGCGATGACGGGTGGGACGGCCGGATCGCTGACCCTGGCGATCGGCGCGCTCACCGGGATGGCGTGGATCGCGGTGGTGGCGGCGGATCGGTGGCTCGCGCTCAGGTAGTGAGATCCGTACGGCCCGGTCTCCTCGCGTCGCGAGGGGCCGGGCTTTTCCCGTTCCGAGATCTGAGGGTGCGCCGCTCCCTGCCCCTTTCATTTTGTACCAGATTCGCGCGCCTCATGAGACATCAAAAAGTACTTCATACTGCCCGTTGCGAACCGACCCGACGAACGATGGGGGCAACGGAATTGGGTTACGTACGGGGTTTCGAGGAGATCGACTCGACGGATATCGCGGACGTCGGAGGAAAGGGGGCACACCTGGGCGAGCTCTTGCGAATCAATGACATTCGCGTGCCGGACGGCTTCTGCGTCACGACGGAGGCCTTCCAGCGGATCGTGGCCGAGGCGCCGTCGATCGACGCCCAACTCGACCTGTTGTCGCGGGTGAAACCGGACGACCACGCGGCGATCCGCACCCTGAGCGCCGAGATCCGCCGTGTCGTCGAAGGCGTGACGATCCCCGACGACCTCGTGGCGGCGATCAGTGAGTCGCTCGCCCGGCTCGGGGAGCAGGAATCCTACGCGGTGCGTTCCAGCGCAACGGCCGAGGACCTGCCGACCGCGTCCTTCGCCGGTCAGCAGGACTCGTACCTGAACGTCGTGGGCCTACCGGAGATCCTTGCGCACATCCGAAAGTGCTGGGCCTCGCTGTTCACCGAGCGGGCGGTGACCTACCGGCGCCGTAACGGCTTCGACGACCGCAGGGTGCGGATGGCCGTGGTCGTACAGCGGATGGTGTTCCCCGACGCGGCCGGGATCCTCTTCACCGCCGATCCCGTGACCTCGAACCGGAAGATCGCCACCGTGGAGGCCGGCTGGGGGCTCGGCGAGGCGCTGGTCTCCGGCCTGGTCGCCGGGGACGTATACACGGTGCGCGACGACCAGACCGTCACCACGGCGATCGCGACCAAATCGCGGTTCGTCCAGGCGTCGCAGGCAGGCGGCACCCAGGAGGCACCCGTCGAGCCGGGGCGCCAGACACAGCCGGCTCTGACGGACGCACAGGTCGTGCGTCTGGTGCGGCTGGGCCGGCGCATCGAAGCGCACTTCGGCAGGCCCCAGGACATCGAATGGTGCCTGGTCGGAGATGACTTCCACATCGTGCAGAGCCGGGCGATCACCACCCTGTTCCCCGTCCCGGAAACCGACGACCAGGACAACCACCTCTACGTCTCCGTCGGCCACCAGCAGATGATGACCGACGCGATGAAGCCGCTGGGACTCTCGGTGTGGCAGCTGACGACCCCGCGGCCGATGCCCGAGGCGGGCGGACGGTTGTTCGTCGACGTGGCTCCCGCCCTGGCGACGCCCGCGGGGCGCGCGAGCATCCTGGGAACCCTGGGCAAGTCCGACCCGCTGATCAGGGACGCGCTGCAGACCGTCCTCGACCGCGGCGACTTCATCCGCTCGGTTCCCGGCGAGGAGTCTGTCGCCGCCCCGGCCGGTGCCCCACCCGCGCCGATCGAGACCGATCCGGCCGTCGTCACCGAGCTGATCCGGCACAGTCAGGAGTCCGTCGCCACCCTGCGGAGCGAGATCCGGACACTGTCCGGGACGGCGCTGCTCGACTTCATCCAGGCCGACATCGCGGAGCTGAAGCGCATCCTGTTCGATCCGCGGAGCCTTCAGGTGATCATGGCGGGGATGGAGGCGGCCTGGTGGCTCAACGACCACCTTGAGGCGTGGCTGGGGGAGAAGAACGCGGCCGACGCGCTCACGCAGTCCGTCCCCCACAACGTCACCTCCGAGATGGGGCTGGCGCTCCTCGACGTCGCGGACACGATCCGGCCGCACGCCGACGTCGTGACGTTCCTGCACCGCGTCGTGGACGAAGGCCGGGAAGGCGACGGCTTCCTGAACGAGCTGGCCGAGCTCGCCGGCGGGCAGGAGGCGCGTGACGCCATCCGTGGCTACCTGGACGAGTACGGCATGCGCTGCACGGGCGAGATCGACATCACCAGGACGCGCTGGAGCGAGCAACCCGCCACGCTCGTGCCCACCATCCTCGGCAACATCAAGAACTTCGAGCCGGGCGCCGGCAAACGACACTTCGAACAGGGACTCCTGCAGTCACGAAGGAAAGAGGAGGAGCTTCTGACGCGACTGCGGGCCCTGCCCGACGGGGAGCAGAAGGCCGAGGAGACAAAGCGGATGATCGACCGCGTCCGCACCTTCGCCGGATACCGGGAGTATCCCAAGTACGGCAAGGTCAGCCGCTACTTCGTCTACAAGCAGGCGTTGCTGCGGGAGGCTGATCGTCTCGTCCGCTCCGGCGTCCTGCGCGAGAAAGAGGACATCTTCTTCCTTCGTTTCCCGGAGTTGCGAGAGGTTGTGCGTACCGACGACGTGGACGCCGAACTCATCCTGCAAAGGCGGGAGGCGTTCCGGTCGTACGAGGCGCTCACGCCGCCCCGGGTCCTCACCTCGGACGGCGAGGTCATCACCGGCCGGTATCGGAGGGAGGACGCCCCGCCCGGCGCGCTGGTCGGCCTCCCTGTCTCGGCCGGGACCGTCGAAGGCCGTGCCCGGGTCGTCACGGACATGGCGCGGGCCGACCTGAAGGCGGGCGACATCCTGGTCACCGCCTACACCGACCCCGGCTGGACACCCCTGTTCGTCACCATCGCCGGGCTGGTGACGGAGGTGGGCGGTCTGATGACGCACGGGGCGGTGATCGCGCGGGAGTACGGCCTGCCGGCCGTCGTGGGCGTGGAGCAGGCCACCCGGCTGATCCGGGACGGGCAGCGGATCCGCGTGCACGGAACCGACGGGTACGTCCAGATCCTCGCCTGAGCCGATGCGGTCTCCCGGCCCCCTTGAATCTTTCAAGGGGGCCGGGCGCGGCTCGCGATCGGCGGACCGAAACATCAGGTACACGCCTTCAGGGCCGGTGTCCGTGGAATTTTCATCAACGTCGCTGGTCGCACGTTCTCCCGTGCGGTCGTTTCCCTGGAAGACGACGAATTGACCGGCGGTGGATTCGGACTTCGGGATCCCCTCGCCGTGACGGTTGTGGCTCTGTTGAAATCGCTCGACTGTTGACCGTGCCGGGCGAGAATGCTGAATTCGCGGTGGCCGATGTCAGAAGTATTAAGGAGGAACGGAGATGTTCGCCGCGAAACTGCTTCGTCGAGGACTGGCGGTCGGATCCGCACTGCTCGTCACCGGGGCGTTGGGCGTCGTGGGCCTGGCGCAACCCGCCGCCGCGACCAGCGCCGTACTGTACGGCAGGGTGGAGTGCTCCAATTCCAACCACTATGGAAATGTCAGCACCTGGTATCCCTCGAACGTGATGATTCGTGCCGGATCGTCCTCGATAACCCCCGGCCTGGTCAGCGTCCCCGGCACGTACGCGTTCCAGTTCGCCCAGACCCTGCCCGCCGGGAGCACATCCGTGGGGATCCAGGCCCTGTGCAGCAGCGGCCACTCCCCGTACGGCGACTTCACCGGAACGGTCACTTACACCACCATTCCCGCCGGGACAACCAGCATCACCGCGAGTTGGAGGTGCTCCACGGCACCGGTCAACCCTGGCCCGTGGATCACCGACTGCACCCTGCAGTCGGCGTCGTTCAGCTAGATCTCGTTCCGTTCCGGCGAGTCCGCGCGTCTGCGGTCAGGCCGGAGCCGGGTGAGGTGAGTGAGGACTCCCAGGTCGGTGAGCGAGTTTCCCGGAGCGGGCATCCGGGGTCATCGGCATCACAGGCGGCTCCCTTTGAGGGGCCGCCGGGGGTCTTGGCGGCCGGTTGCCGGCTCGTTAGACGGTTTGTTTGACGGTGTCCGACCGCTCGCGCTCGATCCCGGGCGCGAGCCACGCCGAGGTGCGTGAGGCACGGTTTGATGGCCAGGGCGCCAAGATGGTGCGGAAGACGCAAAATTGCAATCGACTCCAAATTTTGAGTAGGCTCCACACATGTCTGAGGGCCTGCGCGAGCGCAAGAAGCGACAGACCCGGCAACGTGTCTCCGATGTGGCCCTCGGCCTGTTCGTCGCGCGTGGCTTCGACAACGTCACGATCGCCGAGATCGCTGCGGCTGCCGAGGTGTCGGTCAACACCGTTTACAACTACTTCCACACCAAAGAAGACCTCGTCCTGCCCCCGGAGGAGGCATCCCCGCAGCGACTGGCCGACATGGTACGCGGGCGTGACCCCGGCCAGTCGGCGGCCGATGCGGTCCTGTCGCGGCTGCGGCAGGAGGTGAGCGGGCACGAGCGCAAGGTCGGGCTGAGCGAGGGGTTCGGCCGCGTGCTGGAGATGATGCGAGCCGCGCCCACGCTGACCGCCCGGCTTGAGTGGCTTGCCCACCAGATGACCGCCGAGCTGACCGCCCGGTTGGTCCAGGAGACCGGAGCCGCGCCCGGTGACCCGGTGCCGGGGGCTGTCGCCTGGCAGCTTGGGAGCCTGCACAGCATGGTCCTGTCGGAGATCGGCAGGCGGACCGCGGCCGGTGAGCGGCCGGACGCCATCGCCGCGGACGTGCTGGAGCTGATCGACGCCGCGGAGGGCCTCATGGGGGAGCGCCTGCTCGGCTATGCCGTACGAGAGGGATGAGCAGTTGTTCAGAGTGACGATCAGAGGAAAGTTCACCGGGCTCGACGACGCGGGGCGGGCGGCCGTCCTGGCCGCGAGCGACCTCGCTTACACCGAGGCCGGGACGTTCACCCACGATCAAAGCGTGACGGCCTTCACCTTCCGCTGCCAGGTTCCGGCAGGCCCGGACGACGGCCAGGACGAGGCGGCGCTCGGCGCGATGGTCGCGCTGGAGGCGCACGGGCATTCGCATGAGATCTTGCAGCTCGCGGTGACCGACATGCGCGAGATCAAGATCCGTCCCAGGGGGCGGCGGATGTGACCGCCGAGCCGGCCTCGGTATGGATCCCTCCGGCCGCAGCCCCGACAGCGCTGCCGCTTCACGGCGACATCGCCGGCTACGTTGACAGCCGTGCCCCGGCTGGTGCCTTCGGGTAAGTCATGACGGTGTCCACGCTCAGCGTGGTTGTTGTCCGTCGCGGTTGCCGATCACTTTCGGCGGGACGGAGTGAGAGCGCCGCCTCCGGGTGGGTGTTGGGAACGGATGCCGGAGCCGCCTCCGGGAAAATCATCGGAAATGAACCTTTCATCCGTTTTGTAGCGTATGGCCAGTTCCAGGCCGGTCGCCTTCCGGGAAGCATGCGCCACGGTTGCTCCGGGGCCGGGGAGTGGGCGACGGTGGTGACCTTCTGGCGTGAGGACTCCGCCCTCACTCGGCGCGCCAGGACTCGTCATCCCGGCATTCGAAATCCCGGCCTTCAAAAGGAGACCTTCACACGATGAGGTCACGTACGCTCCGACTTCTGCGCGACCAAGTGCACGTGTCCGACGGCGTCACCGTCCACCGAGTCTCGGTATGGCGGATGGTCGTCGCGGCCGCCGTCGCGATCGCGACCGCGCTCATGTTCACCACCGTGATGGCGGCCCCCGCCTCGGCGCACGGCTCGATCAGCGATCCGCCCTCGCGCAACTACGGCTGCTGGGAGCGCTGGGCAGGTGACTTCCAGAACCCGGCCATGGCCCAGCAGGACCCGATGTGCTGGCAGGCCTGGCAGGACAACCCCAACGCGATGTGGAACTGGAACGGGCTGTTCCGCGAGAACGTCGGCGGCAACCACCAGGGCGCGATCCCGGACGGGCAGCTGTGCAGCGGCGGCCGGACCGAGAACGGCCGTTACCGGACCATGGACACGGTGGGCGCGTGGAAGACCGTGGACCGTCCCTCCTCGTTCACGATGAACCTGCTGGACCAGGCCTCGCACGGCGCGGACTACATCCGCGTCTACGTCACCAAACAGGGCTTCAACCCCAAGACCCAGGCGCTGAAGTGGAGTGACCTGGAACTCGTCAACGAGCTGGGCAAGAGGCCGACGGGCACCACCACGGCCATCCCGGTGAACGCGCCCGGCCGTACCGGCCACCACATCGTCTACACCGTCTGGCAGGCGAGCCACCTCGACCAGTCGTACTACTTCTGCAGCGACGTCAACTTCACCGGTGGCACGAACCCCGACCCGACCCCCACGCCCACTCCGACCCCCACCCCGACCCCCACGCCGACCCCGACTCCCACGCCCACCCCGACCCCGGGTCCGGGCGGCGGCTGCTCGGCCACCTACCGCATCGCCTCCGACTGGTCCAACGGCTACCAGATCGACGTGAACGTGACCGCAGGCTCCAGCGCGATCACCGGCTGGACGGTGAAATGGAACCTCGCGGGTGGAGAGAGCATCCAGTCGGCGTGGAACGCGACCGTGACCAGCAGCGGGGTCGCGGTCACCGCCCGCAACGCCGCCTACAACGGCTCGCTGGGCGCCGGCGCCTCCACCACCTTCGGACTCGTCGTCTCCGGCTCCAGCAGGAACATCCCCGCCCTCACCTGCACGACGACCTGACCCTCTTTCACTGAACGGGCACACGTCGGCCCGCCGCCTTTCGGCGGCGCTCGCCGACGGCGCCGACTACGTCTTCCTCGTCAACCCGGACACCTGGACCCCGCCACGGCTGATTCGTAC
>NZ_JBEYID010000021.1:0-11663 GCF_040635605.1 Streptosporangium sp. NPDC006930 | reverse complement strand
GCCCGCCGCCCTCCCCCCCGCCGCCCCCCGGCCCCCCCCCCCGACGGCCGGAAGCCGCACGTGTAGCAGGCGGGAACCTCCGCCCTTCGGGGCGGAGCGGATGTCAACGGGAGTCCTGACCTCCCGCAGGGGACGCCGCGGACTATCCCGGTACGGACTTTCCCGGTACGGACTTTCCCGGTACGGCGATGGAGGTCACGACCAGGCCGTCGGAGACCAGCCAGCGGCCGGTGAAACCGGTCAGCTCCCGGCCATCCACGACAGGGCCGGGGACGAGGAGGCGGGCGGTGAACGTACCGGAGGGGGAGAAGACGAGGTGGGCCTCCTCGAAGCCGAGCCAACGCCTGGCCAGCGGGAACCACGCCTTGTAGACGCTCTCCTTGGCGCTGAACAGCAGCCGGCCCCAGTGCACGTCGTCGTCGAGCCGCGCGAGCGCGGCCCGCTCCTCGGGCAGGGAGACCGCGGGCAGGATGCCGTCGGGGAGCGGCTCGTGGGGCTCGGCGTCGATGCCGATGGTGAGCGCGTCGCGGGAGACGGCCGCCGCGCGGTATCCGGCGCAGTGGGTGATGGCGCCCACCACCCCGTCCGGCCACACGGGGGCGCCGCGCTCACCGGGCAGGATCGGCGCGGGCGGCAGTCCGAGCTCGGCCAGGGCCTGACGCGCGCAGTGGCGCGCGGTGCCGAACTCGCGCCGCCGCTTCTCCACCGCGCGGGCGACGGCCTCCTCCTCCTCGGGGAACAGCACGACGTCCGGCGGGTCCTCGAAGCGCTCCGAACTCGCCACCCACGGCGGCAGGATCTTCTCGATCACGAGGCGGCCTTGGGGCTGGGCAGGATGCGCCGCAGCTGACCGGGTGCGGTGGACCTGGGACGCCACTCGCGGGGATAGCCCAAGGAGACCTCCTCGAAGCGGATACCGTCGTGCCAGGTGGTCCTGGGGATGTGCAGGTGGCCGTAGACGACCGCGGCGGCGTCGAAGCGCAGGTGCCAGTCGGCGGTGCGCTCGGTGCCGCACCAGATCGCGAACTCCGGGTGGTACAAAATCAGGGTGGGTTCGCGCACCAGCGGGTAGTGGTTGACCAGCACCGTGGGCACCCCGGGCGGCCTGGCCTCCAGGCGCCGTTCGGTCTCGGCGATCCTGGCGTCGCACCAGGCGTCCCTGGTGGGGTACGGGTCGGGGTGCAGCAGCATCTCGTCGGTGCACACCACCCCCTTGTCGTACGCGCGGGCGAGCGCCGCCTCCTTCGTGGCCACGCCGGGCATGCGGAAGGTGTAGTCGTACAGCACGAACAGCGGGGCGACGGTGACCGGGCCGCCGGGGCCGGTCCAGGTGAGGTAGGGGTCCTCGGGCGTCGCCACCCCCAGGTTCCGGCACACCTCGACCAGGTGCCGGTAGCGCTCCTCGCCGCGCAGCTGGACGGGGTCGCTGGGATGGGTCCACAGCTCGTGGTTGCCGGGCGCCCACACCACCTTCTCGAACCGTTCGGCGAGCAGCCCCAGGGTCCATTCGACGTCGGAGACCTTCTCTGAGACGTCCCCGGCGACCAGCAGCCAGTCGGAGGGGGAGGTGGGCCGCAGCTTCTCGACGATGCTGCGGTTCTCCTGGTAGCCGATGTGCAGGTCGCTGATGGCCAGCAGTGACGTCATGCGCGGCCCGTCCTCCGAGAAGTGGTGTCTCCCGGCGCGAGTCGCGTGCTTCGCGAGCCGGTGTCTCCCGGCGCGAGGCCCGTCACCGGCGACCCCGCCATCGGTGAGCCGGTGGCCGAAGCGGGCCGCCCGCCGCGCGTCGCCACCGTGAGCGCCCGCACCGTCCCCTCGTTCTCTTCCACGTTTCCCAGCACCGCCGCCTCCGTCTCGCCCTCTTCCCCGGGCGCGGTCACGACCCCGTGATCGTCGAGCAGAAGAACCCTCTCACGACCGCTCCCGTAGGCACACCCCAGCCCACCTCCGAAGGCATCAAGTATGGCAATACTCATACAGTTTGAGCAGGCGGTGACGATCCTTAACGTATGACGACATTCGACAGCATGCCCCGTGCTGCATCGCACCTCCCGACCTGCTTGAAGCGGTCGCCGAACACGGAACCCCCGCCGAGCGGGAGGCCGCGCTGAAGACCCTCGCCACCTCGGAGAGCGCCCGAGCGCAGCGCGCCTCGTTCGGTGGCGCGCTGCGTCAGCTCAATCTCACCCTCTCCGACGTCGAGCCCGCCCCGGCATGGTGCGTACGGTCTACGACGTCGAGAACGGCGGCGACTTCGACCTTCCCGGCAGGAAGAGGCGCGGGGAGGGCGAGCAGCGGAAGATGCGCGCCGCCTGGCAGCAGGTCGGGGTCCTCTAGCGGCAACGCCGTCCGGTCAGGGCTCGCGGACTGTCGACCCGCCGACGGGGACCGATCGGCGCCCCGGGCGCGACCGCCGCGCGGACGACGATGTGAGACGTCACGCGCGGGACCTCTTCGCCGCGTTCACCGGGCAATGGAGTTTTTCTCCGGCGGGGAGATCTCCGGCGCTGACCATTCGGTCCACGCGTAAGACGGCACCTTGTAGAACAAAAATCCATATAAGATCACGGACAGGGTTATTCCGGCCGCGGCTTAATGCAATTGACATCTTTTGGAGACGCTCGCAGAATGGCGCGCAGGTCGGCCTCCGCCACAGATCACCTTGACGATCAGTCGGTCGGCACACAGCGTTGTGGAATGCCGTCGGCGAAACCGCACGTCTACCGATGTGCGGTTTTTCGCACCTGCTCCTTCCCGGCCCCCGGCTTCCGGGGACAACCGGAGGCGTCTCCGGCCGGCCCCCAGTACGACATGCCCGATTGTTCGGTGGACATTGCCCGGTGGAAGGAGAGGCCGCAGTGGCGACGGTTGAGGTGGTGGCGAGGCGCTGGTCCCTGGTGGGCCGGGACGCGGAGCTGAAGGCGTTCAAGGCCGTCCTCCATGAAACCGGCTACAAGGGTTTCCTCATCTTCGGTGAACCCGGCGTCGGCATGACCCGGCTGGCGGAGGAGTGTCTGGCCGTCGCAGCTCTGCGGGGGCATGCCGTGGGCCGCGCCGCCGCGACCGGCGCGGCGGCGGAGATCCCTCTCGGAGCGATAGCGCATCTCCTGCCGGACGGCGTGGACCTGTCGGATCCCATCGCGGGTTTCGCGACGGCGGTCCGGCTCATGTCGCGGGCATACACCGCGACGGCCCGCCTCGTTCTGCTCATCGACGACCTGCACCTGCTCGACTCCGCCTCGGTCATGCTGTTGCGCCAGCTCATGGAGACCGACGCCGTCTTCCTGGTGGGCACGGTGCGCTCGGACGCCTCTTCCCTGGAGAGCGTCGTGACGCTCGGGCGAGGCGACGCCGTCCACCACGCCGACCTCGCGCCGCTGACGTGGCGGGAGGTGAACGAGCTCCTCCAGCACGCCCTGGCCGGCCACGTCCACCGCGAGACCGTCGACCGATTACACGCCGCGAGCGGCGGCAATCCGCTCTATCTAGGCGAACTGGTGCGTGGCGCGCTGGCCGAGGGCAGGCTGACGAACGACGGGGAGGTCTGGCAACTGGCCGCCACCGAGCCCCTTCCGGTCACCCGTCGCCTCACGGACGTGATCCGCCACCGGCTCGCGACGGTGGCGCCGTGCGGCCGTCGTCTCCTCGACGTCCTCGCGCTGTGCGGTCCGGTGTCGGTGGCCGACCTCGAACATGAGCCCTGCACCGAGATCCTGGACGAGCTGGAGCGAGCCGGGCTCGTCACCGTCGTGCGGGAGGGGCGGCGTACGTACGCCCGCCTGGCGCACCCTCTCTACGCGGAGGTGCTGCCCCCGGGTATCACCGAGGGGCGGCGGCAGGAGATCCTGCGCGAGCAGGCGGACAGGCTGGAACGGACCGGCTCGCGCCGCCGGGAGGACGCCATGCGCCTGGCCTCCTACCGGCTCGCCGGCACCGGCAGCGCCGATCCGGCCCTCCTCCTCCAAGCCGCCCGGCTCGCCGCGCACGGCGACGACCATGCCCGCGCGCTCGTCTTCCTCCGGGCAATTCCCGAGGACGAACTCACCTTCCCGGCCCTGCTTCTGCTCGGCCGCACGCTTTCCGAGGCGGGCCGACCGCAGGAGGCCGAGGACGTGCTGCGCAGGGCCGACGGGGAGGCCACCAGGGAGAGTCGCACGCTCGCGGTGGCGTTGGCGCGCACCCACAACCTCATGTGGTGCCGCGGCACAACCCGCGAGGAGGTCGTCGCCGCGAACGACGCGGCGCGCGACCGCGTCACGAGTGCCGCAGGCCTGTGGGCGCTGCGGGTGAACGAGGCCAACATACTCTCCAGCCTCGGTCGCCACGCCGAGAGCCTCGACCTGCTCGACGACATGCGGGACGAGGAACCGGCGGTGGGTGACATCGCGGGCGTGGCGGCGTGGACGGCCGCCGCCGCGACAAGGTCGAGTGCGCTGTCCTTTCTCGGTCGCAGTGAGGAGGCGGTGCCGTGGGCCGAGCGGGCCGTGGCCCTGTGTGCGAAGGCGAGGACGGAGGGCAGGGGTCACGGCCCGCAGGAGGCGGCCGCGTGGTCCGCGCTCGTTCTGGCCCTGACCGAGATCGGACGTCTGGAGAAGGCTCGCGTCACCGCCGAGCGCGCCCACACCGACTCGGGCTGGGTGCCGACCGGGTGGCAGCGTACACTCCTGGTCTTCCCGCTCGCCCGCAACGCCTGGATGGCCGGCCGCCCGGCCTCGGCGCGCCGCTGGTACGCGGAGATCGCGCACGACACTCGCCCTCAGGGAGTGATCCTGCGTCCACTCGCCCTCACCGGGCTCGCGGCGGCCGCGGCGCTACAGGGTGACGTGCGCGCGGCGGAGGCCGCCCTCACCGAGCACGCCGGGCTCGCGGTGGCGGTGCGCGTGCCCGAGGAACGGCTCGGCGAGGCATGGACGCACGTGGCGCGGGGAGAGCGGGGGGCGGCCAGGAGAGTGCTACGGGAGGCGGCGGCCGAGGCCCGCGAACGAGGGCAGTTCTCCTCCGAGGCCACGCTGCTGACCGACCTCGCGCGGCTCGGCGGCGCCGCGGAGGCGGCGAACCGTCTCGCGGAGCTCGCGAAGGCCGGAGGGCCCTTCATCACCGCCCGGGCACGGCTGGCGGTCGCGCTGGCCGCCGGCGACCGGGACGGCCTGATAGCGGTGGCGGACGACTTCGACCGGATGGGGGCGAGCCTGTTCGCGGCAGAGGCGGCGGGCGCGGCAGCGGAACTGTGGCGCCGCTTCGGGAACCCCCGGCAGGCCTCCGCCGCCGCCGCGCGGTCGGCCGCCGCCGCGGCCCTGTGCGAGGGCGCGCGGACGCCCCTGCTCCAGGCGGCCGACGCGGCCGTGCCGCTCACGGCCAGGGAAAGGGAGATCGCGAGCCTGGCCTCCAGAGGGATGTCCAGCAAGGACATCGCGGCCAATCTGACCATCTCCGTCAGGACGGTGGACAACCACCTGCAGCGCGTCTACGCGAAGCTCGGCGTATCGGACCGCCAGGAGCTGACCGGCCGGCTCGGCCGCACGAACAGGTGAACCGGTCGGCCGTGCAGTCCGTGCCCCTGTGCACGGGCGACGCGGCCGCGGACTCGCCGAGTCCCGCCCGCCTTCGTCGGCGGGGCGGGACCCGGGTGGCGCGGGCGGCGTGTCAGGCCGCTTCGAGCCAGTAATCGGAGACCCCGAACAGGCAGCCGGGCTCAGTCCGTGGGGGGCTCGTGAAGCTCGTCCAGCGGCCCTCGACGACCGCCGCCGGTTCACTGCGGTAGGTGAAGCCCCACGAGCAACTGGTGACGAGCCGGACCCGCGCGCTCGTGACATAGGGTTTGGTATGGCACTCGTTCGCGAAGGCGCGATAGCCGGTCGGCTGGTAGCTGTCGTAGAAGGTTCCGGTCGCCCACGCCGGACAGGCCACCTTGTCCGTCTCCAGATATTTGTATGCGCCCGCGGCGGCCGGAGAGGCCGGGCCCAGTACAGCGAGCACGGTGAGCGCGGCGAGCGCGGTGGTGCCCGCTTTCCTGACAATATTGTTCATGGCGTTTCCATATCCTCTCGAATTCACTGCGGGCGTTTTCACAGGGCGGAGGCGAGCGCCACCGCGACGCCTTCCGAACCGAGGGTGAGCTTGCTCTGCGGCAGGTTGCTGGCGTAGCAGCTGAACTGGGCGAAGCAGAGGTTGACCGAACGCGCCATGTGGGAGTGATAGGGCGACCCGACGCCGGTGGTGTTGGTTCCGATCGGCGCGCCCACGAGGGCATTGACCGCGTCGGTGACCAGGCCCTGCGGGTAGACGACAGAGGACTTGTCGGTGAAGTAGTCACGTCGGCTGTACGGGGCCACGGAGATGACGCGGGTGCTCTCCCAGCCGGAAACCTGGTTCGCCGTGCAGTAGGAGAACGCGTGATGCCAGGTGTAGATGGTGGTGCCCGCCCAGGACGTGAGCGTCAGCGGGTAATCGACAGCCCAGCATTTCTGCTGGTAGGAAGCCTGTGCGGCGCGCAGCGCGGAGGAGTCCCGGCCGCCGGACCGCTGGGGCGGGTCGACCTTGGTGACGACCGGATCGCCCGCCTTCACCGACACCGGCACCGTACGGGCCAGCTGGGGGTCGTCCTTGATGATCTTGAGTTCCGCGGCGGTGGCCTTGCCCGACACGGCGTGCTCGATGGCCGCCCTGACGTCGGCCTCGGAAGGGCCGTCCGCGGCGGTCGCGGGGCCCCCGGCGAGCGTCACCGCCGCGGCCGCGACAGCGAGTCCCGCGGATAAGGTGCGGAGCTTCATTCTCATTGTCCCTTTCGAAATTGGAATGCTTTTTTCGACAAGGGAAACTTTTTCAGCTGTGGAATTCGAGAGGTAGAGTACTGACTACTCATTCCTCCGTGCGTGACTGCTCATGCTCACCACGAACGCCGGAGTCGTGCGACACGATCCTTCGATCGTCGTCCCGCCCGCTCCTCCGCTGCCCGACGAGCACCCCGTGGGCCGGAGCCATCGGTGCCACCCCGGCCAGGTCGAGAACCTCTACTGTGAACGGCGACGATCGATTAGGGCGCTCATCCGATCACCTTGGTCGACGGCCGGGTTCGCGGGTGACCTGGAGTCGATCCACCACCTCGACGACGGGCGCCACCGTCCTTTGCCGAGACCTGGACCGAGAGGCCCTGGGCCTAGAGACGCACGTGTTCCGCCGATCCGGTGGGCATCCAGTGGAATCGGTCGCCGACCTGCTTGGATGCTCGTGGCAGGTCGCGTTCGATGCCGTCGCGACCCTGGCGGAAGTGCCATCGGCGTCGACACGGCCACCATCGTGTTCGGGATTTTCGTGTACCGGCGGGTCTGGGCGGGCATTTCGCCTCCCCGGAACCGTGGGGAGGCGGTCTGCGGGTGGATGCCCTGCGACCCGCCCGCGCGGCACGCTTCACCCGCGCATCGAAAGATACGTTCGCTCGGGTTTTTGCGAGTAGTTCGGAATCCCTCGCTATCGTGATTACCGAGCTTTTTCGGAAAGGCTCCGGGCGCGTCCGCCGACCTCGCTGAACAGGAGGTCCCAGTCCGCCAGGAAGCGGCCGAGACCGTAGCGGGTCAGGGCGGCGGCGCGGGCGGCCCTGCCGGCCTGTACCGCCCGGTCGGGATCGGCGACGAACATCTCAAGGGCGCCTGCCAGAGCGGAGACGCGGGTGGAGACGACGCCTGCCTCGGAGGGGACGGCTTCGACGGCCTCGGTGCCGGCCACGGCGACGACGGGCATGCCCAGGAGCATGGCCTCGATGAGGGACAGGCCGAGGGAGGTCCACCGGTAGGGATGCAGGTAGACGCGGCGCCGGGCGAGCGCGGCGTGCATCACCCGCTGCGGCAGGTCCTCGAAGGTCCGGTAGGGCAGGCCGGTGACCTTCATGCCGAAGAGGTCGAGCGGCACGGCCTTGGCGAGGGTGGGCAACAGATCGGTCCCGGCGATCCGGTGACGCCTGACGGGTTCGTTGACGACGACGCCCGCGCGCGGGAGGTCGCCGGTGTAGCGGTAGGCCGATCACCGTGGCCGGTGACGGCGGGCAGACCAGGTCGGTCTGCTACGTGGACGACACCGTCAGCGGGATCCTCGCCCTGGCTCACAGCGGGTTCGAGGGCCCGGTCAACATCGGCAACCCTACGGAGCTGACCATGCTTACCCTGGCCGAGACGGTTCGTCATCTGACCGGCTCCGAGTCTCCGATCCACTTCGTCGGCCGCCCGCTCGACGACCCGGAGGTTCGCCGTCCCGACATCTCGCTCGCCGCATCCAAGCTGCGATGGCGGCCGAGCGTCGATGTCGCCGAGGGACTGCGCCGCACCATCGACTGGTTCGACCGGGAGATCCACGGGCAGCGGGAGATCACGGATGTGAGCCGTTGAACCGGAGCCCGGCGCCGCGCGTCGCGCGTCGCGCGTCGGCCACCGGCCCGGAACCTCATTCCTCCAAGCCGGACCCGGGACCCCGGCGAAGGCGGGATCCGTGTCGTGGCAGTGCGAGATCAGAAGATCTCCGGCGCGAAACCGTTCGGCAGGCCGGCGGGATGGACCCGTTCCCGCGCGTGACGGTGGTGGTGGCCACGCGCAACCGCCGCCACGACCTGGAGCGCTCGCTACCGCGCCACGAGTCCCCGGTGATCTTGCTTGACAACGGTTCCACCGATGGCACCCCGGCTCTCGTACGACGAAGGTTTCCCCACGTGCGGGTCGTCGAACTGGGACGCAACCTCGGTGCACCGGCTCGCAACCTCGGTGTGGAACTCGCCGGGACACCCTACGTCGCCTTCGCCGACGACGACTCCTGGTGGGCGACCGGCGCGCTCGAACGCGCTGCCGACGTGCTCGACGCCCATCCCCGCCTGGCGGTACTGGCGGCGCGGATGCTGGTGGGGATGGAAGAGCGCCTTGACCCGATATGTAGGGACATGGTGAATTCTCCTCTCGCAGTCGAATCAGACCTTCCCGGTCCGTCCGTTCTCGGCTTTCTGGCTTGCGGAGCCGTGGTGCGCCGGAAGGCGTATCTGGCCGCCGGCGGTTTCGACGACGTCATCTTCTTCCTCGGGGAGGAGGAGCGCCTCGCCCTGGACCTGGCCGCGGCGGGCTGGGGACTCGCCTACGTCGACGTCGTCGTCGCTCACCACCATCCCTCCGCTTCCCGCGACGTGAGCCGCCGTCGGGTCCTCGCGTCCCGTAACGCGGTGCTCAACGCCGTCCTGCGCCGGCCGTGGCCGGTGGTGACGCGTACCGTGCTCACCGCCGCGTGCGAAGGCCCGGCCGGATGGCGAGGACTTGGATACGCCCTGCGGAAGCTGCCCCGGGCGCTGGCGAATCGCCGTACCCTCTCGCCTCTCGTCGAGGCGGCGCGAAGATCGTTGGATGTCTACGGACGGTGTGGACGCTCCCGCCGGTAGTGAGGACGGCCATGACCTGCGCCGGGGCTCGCGTCGCGCGAGCCGGACGACGTCGGCTGTGCTGGAAAGGCGGTCCGACCCTCGGTTGCGGGTCCTCCCTCCCGCTCTCTTTTCCGATTCTTTCGGCATCATTTAAGTCATTTTCAAATGAGTTTGACCATGCGAAGCTCCATGCTGTTATCAGTTTTGGCGCGAGAATCCCCTCTTAACGGTTCACTGATGGCATGATTCGCCAATGTGTGCGGGTAGCAGGAGTTACGGGGTTCCCCCGCGCCTGTTGATTTTATTGCGCACCGGCGGCAGATGTGTCCACGTATGAATTGCTTGGTGCGCGTGAAATCACATTTGCGGGGAGCTCTTTGGATATACGGAGGTATATGTGAAACGCGTCATCGTCACCGCGGCCGTCGTCCCCCTCGCGGCGGCCACGTTGGTATCCCCGGCCCAGGCCCGGCGGGTGGTCGCCGAACCGGTCGTGGAAGCCGAGTACGTCGTCCTCTACACCGAGGGCGCGCGCCCGGCGGACGCCCGGCAGGCCATCAGGACGGCGGGCGGAAGCATCCTCAGGGAGAACACCGCGATCGGCGTCGCCACCGTCAAGACGGCGAACACCGACTTCGCCGAGGAGGTGCGCGACGCCGCCTCGATCGACGACATCGCCCACAACCGGTCCATCGGCAGCGTGCCCTCCGCCAGGAGGGGAGCGGCGGGCCACGCGACCGTGCGGGCGAGTGCCGTGGAGAAGGCCGGTGACGGCGCCCCCGCCGCCTCCACCTTCGGCGCACCCGCGCCCGCCGCGGAGCCGCTGTCGGAACTCCAGTGGGACATGAAGCAGATTCACGCGACCGTCGACGGCTCCTACCGCCACCAGCAGGGCGACCCGGGCGTGTTGGTCGGTGTCATCGACACCGGTGTCGACGGCTCCCACCCCGACATCGCACCCAACTTCAACCGCGAACTGAGCCGCAACTTCACCGTCGACATTCCCGTCGACGCCGACGGCAACAAGGTCGACGGCCCGTGCGAGGCCGAGCCGGACCGCTCCTGCGACGACCCGGTGGACGTCGACGAGAACGAACACGGCACGCACGTGGCGTCGTCGATCGCCTCGCCCCTCAACGGGCTCGGCATAGCGGGCGTGGCGCCCAAGGTCTCGATCGTGAACCTGCGGGCCGGCCAGGACTCGGGATTCTTCTTCCTGCAGCCCAGCGTCGACGCGCTGACCTACGCCGGTGACATCGGCGTCGACGTGGTCAACATGAGTTATTACATCGACCCGTGGATGTTCAACTGCGTCGACAACCCGGCGGACTCTCCGGCCAACCGGCAGGAGCAGGCCACGATCATCAAGGCGATGCAGCGGGCGCTCACCTACGCGCACGACAAAGGGGTGACCCTGGTGGCCGCGGCGGGCAACAGGGCCTTCGACTACACCAAGGAGATCGTCGACGCCTCCAGCCCCGACTTCGCCGGCGTCCCCGGCGAGTCGCCCTACTCGCGCACGATCCCCCCGAGCTGCGTCTCCATGCCGAGCGAGGCCAAGCATGTGATCTCCGTGTCCGCGACCGGCGTCAGCAGGCGCAAGGCGTACTACTCCGACTACGGCAACGGCTACATCGGCGTCTCCTCCCCGGGCGGCGACGTCTACGACACCGCGAACGGCGACCGCGACGTCACCAGGGCGACACTGGCCGCCTATCCCAAGTCGCTGGCCGAGGCGCGCGGCCAGCTCAACCCCGACGGCACGCCCAACGTCACCAACGTGGTCCGCGACTGCAAGGGCGACGTCTGCGGCTACTACGTGTATCTCCAGGGCACCTCGATGGCCTCTCCACGCGCGGCCGGGGTCGCCGCGCTGATCGTGAGCGAGTACGGCCGGCGCGACCGGGTGCACGGAGGCAAGATGCTCCGTCCCGTCGTCGTGGAGAGGGCCCTCAAGGGCACCGCGACCAGGACGCCCTGTCCCACCCCGCCCGCCCACACCTACACCCGGCACCTGCCGGACGGCGGCACGGCGACCTCTACGCAGACGTGTGAGGGAGGCGCGTCGCGAAACGGCTTCTACGGCTACGGGATCGTCGACGCCCTCCGGGCGGTCCGCCGGTCGGTCCACTGACCCTAACGGCGAGGCCCGGCGTCCGCCGCGCGGCGGACGCCGGGCCCCGCCCGGTATAGACAAACTATAACAGCCGCGGGAAATAACAACCGACCGCGCCGGCGCGGGATAGTCGGGGGAAACCACAGAAACCGCCTGGGA
>NZ_JBEYID010000020.1:0-159602 GCF_040635605.1 Streptosporangium sp. NPDC006930 | reverse complement strand
CCTGACCATCTTGCCCCCTCATGGCGCCCTGGTCAGCGAAGGTCATCGTCACTGCTTGATCGTCCTGTCTCGCCCTGCTTCACATCAAAAGGACTCATATGTCCGTGTCTCGCAGGAGTCTGACAGAGAGGGCTCGCGTCGCGACCAGACGTGCGCGGGCAGCCCGTCCCAGACGACCATGATCGACCAGCCCAGCCGCTGGTGCGCCGCACTCAGTAGAGCGGTGAAATCCCCCGGCCCGAACCCCTTCGCCTCCCCTCTGCGGCGATGATAGGTGATCCTCCGATACATCACCGCGTGCGCGTTCCCTGCTCCACTTCCAGCCGCTTCAGTTGCTCATCGCTGCCGGCATCTGCTGCTAGGCCTGTGAGAGGACAGGGCGGCCTTGCCGCCCGCCAGCCAGGCCCGACGCCACTCACACGCCGACTTGCGGGTGATGCCCAGCAACTGGGTCACCTGCGGCTCACCCATTCCTCCGGCGAACATGTCCGCAGCCCGAAACCGCAGCTCCTCACGCTGCGACCGAGCCCGGGCGGACAAGCCCCCGCTTCTGTCCGCGTATCTCATACCTCCAGGTCTACACCCACATGGACAACGCACCGGAATCGGCCCCAAGCACACCGTTACGCCGAGATTTCAACCTCAGTAAACGCGCTGCAAGCGATCGCATGCTTGCTTGATCGTCCCGCACTGAGTTGGTATCGACGTCCCTCGGCCGCAGATGCTCGAGCCGGCTGGGCATGCGGTACTTCTTGACCGACCAGCTATTCAGCTCGGGAATGACCGGCTGACGGCGGATTCGGGACTGGCATCACGCTGGAGTATGGGAACGGTTGGACCAAGTGCTGCCCGCCGACCGTATGCCACCTCCGCCAACTCGAACCCCTTGGTTGCATCGTCGCCACCCAACCTGCCGCATAACCAGAAACCCCCAAGATCAGGCGCTATGGTGAGGGAAGATCGAAAATCCTTTTAAAGGGAATCTATGACTGAGTTGAAGACTCGCCCCCTGACGGTGGTAGGCGCTGCCCTCGACGCGCTATACGTCGAGAAGCCGTCGGCCCTCTACCGGACCTCGTTCGACCCGCGGGGCAGCGACGGCGGTGACCTGTCATGGCCCAGTCATGACAGGCTCGGCCTTGCCGACTGTCTACGGACTCAGGCGCAGCCTCCGATGACCGTCCCGCTCGACGAGCAGCTACGCCTGTCGTGAATGAGCGGAAGCGCCGGGCACTTTCGAAGTCGTCCGACTATCTTGATGCGCTTGCGACGACGCTGCGAGACCTCGGTGGGGCGACGACGATCCCTCACGAGCTCACCCAGAACGCCGACGACGCTGGCAATGCCACCATCATCAGATTCACGGTGACCGACGACGCACTCACGGTTTGGAACGATGGCACCTTCACCGACTGCGGAGAAGACGGCGACAAGTGTTCATGGACAAAGCGGTGTGACCTTCATGCCTTCCGCCGGTTCGCCGGACGTACGAAGGCGGGCGACGCATCCACAACTGGAGCTTTCGGGGTTGGCTTCACCTCGGTCTACCAGATCACGGATGCTCCCGAGCTTCTGTACGGCGATGAGCACTGGATTCTTGACGAAACTGCCCAGGAGGATCAACGCCTCCGATCATGCGACGAGCAGTGCACCAGAGCGCACGGAGGGCCAGGAACAACATTCGTTCTACCATGGGCCCGCGCCGCTAGCCCACTTCGGAAGAAACTCGAAGTCCCGCCAGTAAGTGACGACACGATCGCGGAAATTGAGACAGCGCTCCTCGATGATGCTCACGCCACGGCGCTGTTCCTGCAGCACGTGACCAGCATTGAACTCGAAACCTCGCGCGGTAGGTTCTGCATCGAGCGCGAAGATGTTGAGGACGGAGTGGTCGTCCGCGATGCGGTCTCCAGCACGTGGTGGCTTACCATCCAGTCGGACTTCCAGGCGGATGCTCGCCCATTGGTGGAGCGTGCAGCTGGCCTCATCCATCGGGAGCGGCCCACGAGGGTCACCATCGCGGTGCCGCTCGGTCAGAGCATCAACTCCGGTGTGCTCTACGCCACGCTACCGACTCAGACTCCCAGCGGGCTGCCCGCCAATGTCAATGCTGCCTTCTTTCCCAGCACTGACCGGAAGGCAGTCCGCTTCGAGTCCTCCGGGTATTACTCGGAGTGGAACCGCGCAGCGATCTCTGCGGTCGCACGAGGCATAGCGGAGGAAGCAGGCAGGGTCGCTGAGCGACTTGGCTTGCCAGCGTTCTGGGAGTTCCTTGGCGGCATCACGGATCTGGGCCGCGGAGCAAGCATCGATCAACCGAACCACTCTGCGACGTATCTCAGTGCCTTGCGCCAGGTGGTCCCGGGTCTTCCCGTCGTCGATACGATCGGCGGCACACGTGCGCTGCCGAAAAACGTGCTACTTCCGGCAGAGTCAGAGCTCTACGAGTCTGGCGAGGCGCTGGCCAAAATTGGCCTGCCGATAGTTGCGCGGCACCTGCACCGACGCCTGCACACGAACAGTGTGTACACGGCGTATGGAATAAGACTGCTGACTGGCCGGGATGTCGTCGAGCAACTCCGCTCCGAAGGCATCATCGAGGCGTTCAACCTGTCAGATGGCCCGCTCGACCGCGATGAACTGATCCAGATTCTCGACGCGCTCAAGCGCCTGCCAGGAAAGGTTGCCAACGTTGATGGCATCGGAGATGTGGCGATTGTTCCTTGCCGCAATGGCATGGTCGCGCCGCCATCTCAGGTCGTGTGGCCGACAACGGAGGACGATGGCACGCTGTTCGAGGTGTTGGTCGACGATCTGCTGATTGCGGATGTGGAGACGATCGAGAGGCACTGCCCGGGGCTCCGGGAGGCATGTTCGCCCCTGGACGTCGCGTGTGCCGCACGCATCCTGCAGGGCGTAGACCCCGAAGCACTCGGCGCATTTTCTGACAACCTTCTCGAATGGCTGAACCTAAACCTGGTGGGGATCACCAACCCCACAACTCGTCAGAAGGTCGCCGAGCTTCCGATCTTTCCAACTGCCTCCGGATTTGAGCCCTTGACGAAGTTGTCACTTCCGAACGACTTCCGCGACCCGATTGAGGTCGCGAGCCTGGTGGTACACACAACAGCACGCGACTACCACAAACTTCTGAGCACGCTCGGCGCGCGGCCGCTCGACATCGTCGATTACATCCGCCTTCATGCTCTCCCTGCAGCAGAGGCGGGGAGAATCGCCATCAGCCAGGCGAGCGAACTTCTCAAGCTCATCGCCGTTCACCAGGAGGAGCTCGCCGGACTCCGGGAGAGCATTGCATCAGCCGCGCTCGTGCCCTGTACCGACGAGCAGCTACGTCCCGCACCGGCGGTACACCTGCCGTCCTGGGAGATATCGAAGCTGGCGCCCGCTCTGCCCGTCGCACTCACTGCTGGCGTAGCTACCGCTGTCTTGGACTGGCTCGGCGTGCAGAAGATACCCTCCAATCATGCCCTTGCCGCGGCGGTCCAAAGGCTTGCCCTCGCAGACGAATATTTAGACGCCTCTGTCGTCGAGGCGGTGTTGCGGACACTCCAGGCCCAGGACGACCTGCCGAAGAGCCCACCTGAGTTTCTGACCGCGCAACGATGGCTTCCACTCAAGCGCGGCGGAAGCGCGAAGCCCAGCGAAGTGCTGCCCACCAACGCACGCCAGTTGTACGGCGTTCAGGGCAACGAACTCGGGCTGGCCGCAGACCTCCAAATCCGCTACTTCGCGCAACTGATCTGGCTTGGCATGCCGTCGGTTCCGCCGGTCGCGATAGTTGTGGCTCACCTCAAACATTGCGCAACCGCCGAGAGTGAGATGAACCCGGACGTCTACCGGGTGCTGAGCAACAACGCGGATCATCAGGCCGTAAAGCAATTGCGCGGGACGCCGTGTGTCTACGTCGGTCGAGGACGTTTTGTTGTGCCAGAAACCGCGTTCTGGCAGCAGTCGCCCTTCGGTAGGTGGGGCACAACAATCCCTGAAATCTGGCTTCCGTATAAGCCATTCTTCGACGTCGTCGGCGTGAAGCACGAACCCGGACCGACCGAGATCGCGGCCGTACTGCGATCGATCCTTCATGAATACGGCACAGACCAGGTGGACCAGGATGGGGCAGAAGCCATCCATGGCTGCTGGAGCCGGCTGTCTGAACTCCTGGAGCATGCCGAGGCCAGCAGCGTCCTTTCAGCGCTGGGGCGCATGCGCTCAACCCTTGATCCCCGCGGACTCTTGGCGCGGCCGGATCAACTGTTCTTCGAGGACAGCCGAGCACTTCACAAGCGTTTCCCGCGGCTCGCTCACAACGTGATCCCGCGTGTTCATGGCATCTGGCCGGCCCTTGCCGAAGCCGGAGTGCGGCGGGTCGAGGAACTTATCAAGGCCAAGTTGGTTGACGTCGATACCCGGGTCGATGCCGAGCTCCCCAGCAGGATCGCTGGTCGTCTGAGCGCTCTCCGGCGGGTGTTTGACGACGAGCAGGTCCTCGATGAGCTGCAAGAACTCACGATCCTGCGCGCAGCCCGACTTCGGGTTTCCTACCGCGCCGAACTTTTCGGCTACCCGCATGAGATCGACCCGGAGGATGCCGACGCGATCTACCTGCCTGACGAGGACTATCTCGTGTATGCGGACGGGGCGTCGGACCGCGCACTCGCACGAGAACTTGCCCGGGCCATCGCGCCCGACGACGACCCCGGTCCACTCGCCATGCGGCTTGAGCCCATCCTGAGTGCGACCTCGCCTCAAGAGGCACACCGCGCACTCGATGACTTCGGTATCGCGAAACTCGACACGACCGAGCATGAAGCCTCATGGAGCCCCACGGCAGACGTAGGTGACGACGCCATCGGAGCCGAAGACTTCGTGGACGATGCGCTGACGGATGCTGACGCCAAGGACAATGTAGGTGGAAGCAGCTACGGCGAAGCCGTGGAGTCAGAAGGAGACGAGGCTCCCGATGAGAAGGAGAACCGCCGCGGCACGGGCATGGGCGGCGGTGGTAGCGGTGGCGGCGGCAGGGGAACGGGCGAGCGAAGGCGCAAGGGAGGCGGATCGGATACCCGAACCGGGCGACAGACTCGCCTGCGCTCCTACGTCGTGGAGACCGACGAGGATGAGGGCGATCGCGGAGCCGTTGGCGACGAGGCTCCAGACCTGTCACCGATCGACATGGCCGGCGTCGCGCGCGTACTGGAGTACGAGCGCAACTGCGGCCGCGGTCCCCATGAGATGGCGCACAGCAACGCAGGTTTCGATGTCGAGTCGTACGACAAGCGCGGCGACCTCGTGAGACGGATCGAGATCAAGTCGACGGGCGGCCAGTGGTCCATCGCTGGCGTCATGCTGTCGCGCCGCCAGCATCAGCAGGCGGTCAAGGATGGAGACCTGTTCTGGCTCTACGTCGTAGAGAACGCGCAGGGCGATGATTTCAAGATTTACCGCATCCAGAACCCTGCGAGCCGGATCGACTACTTCGGATTCGACGGTGGATGGAAGGACGTGGCGGAGCCGGACATCGAGCGCAACGAGTCAGGAACCCCGAGCGCCCGCTCGACGAGAGGGCTGCTTGGTCAATCGCTGGGATACTCACCGACTGCCAATTAACGTCAACGTCCCGTCGCCGCGCGTCGGTCTCGCTTCGCCTTCATTGGCACGTCTCGGCAGAGTTCGGCCAGGTCGCACTTGCCGCACTGCTCGCTCCAGATGGACAACCGAGGGAGGTTGTTGTCGCGCAGTGAGTCTCCGGCTTCCTTGATCCGTGCACGCACACCGATGAGCAGCGGATCCTCGACTTCTTCGCGGATCGTCTTTCCCTCTTCATCGAGATTCAATACCTCAATGAGATCCGCGCGCTCACCCGTCAGCTCCTCATAGCCCACCACGTAGACGTGCAGCTGATCCCGGGTCACGTCCTCGTCCTGAGCTCGAGCCGTCGACTTGAAGTCGACGATCGCGAGCTCGTTGGTGTCGAGTCTGCGTACGAGGTCGATGCGGCCATCGACGATGATCCCCGGCGCCACGTGCACCTGGACCTGCTTCTCACTGTGCACTGTCTGCGTGAGGTCAGTCTCATGGTCCCTGAGGTAGCGCTGGACTGCCACGACGGCCGCGCGATGGAGGGTTGCCTTGAGCTCGGGGTAGGCATACGGAGTGTGTAGATGCCGGATGACAAGGCCCTCAGCCTCGGCAGGGGAAGCCAGATCGCCGTTGATCGCCCGCTTGTGGATCTCGGCGAGCGCGTCGTGGAGGCCCTTCCCGTAGCCGAGTGCCTCGTGGAGGGGCGGGTTGAACCCATAGAGGAATCGAAGCTTGAACTGGTAGGGGCACTCGAAGAGGTATTTCAGTTCCGAGAACGACAGCGTGACGTTGGGAGTTTCGTGCCGAGCCTGCGGTTCAAGCCGTAGCGCATCTGCTCGGATGCCCTGGTCTCGGGTCGAGAACCACTGCTGGGCCGCGCAGTGGTCGAAGAAGACCGACCGCTTTCTGTAGAGCTGGTTCGGCCCCGGCGAGAAGGAGACATACAAGTATTTCTGAGCACGCGTCACCGCTACATAGAACAGTCGCGTCTCGTCATCGAGCGTGCCCTTGTATCGGTCGGCGTCCCCCACGGCGGTCTCGGGGATGAGGTGGAACAACCCAAGTCCCCCTTGTCGCTTGGCCGGGAAGCGGTTCGCACGAAGACAAGGCAGGAAGATGGCCGGCCACTGCATGCCCTTTGCCTGGTGGACTGTGGTCAGCGTGACGGCGTCTGGCGTCGCGTAACCTACGTCTGCGTCCGACTCCGCGTAGTACCCGGGCGCCTGATGCTCAAGCCAAGCGGCGAACGCCTCGTACTTCTGCTTGGGGTCGATGTTGAAGTAGATCTGCTCGAAATCCGAGATCGCCTGGCTGAACTTGCCCAGTTGGTAGAAGACCAGTTCGCGTCGAACAGGCTCTCCTGGAAGTGTCTCCTCCCGCAGACTCAGGGCTTCCATGAACTCGAGGTAGAGACGCTGAATGTTGTACACGCCCCAACGCTCGCCGCGGTTGAAGTCACGCCCTTCGTCCAGCAGCGCCATTGCGCCGGCCCAGTCTGCGGTTGACGGAAGAAGCTTTGCGTCCGCCCAGAGATCGCGAAGGTTCGAAGCAGTCATCAGCCCAGCCATGTAGCGGAAGATGCCGACAACTGCCTGGATTTCGGGGCTGTCGAAGAGCCGATTCAGACCCTTCACCACATAGGGGATGTCACGCTGGCGCATCTCCTCCACGAGAGCACCAGCGTCATTCGCGACCGAGCGATAGAGGACCGCGAAATCCGACCACGAAAGTCCCCGTACTTCCCCGTCCGAGGTGTCCTGGAAAGCGAGACCCCTCATGGCCTTAATACGGTCGCAGATCCATGCAGCCTCGTCGTTCTCGTCGGTAAACTCGCGCGCGATCATGTCGCCCCGCTGCCACCGTTGATGCCCAGCCCGGACCATCGCCTTGGGAAGTCGCTTCGCGTCCGGAATTCGCTCGGCGACGGACCGGCCGACTTCGACGATGCCTTCACTGGACCGGAAGTTCTCGGCCAGCGTGACCTGGCGGACGCCCTCGTACCTATCCTTGAAGGTAACGATGTTGGAGACTTCGCTCCCCCGCCACTGGTAGATCGTTTGATCGTCATCACCCACCACGCAGAGGGTGGCGCCGAACTGGGTCAGGCCGCGGACCAGCCGTTCCTGAAGCGGATTCACGTCCTGGTACTCGTCGACCACCACGTATCGGATGTCGTCCCGAATGTGCTGCTGAACGACGCTGGCGCTCTCGTCTTCGTCGACGTCACCCTCAAGGAACTGGACCGCCAAGTGGATCATCTCGGTGAAGTCGAAGTAGGCATGCCCATAGAGGAGTTTCATATAGTCCTCGAAGGATGCCACCACACCGACTGGGACAAGGTCCCAGTCGACAGTGTCTTCCCGTAGAACACTCGTAGCCTGCAGGAAGAGCCGCGAGTGCAAGAACCGCCGCAGGTACGGCGTGCCGCTGGAGAGCGTCGGACAGACCGTTAGGCCCGACTTGCGGCTGTTGCGGTCGACGAACATCCGGGAAGTGATCTCGGTGAGGACCGAGAACTTGAAGGTCTCGGGGACCAGTCGCTGAAGGAGGTCCAGCGCATACCCGTGCATCGTGCCGACGTACATCTCGGCAAGACCGAACGTCTCGAGGCCTTCCTTCTCGAGGATCGAGAGGATGCGTTCCTTCAACTCGGCTGCGGCCTTCTCCGTGAACGTGAAAGCGATAAGGTTCCGGGGCTCTATGCCCGGTTGGGCAAGGATGGCAGCGATCCGCTGTGAGATGACTTGTGTCTTGCCCGAGCCTGCACAAGCGATGATCTGCAGCGGCTCGTCTAGGCAGGTAATGGCTTCGGCTTGGGCCTCGGTGTAATTAGGCAAGCGACTCACCCGGGGTTGTGAACTCATGGAGGGCGGTGGCCAATCCCAACGGCCCCCGGCAATTGTCTGATTCGGCGGTCATCATGCATGGCAGGATTAGAGCGCTTCGAAGCGTCCCTGCTCTGGCATCAAGTAGCCCGCTGTCTGGAGGATTTTCGCCAGATGGATGTTCTCCCCACCCGGGTACAGATCGTCGGCGTGGATGGGAGGAAGCAACGCACGCAATGCCCGAGTAGCGCGTAGGGCGAGGTCGGAGGCGACTTCGCCATCGAGTTCGATGACCAGGGTGCCGTATAGGAGAACATTCCACTGCTCCCATTCATCCGCTTCACTCTCGCCGAGGATGTCGACGTTGACCCGTCCGCGTCGGGCCAGCAGGAGGAGTTCGCACATGTCGGGCAGGTACTTGAGAGCATAGGAATAGCGAGCATCGAGGTTGGAAGAGCCGAGACCCGGTGCTGTGATCCGGAGGTCGAGCAGATCAGGGACACTGGCGTCGACCGATAGGTTTGCGCCTCGCTGGACCAGCAGAGCCGCAGCGGCGTCCCTCTGTTGTCCATCCTTCGTGGCAAGGCTCCACCAAGGCAGCGGTCCCCACACCCCGCGTGCCGTGTTGTTCTCGCTGAAGCCTGAGAAGGGGGGATCCGCCCAGCCGAGGTACGCCTTCAGGCAGCCGTCTTGGAACTGTTCGTCGGCGGTGCGTTCGCGGATCAGATCACACTCGAAGGCGCTGAGTCCCTTCAGCGTGTCGGCGGTCGATTCCAGATGATCGCGGACGAACGAGAGAGCGCGAGAGACTGCGCCTGCTAGAGCGGAGTCCAAAGACGTTCCGGCCAGGGTGTTGCTCAGGAGTCGCTCGGCTGCTCGACTCCGTACGAGATCGTCTCCTATCTCGAACAGATGCTGGATAGCGTTGGGATCCCAGTACAGCCGGTCGAACCACAAGTTCGCAGCATGCACCACCGTCTGGTGAGTCAATGAGCCGGCGGCGAGGTTCCGGGCGCGGATATCCGGCTCGGCCTTCAGACGGTTGAGGAGGTTCTGGTAGTCCTTCAGAGGATCGGCGGGCAGAGAGCTCAGGCCCTGAAGCACCCGCACGTCCTTCACACCCCAGAATTGAGTGAGCTCCTGCTGGATCTGCCCAGGAGTTAAGCTCCGACTCCGTTCCGCTGCCCAGTGCTCCAGGAGATGGAGATAGACGTCATCCGGGGGCAGTGGCAGTAGCGCGCCGTTCACCGGCGAAAACCGGCCTCTGAATCGGGTCTGCCGCCGCACGGCTTTGATCAGCTTGTCAAGGTCTTGCTGTTCCGGATAGGGAGTGGTGAACAGGTGACTCTCGATCAGCAGGGCGCCGATCTCAGATGCCCGGTACCCCCTTCCGTCGAGCATGGCAACTCTCGCACAGAGCAATGACCAGGCCAGCTCTGGTTCGCCCAGATCTGGTCGAACGCTGGGGACCTCAGACCGGAGTAGAAGGTCGCTAATAAAGGCTGCGAACCACTCTCTGCGGAGTTTGTCCAGATTCAGATCAGTCACCCGTCCTCCTTCGTACGGCATACGGATCACCTCGGGTACATGAGCCCATGATGCTCGCAAGATGTCTCACATGGTTGAGAGGATCTCCGCGACGAACCTGGAGACGCCCGTCTCCATCCTGCGGCCGTTTCGACTGATCCAGTGATCACCGTACACAAGGACTACTGCATAACGGGCGCGAGTCAATCCGACGTAGAACATCCGTCTTTGCGACGCGAGTTCTGAGGAAGAGGGTTCATTAAACGGACTGCAGCGGGGTATCAGGCTGTCCACGAGTCCGGGAAGGATGACGACGTCCCACTCCCGAGCCTTCGACCCGTGATAGGTCGCCAACGTTACCTTGCCGACGCGGACAAACCCGGCGGCATCATTCACCGTCATGCCCTGCACAGTCCCCGCGGCGTGGAAGGCCTGCAGTGCCTGCTTGTCGCGCTGAGCCAAGCTCTTCGCAGCAACAAGTTCGAGATCGAGCGCCTTCGATAGGCGGGACACCCATCCTGCGAGCGGCTCGTCAGTGTTGACCCGGTTGACCACGGCCACAAGGTCCCGGCTCACGGCATAGTGCGCTGTCTCGGTCAGTCCGCCCGCGACTCGAAGACGGTTGTATTCGTATATGAGTTCGTTGATGGTCCTCGGCGGGGCCGCATCATAGTCACTGGGTTGTGGACCGAAGACAGCGCGAGCCGCGCAGTCCCTGATGAAATCGGCGAGATTTCCTTCGGGGAGACGCCCGTCCTTGTCGTGGATGTAGTCCACGGCGTTCATATGGAACTCTTCCAGCAAGGCGTCCAGAATCGGGCCCTTGCTTGGATAGAGCACCGCGATGCGGTGGGCGGGGATGCCCCCCGCCGTCAGTTCACGGATCTTCCTCACCGCGGCGTGAGCATGGTGGGGAATGTCGCCTTCAACGTAGATGTGTTCGATGAGGCCAGGATCATTCCGGTTTGGGTCAGCGTGATGTGCCCGCTTCTCGTCGAGCGTGACATGGCTGGCCGCGATGATGGCCTGGCCGCAGCGGTAATTGGTACTAAGAGTGCCCGCGTGAAAATCGGGCCGGGCTGCTAGCTCACGCAGGTAGCGAGGGTCTGCACCAAGGAAGCTCATGATTGTCTGATCGGGATCGCCGAAGGCCGCGATCTTGACGCCCGCCTTGTCATGCATGTGAAGCACGAGTTGATGCAGGACAGGACCCAGGTCCTGGTACTCATCCACTATCAGCCAGGGGTATCGAACAGCCACTAAATGGGATACCCGAGGACTCAACTGAAGGATCTGCAGGGACTTGGCGACCATCGAGTCGAAGTCGAACCAGCCTCGCTCCAACAGCTTTTCGTCGAACCGGCGTGCCACCTTCACCATCGCGTTGTTCTCATCCACCGCTTCGCCTGCGGCAATGGTTCTCCGAATACGAGTGAAGATCGTCTTATCTGTAGTCGATAGATGGAGATCGTCAAGGCAACTCTGAAGAATGTTGTTCCACTCAGTGGTCCCGCTCTCGATCACCGAGTCCGGTCCAATGCTCGGAACCCCGAGCATTGGACCGTACGGGCGCAGGATGGCGTTCAAGCACCAGCCATGTACTGTCGCCGAGTTCAGTCTCCGGCCGGACTGAACTCCGAGGACGGCCAATCGATCGGTCATCTCACGGGCAGCGGGACGTGTGAAGGTGATGGCCGCGACGCCCTGCCATCTGGGCACGTGGGCTTCCAGCAGGTAGCCCACCTTGGCCACGAGCGTCCGCGTCTTGCCGGATCCTGGGCCGGCCTGCACAGCAAGGTTGCCGACATGCAGTGCCACATCACGCTGTTCGTCGTTCAGGCGGTCAAGCTCGGCGGCGAGTGCAGGGCTGAGAGTGTTCGCGGTCACGCCATGGCCTGTTCGGTATCGTTTGCCGCAACAGGAACGGGCAAGTCGAGGCCTCCTCCACGGACATGCCAGGAGATGCGGTCCAGTGCCGCGAGGAGGTAGCCATACGATCCCATAGTCAACAAATGTGCAGCCGTTCGATCAGGGGTAAGCACCTCACCCTCCTGAAGAACCAGCGGACATGCAGCGACTACATTGAGAATCTGGGCTGTCGAATCTTCGACGTGTTCCGCCAGTCGCTGCGCGAATCGGCCCTTACTGACGTGTTTGATCCGGCGAAGGAGCTCTTCGTAGCAGATGCTGGCAGCGGCGGCTTGACGACATAGGAGCATCAAGGAGACCTGGTGAGCGTGCACCCGTTCATCGAGGCGGAAAAGCAGAGCGGCCACCACGTCAAACGGGCGTATGAGCTGCTACAGGTCTCCCGAGCCGCCTTCTACGCTCGCCGCACCGCCACCCCCGGCCCGCGTTAGGTCCGCGATGTGACGTTGATCGAGCGGATCACCGAGGTTCATCAGCGCTCGCGCGGCACGTATGGAGCTCCGCGCATCCACGCCGTCCTGCGCAGTGAGGGTGGAATGGTCCCGGTTCCGGCGCCTTCACTAGACCAGAGCGCTACTCAGCCACTATCGCAACCGTGGCCCCGCCGTTCCAACGAATCTACGAATGTAGTACCGGCGTATCGCCCGCCGACGCGGTACCAAACGCGCCATCGTCGCCGTCGGCCGCTCCCTGCTGGCCATCATCTGGCACTTGCGGTCCATGGGAAGTTGCTCATTGCTGCGGCCGTCAAACTTGACTGGCACCGATATGGACCAAGATCCATATTTGTCGTAGCATAGCGCTTTTCAAGCACCTTGATTTCTTTCCGTGACGGAGGTAGACCGGCGTGCCCTCTGGCGGCGACTACGAGCAGGCTGTACGTGACGCAGTGTCAACGTTTGGTCGTGAGGTGAAGCCGAAGCTCAAAGGCGCCGGGTGGCCCGAGGACCAATTACGCGGCCCACTGGAGAACCTCGCGCGAGCAGTCGGCCAGGCCCTTGGCCTGAAGGTCACGTTGACCGGCGAAGTCCCTCTCGTCGATCTCGATGCTCGGCCCGACTTCGCCGTCGATGTAGCCGGTGCCCTGACTGGTTATATAGAGCTGAAGAAGCCGGGACTAGGAGCCGACCCGACGTCCTTCACTGGACGTAACGCTACTCAATGGCAGAAACTCGCCCTCTTGCCTAACGTGTTGTATACCGACGGTAATGAATGGGGTCTCTACCGCAACGGGCAGCGTGTGGGAGATCTTGTCCACATGGCTGGCTCAGTGCGATCCGCCGGAGACCGCCTGGCGCCTGCAGGCAGCGATCTTGCTAGCCTTTTGCACGAGTTCCTCACTTGGGAGCCCCAGCCGCCACGCACCATTGGTCAGCTCGTTAAGGCCGTTGCGGGTCTGTGTCGACTCCTGCGTCAAGAGGTCGCACGCGCGATCAGCTTGGAGAAGTTGGGTAAACGCCCGAAGGAATTCACGGTTCTCGCCGAAGACTGGCGACGTCTCCTTTTCCCCGAGAAAACCGACGAACAGTTCGCTGACCAATACGCTCAGACCGTCGTCTTCGCCATGCTCCTAGCTCGTGTCGAAGGTATCGGCTTCGAAGGCGACGACATGCATGGAATTGCTACCAAGCTCGGCAAGAAGCACTCCCTCATGGGCCGGGCACTAGACATCCTGACCGACAACCCTGTCGAAGAGCTATCAACCACCCTCCACACTCTCTTGCGTGTCATCGGCCCAGTGGACTGGTCACTTCTCGACGACGGGTCTGGGGACGCCTACCTGCGTCTGTACGAAGACTTTCTCCAAGTCTATGACCACGAGCTACGTGAGAAAACCGGCTCCTACTACACGCCGAACGGTGTGGTCGATGCCATGGTTAGGCTCACGGACGAAGTACTGAAAAAACATATCGGCGTCACAGGCGGTTTCGCATCACCCGAGGTCGTGGTCGTCGATCCGGCGATGGGAACTGGAACGTTCCTCCTCAACGTGCTCGAGCGCGTGGCTCAAATGATCGAAACAGATGAAGGCCCCGGATCAGTCGGGCCTCGCCTACGCCAAATGGTCAGTACTCGACTGGTCGGATTCGAGATGCAGACAGGCCCCTACGCCGTTGCGGAACTACGCATGCATGCCACGCTCAAGGAGCACAAGTCCCCCACCCCCGCCGATGGCTTGCGCATGTACGTCACTGACACCCTGGAAAACCCCCGTGACGACTTCGACTGGCTCCCGTCCCTGTACCAACCGATTGCTAAATCCCGGCGCCAGGCCAACAACGTTAAACGCAACGAACGAGTCATGGTCGTCATCGGCAACCCTCCACATGACGCTGTCTCCCGTGGCGCCGGCAAGTGGGTGGAGAAGGGGGATTCCAAGTCCGGAGAGGTGGCGCCAATGGAGGCCTTCCGCTCACCAGGAAACGGCAAGTACGAGTCGAAGATGTCGAACCTCTACGTTTACTTCTGGCGTTGGGCGACTATGAAAGTGTTCGATCTCCATGACGATGCACCTTTCGGCGTGGTCGCCTTCATCACCCCGAAGGCATGGTTGAAAGGACGCGGATTCGCCGGCATGCGCCGCTACCTGCGTGAAACCGCCGATGCAGGCTGGGTGATCGACGTCTCCCCTGAAGGACAGCGACCTGGGGTCAATACCCGCCTGTTCCCGGGGGTTGCCCAAGAGCTGTGCATCGCCATCTTTGTCCGTACTCGCAAAAGCAGGCGCGAACCCGCCATCGTCCACCACCTTAAAATCGAAGGCCATCGCAACCACAAGTTGGCTAGACTTTCGGCGCTGAAACTCGCTGATAAGCACTGGCGTCGCTGCGTCACCAACTGGGAAGCCCCCTTTCTTCCACCCGGTAGCGATGTATGGGAGTCCAGTTTTCGGTTTGAGGACCTGATGCCCTGGTCGTCACGTGGAGTGACGCCTGGCAGAAAATGGGTCTATGCTCCTGACAAGGCGACGTTGTCCAAGCGCTGGCAACTCTTTCTTACTGCCGACACTGAAGGACGCCGCGCAATGCTCGGAGAAGCCAGAGACCGGACGGTGGACAGCGTCGTCGACACGTTGCCGGGTATTCCTTCTCACGGTAAGACGACGCTTGCCGAAGAATGGCGCTCTCACCCTGAGCCGGTGAGAGTAGGATACCGCTCCTTTGACCGCCAATGGATTATCCCTGACAACCGTCTGATGGCGGTTGGTCGTTCTGATCTGTGGAGGGTTCGTGGCCCTCGCCAGATCTACGCCGTTGAGCAGAATGCCCATGCCGTCACGGGCGGCCCTGGCCTGGTCTTTACGGCGCTCATTCCCGACATGGACTACTACAATCTCCGCAGTGGATGTACGCGCCCCCTCTACCGTGATGCGGAGGCCACTACGCCAAACATAACTCCTGGCCTGCTTGGCTACTTATCGCAGATGCTCCAGCTCCCGGTGCAATCCGAGGATTTGCTGGCTTACATCGCTGCTGTCGCGGCTCACCCCGCCTACAGCGAGCGCTTCCGGGACGATTTGGAGATCCCCGGAGCGCGTATCCCCTTGACGGCCGAACCGGCGTTATGGAACCGCGCCGTTGAACTGGGCAGGCGCATCGTATGGCTGCACACCTATGGGGAACGGTACGTTGACCCGACCGTCGGTCGGCCAGCCGGCTGTCCGCGACTGCCTGTGGAAGACCGACCCTGGTGCTACGAGGAAATCCCAGACACCACAGTAGGCATGCCAAACGAGAAACTTCGGTACGACCCAGAGTCGGGAGATCTGTGGATCGGCGCGGGCAAGGTAGGCCCCGTACCCCCAGAAGTGCGGTACTACGAGGTGTCCGGCATGAACGTCTTGGACAAGTGGTACGGCTACCGCAAGAAAGAGCCCGCAGGTAGGACACGCCTGCCACTCGACTACGAGGTCTCTCCCCGTTGGGCACCGGAATGGACAACCGAATTGCTTGAGCTTCTCAATGTCCTGGGACTTCTGGTTCGCGAAGAACCCGCACAGCGAGACTTGCTTACCGCCATCTGCGATGGACCGCTTATTACGCCCGCTAACCTGACAGAGCGGGGTGTACTTCCCGTGCCACCTGGTGTTGCAGGAGTGCTATAGCGAGCCGAGGATTAGGGGGCACTATTCTTTCCTCCTGAGCTCACAGGGAGTACAATCGCATCCCGACGGGTGTGCTCCGTGACCTGTGGCCATCCCCGCGCAGCCTGGGCTGGTCCATCGTCGAGAACCAGCCCGACGTGTTTTCGCTGAATTCGCGCAAAGGGATGGTCTTAGTTAACCAATGCTCCGGCGCAGTGTCCTCCACGTGGTGAGTTATATCTTGCGCGATGGCATAAAAGGTGCCCTTGGGGTGAGCGGCGTAGCGGCCGGTGAGAGTTGCAAGCTTACCTTCCTATAATAGCGGAAGGTGATCCTTAATGTGCCCTTTGGGTCGAGGCCTTAGCGCCGATCATTACAAATGCAACATTTCTCATGTAGCCGCGGTGAGTCATTCGCCTTAATCTTGACTGCGAGACGTAGTAATTACGGTAAGGGAATCCGTTCGAAGGCGAACTCCTCCGCTCGGAGCAGTTCGCGTTCCACGCTTTCGGCGAGGTTCCGGTTGTCGATGAGGACGCCGAACTCGATGTTGGAGTATTCGGCGCTCCAAGAGAAGTTAGCGCTGGTCGTGAGCAGGAACCGATGGTCGACGATGATGAATTTGGCGTGGTTGCGTATATAGCCGCCGTCGAACTCCTTGCTCCTGAACACGAGCCCAGGCCGCAGGTGGGCAGCAACCTGGGCTGTTGTCGGCCCCCGGCGGGGCCACTGGTCGGCTGCCTGGGTATCGAGATAGACCAGCAGGCTGATCTCGGGCCGCTGAGCCGCCCGGTGGAGTGCTTCCCACAGTCCGGAAGAGCGCTGGAAGTTGAAGGTCGAACAGGTAACGGACTGCCGGGCGCCATCCACCAAGTGGGTGGCCGAGCTGGTGAGCGGTCCCGACTGGGCCAAGTGACCAGGCATAGTCCACACCGGGGCGACGCTGGTGGCTGCTGACCGGGCGCCCTCGATGGCCCGTAGCGCAGCTACCGCCGAATCCGGACCGATCCGCTGCAGAAGAGCCCGGATCTCAGCGCGGTGGGCCTGTGGGAGCACACGGAGTGCGGCGGTCATGGTGTCGCCATCGTTCAGCCGGTCGGCGATGCCCTTGGCCTCGGTGGCGGTGAGCTTCTGTCCCAAGTTCCGCGCCGCGCCATTGTCAGTCCCCACGGCCGAAGAAGCCAAGGTCGCTTCCCCGCAAGTTCACGAGGAACCTACGGTCGAGGAAGCGGTTGGCCCGTTCACAGGAGGTCTCCGATGCCATCACGCAGCAGTGGCAGGCGGCTCCGTGCAGGAAGTCCTCCGGGTCCTGGGGAGTGCGCGTGGCGCAGATTGGGTCGGAGGAGCACCGGGTGGCCCGGAACAGTGCGTCGCGGACGACGCGAGCGAGCCGGGCCGGTTCGCTCAACTGGACCAGGCCGCCGAGGGTTCCATCGCTGTCGGACGCCGTTGTGCAGATCAGCAAGCCAGCGGCAGCGGCGCGACCTTCGGCTTCCGGCCAGGCATATAGCCGCTCGCTGAGGCTGGCAGCCGAGTAGCCACAGGTGAGGGCCAGCTCGCGAATGAGGACGTGGGCTAGGGTATGGACCAGCCAATATCGCGGCGGTTTCAACCGGGTGTCCGGATCGATGTTCTCCGCAGTTTCGGAGAAGCGGCGGTAGAAGTTCCGGCGATGGGCTTCCCCATGTGCTGCCCACTCGGCGGTCTTGTAGATCTGCTCCTCCCAGCTGGCGATGGCGGCTTCGTCGAGTTGGAGGAAGATGCCTTCACCGCGGTCTTCGGTGGCGACGGTCCATTCCGGGCGGGGAGCGCGGGTGAGTGGGACAAGCCGGCGGGGCAAGTCGCCAACGCGATCCATGGCATCGATCCGAGTGAAGCCGACGAGGGCGTTGACCTTGCGGAGTCGTTCGATGGCGAGGACACGGGTGATCTCAGGCCGCACCTCGGGGGCGAGGTCTCGTTTGGAGAGCGTCAGGCCGCTGACAGGGTCCTCATGGCGCGCTCCAAGCGGGTCCTTCTGGAGGTAGCGCCACTCAGGGACGAGTAGGTCTACCGGGTCCCAGGTCCGAAGCCGCTCTTCCTGCTGCTCGGTAGTGGCGGGCGGTTCCGCGGCTAGGGTGACGACCTGCGCGAGCGTGTCGTCGTTGAGATCGGTGACGTTGACCTTTCCGTCGAGCAGATCGCGGAGAATATCAAGGTTGTTGCGATATTTCAGGAGCTTGTCGCCGAGAGCGATACGGATCCGGTCGGCGAGATCGCCTTCCTGCTCTTCCTGGGATTCCGGCATGACGATGATTGACTGTGTGGCGGGAAACCACAAGTTGGAGGCACCGACGAGAAGCAGGCGTGCCTCATTACGGCAGCCGCCCGGCTGGAAAGCATCTAGATGCGGGTGGCGTCCGCGGCACTTCGGCAGGTTCAACGCGCCCTGATCGCCCTGAGCCTGGTTCATGGGACGGCTCAGCCCGCAGGAGGCACACCGGATGGTCGCGGTGGCACCCCGTCCCGCCGTCCGGTCGATCATCTTTAGCGCGGGGAACTCCGCCTCGGCGCACGGCTTGCCGCGATGTACCCACAGGTCGTAGGGGAATTCATCCAGGTGCCCGTCCACGCACGCGAGCAAATAACGGGCCGGTACGGCAGACCGCCGCGTTGCCCGGCGGCTCTTGTCGCTCATCCGGCCGGTGCACCTGGCGTGTTCGAAGCAGGCCAGGTCGGCCCGGTAGGGGTGGGTGTTGGTGTAGGCGAAGGAGGCTAGCGGCGCTAGCATGTCACAGCCGGTGCACCGCAGCCACTGCGGGAAAACGCGGGCTGGCACTCCGAGGTCGTTGCCCTCGTTGGACATACTGAGCTTCTTCGGCTGCCATGGAAAAGGCCGGAGTTGCACATTGGGAGAACGCAGCAGCATGCGCACCACCTCGCGCAGCCGCGGAGCGCGGATCTCTGGGATGCCATCCCGCCGTTTCCAGATCCGATCCCAGTCGTCCAACCCGGTCGGCATAATCGTGAACTGCGGCAAGTCCATGATCGAGCCTGGCCCATAGGTGTAGATCAGCGAGGAGGGTCGCCCCGAGCCGACCTTGGCCCGGTTGTGCTTGACCCCCTTCTCGTTCTCCCGCTCGGCGTCGCCGAGCGGATCGACCGCAGAGGCAGCGTCGTAGATGAAGGAGGTGTTAGTCGTCATCGCTGCCTCCGGGCATGTCCCATTGCGGCGCATCTAGCGGCGGAATGTAGAACAGGTTCTCCTTAATCGGGCTGACGAGCAGGTTGATCTCCGGCTGAACCTCGCGCATCGAGTTGGCCACCACGAACGGCGCAGCGTCCCGGCTATCGGTGACCGACTGGGTGTTCTCCGCGCTGATCATCAGTGGCCCGTGCCGGGCATCGTCGAAGACCCGCTCATAGACCAGCGTTTTGCGCAGGTCGGCCAGATACTTCCGGCGATCGATCCACTGGGAGAGACGGTTGCTCAGCCGGTTCCTGGCTAGCTCCGCCCGGTCCTCGCCACCTGCCAGCTGAATGCGGGAGATCAAAGTGTCGATCACGTTGTCCACGAAATCCCGGTGGCTCTCGATGCGGCCCGCGCCGTCCTCGGGGGACAGCCCGGACGGCTGCGGCGCTTGGAGGACGCGTGCAGCGCTCACCAGTACGCCGTCTAGCCCGCGCTCCATCGAGGTGATCGAGAACGGCGTGACCGACAGAGCCTCGACCTGCGCGTAGAAGGTCTCGTGATAGTGGCGGAACTGCTCGTAGTGCGCCAGGTCGCGGGGGCGGGCCCAGTTGCCTAGGGTGACCACCAGCCCCGGACGCTTCGGGTCCCGGCCGACACGCGAAGACGCCTGGATGTACTCAGCGGTATTCTTCGGCTGGCCGACCACCATCATCAGCCCCAGCCGGGTCACGTCCACCCCGACCTGGAGCATCGAGGTCGCCAGCACCGCGTCGAAGGGCGCAAGCTCCCGTTTCGGGGTCGGCTTGCCCGCTTCTCGGAGCTGCCGCAGTTCACGTTTTCCGGCGGTTGAATCAAAGACCGGGTTGAAGGTCAGCGCCATCTGGTCCAGAGTCGAGGTGATGTTCGAGCTGGCCACCCGGGCGGTTAGCTCGGCGATATGCAGGGCCCCGAAGTTCGTCCCAGTACGGCGTGGCAACAGCGACCACGGTCGCCCCTTGGCCAGCGCGGTCTGTACGTCGTCGCCCATGTAGCGGGCCATGCCGGCCAGTTCTCGGGTGGCGCTGAAGTATCCGACCAGCGTCATGTACGGGTCGGCCGCCTCACCGGACCGGTCCAGAAGCAGCTGTCCGGCGGCCATCAGCACTTCGGCCACTCGGATTTCCGCCGTGGTCAGCCGGATCCCGGTGGTGCTCAACCCCACGTAGCGGCGGCCAGGGTGCTTCTCGGAGATCTCCGCTTCCTTGGAGAAGAATGTGTCACCTGCGTCTAGCACCTGCGGCGGAAAGATCGTGACATCCCGCCCATACAGGGCACGGACCTGCTCCGGGGCGTTCCGAGCAGTAGCCGTCGAGGCCACGACTAGCGGCCGCACGGCACGCCCATCCGGAGTCCGCCAGCTCATGAGAACATCGATGGCCACCTCGAACAGGCCCACCGTCGTGCCGAGCGCCCCGGTGATGAGGTGGAGCTCATCCTGAATGATCAGATCCGGTGGCCGCAGCCGGGGCGCCGGCCGGACTGAGGCGGCTGAGAGCCCGCCCTTCTTTGGGTGCTTATTGCCGTCCTTGATGTCGCAGTGCGGGTAGTCGGGGTGGACGAAACCGTGCCGGTCACAGCGGCGCGAAACATAGCCGAAGAGGGATGCGGCCTCGCCCTCGCGGGCCAGCCGGGCGAATTTGTCGACTGTGGCGATCACGAAGGCCGGAGCCAGCCGGTAAATCTCCTCATCAACAGTGAGTACTGGTAGCCCGTCGCCCATCTCGCCACCCTCGGCGAACGGGCAGCCGGACAGGTCGTCCCCGCAGAACACGTAGACCCGGCGGGTGGCCGCGTTGGCCCGTACGTTCTGTGCGTTGATCTTGCTGCCGCACCAAGGACAGCGCTGGATTTGCAGCACGGTGAGCCGGTAGCCGTGGCCCTCGTTGGCCTTCTTTAGCTGGTATTCGGCCTCGTCGAAGCGTTTGGGGCTGACGTCGGTCCCTACCCACAGGCCGATCCGGAACGGCTCGTGGCCCCAGGTGGAGGGGGCTTTGGCACGGGCCATCTCTGCGGCGCACATCAGTGCAGTCGCCCGCTGGAACTGCTGGGCGGTCAGCAGCCGGAGCGTGTACCGCATGAGCACTGCGGTCCCCGCGCTCCCGTCCAGTTGCCCGTCCAGGGTGACGAGCAGTCCCTGCCGCCTGCGCACCGCGAATGTGTAAGCGGCCAGGCCCAGGTATGCCTCGGTCTTGCCACCACCGGTCGGGAAAAACAGCAGTTGCGCCTTGGCCAGGTCACCCGAACGCCGCTCTGCCGCCGGGTCGGTCAGCAGAGGGAGCTGCATGAGGATGAAAGCGAGCTGGAAGGTACGCCAGTGTGCGTACTTCTCTCGGGCTCGTACAGCTTCGCGGGCGCTCTCAATGCTGAGCTTCGGGTTCGCCGCACGCTCCGCGGCCACCTGGGACTGGATGCGCTGATCGGCCATGACCTGGTTCATAAACCGGAAGCAGCGCAACGCCTCAGCGTCGGAGAGCAGGTGCTCAAGGCCATCGTCGAGCTGGCGCTGAACCTTTCGCGCTTCGCTGACCGCATCCAGCGCCTCATCGCGCAGGTGCTCCGGGAGATAGGTTTCGGTACGGCGCTGCTCCCGATCCAGCCAATCAGCGTATTCCCGGACAATGGGTTCGAGTCCGGCACGCAGCTTGTCAACGCCGGCTATGGCCAAGTCCTCCATACTTAGCAGGGCGTCGCCGACCTCCTCGGCGGTGACCTGCGGGGTCTCGCAGGCAGGCAGCCAGGTCGTCCAGACTTTGCTGGCCCGTCTGGTCCCTTTCGCGACCTTCCAGTCCACCGAGCAGGTACGGCCCACGGCGAATTCGAGCCGGTTGCGGTATTGCAGATTGAGCCTCCGGAGCTCGTCGTCCGGCTCGGGCCTGGTGTCGGTCAGCACGTCGCGGACCGGTAGGAAGACCTCGGCGCCGTCCGCGTGAACGGAAATCTGGGTCTGGTAGAGCCAGGCGTTCACCGGAATCTTGCGCGGCGTCACCTTGTCGTTGCAGAGGGCGATCTCGATAAGGCGGCGGCCTTCCTCGTGATCGTCATACCGATCGATCCGGAGGACCACTTTGTCTTTGAGGGCGATCGTTGTCGTCTGCTTCGGATCGAGATCGTCGACCTTGATGACGTTCGTGATCTCGATAGGGGTCCGCTTGAAGCGGCGGAGGTTGCTCTTGTCGTCTTCCGCGTTCTTGATCGGCTCGTAGACGCCCCATGAGGTCGTTACTGTGAACGCCTCCAAGTCGAACGGGACCTGACAGCGCAACCCCATCGACGCCGGAATCATCAGCCCGCGCTGCTGCGGCTGATCATCGACGTCGTCATCTTCCGACCCGGTGCTGCTGTCGTCCACAGCGGTCACCGGCACGCCTCGGCTCTCCTCAGCGTCCAGCGCGCTCCCCACATCGGTCCCGGTCTCGCCAGAGTCGGCGTCCTGAGGATCGTCCGCGCCTTTGAGTAGCTTGACGGGAGCGATCCGGCCGATCAGATAGGCCGAGTCCGGGACACCGTCCAGGATCTCCTCGGGCCCGCCCGCAGGGCCGAGAATTTCCCGCTCCAGGATGTCAACCAGGTTCTCCCGGACCGTCCAAGGCCTGCCGTCAGGCTCATGAGCCAGCCGGAAGGTCTTCTGCTCGGCATGCGGGAGCTGGGGAGTATTCACTGGTCGTAGTCCCCCTCGTCGTTACTCTCGGCCAGCGGGGGATTCTCAGCCTCCAGTGCGGCCCGGCGTAGATTTTCTGCCAGTAGCCTATCGAGGATCTCCACGCGAGCGGCGGGATCGACCGTCCACCGCGTCATCTGCCGGTAGGTGTGGAACCCATGGCCCAGCGGTAGATCGCTCCAGCCGTAGGCGTCCATCACGGCCTGATCGAGCTCGACATGGATCTCCCGCATTCGGGCCGCATCTCGGTCGGCGGCATTGGCGATGTCTGGGTCGTTGACCGCGTTGTAGAGCTTCGTCAGCCCGAAGTTGCGCCGTAGCATGATCTCTCGCCGCTCGGTGTCCAAAATGCGGCTTGCCTCGATGAGATGATCAGTCGTCTCCGGGCGGGGGAAAGTCTCAAATACATCAGAGGGAGTGTAGCGGGGATCGTTCCGCATTCCGGATCCATATTTGATCGCCCAGGTCTGGTGCAGGCTAGACGAGAGCACCGCTTGATCCGCGTACGAATCCGTCGCGAAAACCACGATCTGTTCGCTTGTAACCACCCCCGCCTGGATTCGCTGCGGCATCACCGTCTTGCTCACCCGTGCGATGACGAGCACCTCGTCGAGCTTCTTGATGGCCTTCCGCATTCCCGGACGCTTCTCCGCGTATTGCCACCATCTATCTCGCAGAGCTTTGCGGTTTACCTTTTGACGTTCACCTTTCACTCGCTCAAGCAGGCGAGCGTATGGCAAAGGATACAGCTGAGCTGTGATCTCACTGCGGTCGTAGAAATCGATAACCCACCGTGACGGTGACATGTCGGGGCGAGAATTCAGATCCTCGCCGCCGAGATAAGGGAACAGCACTTCGGCGTTCTTTTGGTCAACCTCGATCCAGGCGGTTGCCTCGTCAGGTTCCAGTACAAAACCCATGCCGAGGACTATGCAGCCCTGGAACGCGATTCCGGCGTTCTCCGCGAGCTGGACGGGATTACCGTCGACGCGTCCGGCGGGTTCCAAGAGTGTCGAGATTTGTGTCGCCACGATGTCGTCCGAGACGCGCGCCACATTCGCCGGGACCCGTTCACGAGTGCCCCATACGGCGGCATACTCAAGGTTAGCGTTGGCCGACGGCCAGGACCGGCTCTGTATTGACCGGGTGATGGTGAACCCGTCGGCGACCATCCGATCGAGACCGACCTGTCGAGTGTCACCTTGAGCGACGGTATTGGTGGCGATGAGACCGAGATTCCCGCGTGGGGTTAGCAGCGACATGGCCCGCAGCAAGAAATAGCCGACCAGGTCTGCGCTGCCTTTAGTGCCACTCGCGAGCACGTTGACGAACCAATCGCGGATGTTGGTGCCCATGGCGCCGGTGAGCTTCTGCCCGCCGAGGAACGGCGGATTACCGATGATGGCGTGGAAGCCGCCGCGTTCCATCACGTCGGGCACGGCTAGGACCCAGTGGAGGGGCTTCCAGCACTCGTAGTCGGTCAGGACGGTCGGAGTGAGCCCAGTCTTAATGATCGTGTTGAGCATGCCGCGGTCCGGCTTTTCACCGGCTGCCGCGAAGAGGGCGCCGCTGTCGTTGGGGTCGCCGGGAGAGGCCTGTTCGACCGCGATGCGCAGGTTCTCGTATGCCTCGCGGAGTTGCTTGCCCGGCTTACCGCCCCACCGTAGTCCGGCCGCCACGACACCGTCGGCGATATCGGTAAGGTCGGTGACCAGCTTTTTATAGTTGTCCCACAGCCGCTGTTTCGTCGTTGCAGAGCGTTGGGGGTCGGCGTCGTTGACCTCTGTGGCGAGCTGGCGACGGAGTCGGCTTGCTTGGGCGAGCACGTCGTCGACGTTGATGCCCAGCAGTGACATCTGCTTGTTGGCGGCGTCAGGGTCGATGTGAAGGAGCTTGAGCTGACGGACATCGGTCAAGCCGAGCAGCGAGTTGCCGTGCAGGATCTTGTCGTCGACGAAGGAAAACGGCAGCTTCGGGTTGAGCGAAACGAGCCAGAGCGAGAGCTTGCACATCTCCACAGCCATCGCGTTGATGTCCGCGCCGTACAGACAGGTCGCGACGACTGTGCGGATCGCGTGAGTCTGCAACTCATGTGGCGAGCCGTATGCGACGCTCTCACGTTGCCAGGCCTCAATCAGGTGCTTGGCCAGGTAGCGTGCGGCGGCGACGAGGAACGCGCCGGAACCGCAGGCGATATCGGCGACCTTCAGGTCGAGGATCCGGTCGGAGGAGACCGGACGCCACTGGTCCTGGTCGGCGGTCTGGTGCGGTCCCGGCTCAAAGACCAGCGGCTCCAGGGCGTACTTCACCACGTCCTCGGCAAGGGCGCGCGGGGTGTAGTGCGCGCCTGCCGAGGCTCGTGATGGGGTCTCGATGACGAGCATGCCGCCTGGCTGGACGACGAACGGCCGGTTGCGCAGGTCGCGGCGGATGAGGCCGATGAACGGGCGGAGCCGTTCGCGCAGGGCCTCATCCTTGGTGAGGTCGCGCAGCGCGTTCTCGGCGTCCTCGACCTGGTCGCCGGTACGAATCGCCTTGGCCAAAGCGGCCTTGGTGGGCGGCTTGGCGGCGGGCTGGTTCTCCTTGATCCAAGCCAGGAGAGCGTCGGCCAGGGCGGTGTCGGTCGTCTTGGCCGCGGCGAGCGACTCCAGGACGGCCAGCGAGATCTCCGGCTCCTCACCCGGGCTGCCGATCAAGCCGACCGTGGTCTCGGCCGCTTCTTCGCAGGAATAGCCGAGCAGGCCCTCGTAGATGTAGCCGATCTGCTCGACGTCGATGTCCCGGAACGAGATCCGCCGCGCGGGCTGGCCCTTGATGTGCGCGATCTGGACGGCGCGCAGCACCTCCAGCATGACCCGGTCGCTGACCGTGATCGCGAGGGGTCCCTGCTCAGTGCGCTTGGTGAGGAAGGAATAGCGCTTGGGGTCGAAGAGAGATCCACCGTAGGCAGGCAGGCGCAGGTCCTCGAAGGACGCGCCTTGGTAGAGCGCCTGCCCGGTGGCCAGCAGCCGATGCCACGCCAAGTGGGTGGCGTCGAGAGGCTCGGTGCCTTCGTCGCGGGCCCGGGCATCGAGGATATCCAGTTCGTCGCTAATACCGTAACCCATCGTGAAAAGGCGGCTCTGCGGGAGCAGGCCACGCTCCTCAGCGAAGAGGAGGAAGACGACCCGCATCATGACGGTGACGGCCGCCTCGTAGACATCGGCGCGCTTGGCGGGCAGCGGATCGGGGACGCCGCAACGCTTGGCGTCAAGTGCCGCCTCGGACATCGCTTGCACAAGGAGCTCGACGGCTCGCCGTACCTGCGTGCCCAGCGCCTCCGTGATCTCCTCGGCTGCGGCGACGGACTCGCCGAACAGTTCGCTCAGCCGGTCCTCTGGCTTACCCGCAAGCAGACGGCGCCGCTGGAGAAGCTCGATGAAGGCGTTGCGGACCTCGGGCTGACTGATCCAGTCGTGGGCGTCGACGATGCCGGAGGCGAGCATGGTCTTCTCGCGGGCGCTGGTGATTGCCCACCACCGACCGTCGGTCACAACGCCGATCGGCACGCCTGCCGTACGGAGCAGCTCCTCCATTCGGTCGATGGGGCTGGTCGCCCAGCCGTCGCCCATGGGGTCGCGGAGGAAGTCGACTGGGTCGACGACCAGGACGAGCGCCCCGGTTACCTCCCCGTGGACGAGTGCTCCTGTGGCCCGGATGGTGATCGTGTGGTCAGGGGAGCGGACCTCAGGCCCGGTCGGTCCGGCGAGGTATGTGTCACCCCAGCCCAGCACATCACGTAGGACGGTCTCTACCCAGGAGCCCCGCTCTCTCCGATACAGGTCGAGTGAGGCGTCGTCCCGGTTGCGGTCCCAGTTCTCCCACGCCTTCTCGAAGGCGGGTTTGGCGTCCTTGAGCGCGGCCAGGGCGTCCGGGCTCGGCTGTGGGATGCCCTGCGGCCAGACCCGCTTGAGGGGCGGCACCGCCAGGAACGGGCCGTCGGCGTCGACCAGCTCCAGCCAGGACCGGTGCAGGTCGGCCGTGGTGGGGACGTGCTTGCGCCTCATGCGTGGATCCTTCCGGCCTCGGCGTCCTGCGGGGTGAGGGCGAACACGATGGCGGCGGCCGATACGTGCGGTTTGATGTCGGCGTAGCGGTCCTCGATCGAGGTGATCTCGCGCCGCTCCTCATCATCCAGGCCGGCCAGCCGGTCCTCCATGGCCCGCAGGTCGATGCGGCGCTGGCGCTGCTGGTCGTCGGTGAAGAGCTGGTCCTCATCCTGGCGGCGGATCTCGGCTGCGAGCCGGTCTCGGGATTCATGCAGGTTGACGCGGAAGGCGGCGAAGATTTCGCGAACCCGGGAGACGTCGGCGTCACGGCGGGACTGGAGCGCCTCGGTGACCTTCACCTGCCGGGACTCGGCCTTACGTTCCATCGCCCGCAGCAACCGGGAGCGCAGGTGTCCTTCGTCGGCGTTCCAGATCTCCGTGAGGATGGCGCGGACCGGCTCGTCAGCGAGTGTGAGGTTCTCGACATCCAAAGCCCCGTCGAGGACGTTCTCAACCTTCTCCTCAGACAGAGCCTGGCCGCGGACCCGGATACCAGTGAGGAAGACCTCCTCGTGCAGGCGCAGCCCGCCGCGGCCGACCAGAACGAGCCGGGAGACCGCCGCCACGCAGGACTGCTCCAGGTCATCCACGATGACCGCGGTCACGCGGTGGACGGGCGAGTCGACGCTGAACAGAGTGCTGCGCAGGACCCGAGCAGACCGCTGCATGAGGGCGTGGCCAAGGTGGATGTGGACGAGATCGGAACGTTCCTTCGCGGCCTGGTCGTCAAAGGTAATCGGGCGGAGCTCGCCCGGCTTCAGCCGGGTGTCCAGGCCACGGAGCGCGGGCTGCCAAGCCCGACCAAGGCTGGGGACCTGGAAGACCTGCGCGTCGGTATCGACGTCGCCGATTTCCTTCAGGGGTGGCTGCGCGGTGATCGCGAAAGCGGCGTCGACGACCCGGCGGGAATTGGCCGCAGTCAGGTGCATCTCCTCCTTGCGCTCCTCATAGGTGCTAGACAGCTGGGTGAGCTGCCGGTTCAGCTCCATGCCGCCGGCCAGGGCCCGGTTGATGATGGCGTTACCGTCATCCGGGGCGACCTGCCGCTTCTTCCGCGAGGCGCCGGTCGGGCTGAAGTGATTCTGGATCTCAGCGTCGATGACCTGATTGACCGAGCCGAGGTCATGGGCGACGTTGCCGATCTTCTCCGCGATCCGCCGCATGAAGTCCATGTCAGCGGCATAGGTGGTGGAGTCCGCTGTCGGGGCGAATTGGTAGATCTCCGGTGCGTGGTGCTGACCGTACCGGTCGATCCGGCCGATGCGCTGCTCCAGCCGGGAGGGGTTGAACGGGATGTCGAAGTTGACCAGCCGGTGGCAATGGTCCTGCAGGTCGATGCCTTCGCCCGCAGAGTCGGTAGCGAGCAGGACCCGGACCTTGTGTTCTGGAGTCGGGGGCGCGGTGAAGCGCGCGCGGATCAGCTCCCGCTCCTCGGCGGGTGTGGACCCTTGGATGATCTCCAGGACGTCCTTGTAGCCGCGCTGAGTGAGGACCCGCGCGATCCACTCCAGGGTGGCCGCGTACTCAGTGAAGACCACCACCCGCTCATTGCTCCATGTGCCAGCGGGACGACAGATACCGTCCAGAAAAGTAAGCAGGGCTTCGAGTCGGGAGTCGGGCCGGTGCTCATAGCGCTGACCCCACTCGATCAGGCTCTCGATCTCTCCGGCACTCGCCGCGATCAGCGGGTCGGAGCCCTTGCTCCGGCGGAGCGTGGTGAACTCGGGCTGCTCGATCCGTCCCTCTTCCTCGTCAGACTGCCCGCTGCCTAGCACTTCCTGGTAGTAGGAGTCGTCGTCCTCGTCCAGGTTGAGCGGGCGGCCGGTGGCGCCAGAGCTCTCGTACTGCTCCAGGGTTAGGGCGAATGACCAGGGGCTGGAGATAAAACGCTTCTTCAGCAGCATGGCGACGATGTCGCCGGAGCGGCCTTTACCGTTGGCTCGGGCGCTCTTGGTGAGGATGTCGTCCAGCAGCGCGAAGTGCCGCTGTTCCTCTTCACCCGGGGTGAAGGGCATCTTCTTGAGCTGGCGGCGTTTAAAGGCCTTGTCCTTCAGATCGGTCTTGAGCCGGCGGACAGTGACCTCACGCAGTGCCCGTTCGTCCAGGTTCGCGCCGCGGGTGAACCGGCGGCCGTCGATCATCTCCAGGAGGGCTGTGAAGGACTCCGGGTAGCCGTTGTGCGGGGTTGCCGAGAGGAAAAGGCGGTGCTCGCACTTTTCGGCCAGGGCCTTGGTGGCGAGAGTCCGCTGACTGTCCACCGCGTACCCCCGGCCACCGGTCACTGCGGTGGGACCGGCTGGGGCGACATGGTGGGCTTCGTCCACGATGAGAACGTCGAAGGCGAACTGCCGTGTTGTACCCGGGTCCCGCACATTGGCGAACAGGTCGCGCAGGAGTCGTTGCGCGCGCAGGGACGGAAGCCAAGCCATGCTGACGATGACGCGGGGGAAGAGCCGGAATGGGTTGGCGTGCAGACCGTGGGTACGTTTGACGTGGGCCATCAGGTCGCTGTTGACGATGACGAAGTCCAGGCCGAACTTCTCCCGCATCTCGTCTTGCCACTTTAGGGCCAGACTCGGCGGGCAGACGATGATGACCGAGCGGGCCCGGTGGCGCAGCAGCAACTCCTGGACCACCAGACCGGCCTCGATCGTTTTGCCGAGGCCGACGTCGTCAGCGAGGAGTAGGTTGGTGCGGGCCGACTGCAGGGCACGGCGGAGCGGTTCGAGCTGGTAGGCCTCGACGTTGGCGCCGCTGCGGAAGGGCGCCTGGTAGGAGTTGGCGTCGGCCGAGGTGACCGCGCCCCACCGGACCGCGTCCACGAATGCGGCCAGGGTGTTGGGGTCGTCGAAGGCATCCAGGCTGATCTTCTCAGGGAGACCTTGGTCAGGGGCGACCGTGTGGCCGACCTCTAGCTCCCAGACGACCGCGAGTTCTTCGCCGAGTCGGTCCTCTTCCAGCGATTGGAGGCCCACGACGTGCGTGAGACCTGCCGTCCCCTCATCAGCGGGGCTGCGGGGCAGTCCCTGTTGCTGGACGGAGGTCACTGCCCACATCGACCCGCGCACGTTGACCACCTGGCCGGCGACCGGCAGCGGCGGCATCCGGTCGAGTGATCTCCGAACGCCAGTGTCGACCGCCATGTCCGTCTCCTTGTCCCCATGGGCCACCCGCTGCGCTTATCTTGGCGATTCTTTTCGAAAATCGCAAGACGCTTGATAGTCTGCCGATGTGTCTAGCATTGCCGACCGTGTCCGGCAGCTGATCGAGACCTCTGGCCTCAGCCAGCATGTCTTCGGTCGGCGGATCGGGCTCGATGATTCCAAGCTGTCCAAGTCGCTCGGTGGCACCCGCCGATTCTCCTCTCTCGACCTGGCTCGCATCGCCGACGAGTTCAAGGTAAGCGTCGACTGGCTCATCACCGGCGAGGAGCCACCTCTGGTAGTGGCCGCCAGGACGACCACCGGGCAGGCCAGCGAAGCCCTGGATATAGCTCGGCGGTATAGCACGATGCGCGCCGACCTTGCCGCGCTTGGCTACCAGCAACCCTGGGTGCCGCCGGATGCGGACCTTAGATTCGGGAGCTACCTCGACCGGGCGCGACGCCTTGCCGACTTTGCTCACGCCACACTCCGCGAGGAGAATCTTTCGATTCTAGACCGAGATCTCCTCTACTTGGCGGAAAATGTTTTCGGTGTCGATGTTGCCTTGGTTGAACTCGGCACAGGTTTCGACGGTCTGGCGGTGTCCTCCGAGGAGGTGAAGCTCATCGTGCTGGCGACCACCCGCGTGCCCGCGCGGCAGCGCTTCACCCTCGCCCATGAACTGGGCCACCTGATGGCCGGGGATGATCAGGCGGTGCACGTCGATCGAAATGTCTTCGACAAAGCACAGTCGCGTGAACCAAGCGAGCTACAGGCGAACGCCTTCGCCTCAGCCTTCCTCATGCCCGAAGCGCTCCTCCGTGAGCGTCTCAAACAAGGCGGACTCTCCGAAAAGACCTTCGCCGAACTGGCCTGTGACCTACGGGTGAGCCCATCCAGCCTCGCCATCCGGCTGTCCCAGCTCCGGATCATCGACTCTGGCGGAGCCGACCGGTACAAGCGCATGACCGGCGCTGACGCTGCCCGGCTCGCGGGCAAGGGTGAGTGGTATGCCCGCTGGGTGACCGAAACGGGGACACCGCGCCCGCCTGGCCTCCTGCTTCGCGACACCTATTCCGCATATGAGACCGGTCAGGCGACGCTCCGGCCGTATGCGAACCTCCTCGGTGAGGATGTGGACAGCCTGCGAGCCGCGCTGGAGTCCAACGAGGGGACGCCAGCCGCCTTATGACCACCTACCTCTTCCCCGACAACACCATCCTGTGCAACTTCGCCTGCGTTGACCGGCTAGATCTGCTGGAGGTAACGCTCAACGGCCGTGGACGGTGGACCGAGGCCGTCGCCTATGAGGCATCCCGGTCGGCTGTGCACCTCCCCGCTCTCGCATGCCTGAACGCGAACGGATGGCTCGGCGAGCCCATCGAGATCGACGACCCGGACGACGCCCACAAGATCGAGTCTATCCGCCGCGTGGTCTTCGGCGGTGACGATCTATTCCCCCTCAAGCACCTGGGTGAGGCCCAGTCCTGCTACGTCATCAAGAACTGGACTGAGCTCACCGGCTCTTGGTGGATCTCCGACGATCGAGAGTCTCTGCGATATGCCCACTTTCAGGGCATCACCACACGCGAGACGCTCGACATCATGACCATGGCCGTAGGCAACGGGGATGTCGAGGCCAAGGATGGCTTCACCCTTATGCAGAAGATGAAGTCGCACGGCCGTCACCTCCGAATGCCCTGTTCTTGGCAGGATTTGGGAGGGTGAGAGCAAAGGGCGTTTCGTTGTCCGGTGGCTCCCGGTCGTTCTTCCTTCGGTGCGTCTCAAAACGGGCACGGCGGCGACTCGAGCCCTAATATCCTCCTTGTGACGGCAGCCGAGGACTTCTACACCTTCTGCAGGACGGTCGAGGCCCGTTCGCAGGAACATCGCCAAGCCATGGACATCGCGCTGGAACGGGGCTGGTGGGCGATCGCTGGTAGCGTGCTGCGCATGGAGCTCGACTCCATGATCCGCGTTATCTACCTACTGTACAACCCGGATGTGCGGGACCGTATTTTGGCATCCTGCGTTACCGGCAAGGGATTTACGGACGACCGAGGCCGTATTCCTGATCGAAAGATGATCGATGTCGCTACCGGCGACAAGGGCTGGGTAGATGCTGTGTATAGGTTCGGAAACAGGTTCGTGCACCTGACCGACGCACACGATTACGCAGAGGTAGATCCCTTCCAGTCGTACGAGCATAAGGATGAGGTCATCAAATACCTCAACCAATACCACGGAGGCAAGCTGTCTGGTCAGCCGCTGGATGACAGCTCCACATTGCGCGACATCGCTGCGTATGCCCCGCATGTGCTGAACAAGATCACCAGGAACCTGGATATAAACATCGAACGCCTGCGTGACGAGGTCAGTCCTCTCAATGAGGGGCTGGTGTAAGCCTACGAGCGCAAGCCGTTGAACAGCCGCACATCCTATGGGGCCTGGTCCCTGGCGCCAGCGGAATGCGCAGGTCAGCCCTGCTTGCGCGGTGGGCCGGGGCGAAGCCCCGGACCTTCGATCGCCCTCAACCCCGTGCGGTGACCAGCCACAGCGCGATCGGAACCCTGTATCGGTGCAATGGCCCGCCCCTAGCTCAGCTACGACGACGGGAACTTACTGGAAACCATCCGAGCAGGGGGATGTTCTCGACGTGCCGTAGCCGACTGATCTCCGTGACGGTGGCCAGTGGGACAAGGTAGGAGGTAGTCGACGCTCAGTCGGCATGACGAGGAACGAAAGGAGCGACTCTCGCTGCCGTACAGCGGCTTCTGCTGGCATCGGGCGCGCCGGGCGGTGCGTGCCCGGACCGGCCGAAGAGCCGCAGCCGGGCACGCTTGCCGACCGGCGCGCCCGGCGGGCCGCGGAGCGGACCGCCTTTAAAGACGAACAGATAAGTTACGTTCGATCTTGAAGAGGGCTGATCATCAGGTCATCTGAGCTGCGGGTTCAGCACTGTTCCAGACGCGTTCGAAGCTGTCGAGGTAGGTCGTCGCGGTGCTGTCGCTCTCGGTGTGTGTCAGGTAGATGACGGGCGCCTCGGGGGCTCGGGTGCCGTAGGCGTGCAGATTGACCAGAAGTTCGTCGTCTGCTCGGTAGATGGAGTTGTAGAGGACGGTGCGGTGGAGTCGGATCTCGACTCCGTCGATGCCGTGCAGTGGCCGATAAAGGGTGAGGGTGTTCTTGACGCGGGCGGCCATGACGTCGCCGCCGGTGCCCTCCTCGTCTCCGCGGGCCACCACATGAGGACTGTTGGGGTCGCCGAGCAGGATGCGTACCCTCACCCCGGCGGTTGCCCGTTCAGTGAGGATGCGGAGTAGTCCGGCGTCTTCGGCGAGGAAGAGTCCGCTGTAGACGAGGATGCCGATCTCTGTACGGGCGGAGTCGAAGAAGGTGCGCCAGGTGTCGGCCGGCACGCTCCACCGGTGTGGATAGACGGCTTTGATCTCGTTGGGAAGTCCTCGGCGCTGGCGCATGGTTTCGGGCCAGAGGTCGTCTTCGGTGACGTGGAGGAGGTCGGCGACCGCCAGGCGGTGGCGGGGGTGGGGGATGCGGCCGTTCAGCCAGCGGCCGACGGTTTTGGGGTCGACGGTCAGGTGGGTGGCGATGTCGAGGGGTTGCAGTCGTGCCCGGATGAGGGCATGGCGGAGGTTCTCGTTCATGGGATTCCCTTCCGTGACACGGTCGCTGCCTGCGACGCTAACACGAGACGTCCCTAGACGTCCCCGAGTTGCGGTGTCAGAGAAGCACCCTTGAAGACGAAGCTCATCGGCACAGAGCAGACCACCCAGGCTCTGCCCTTCACACCGATGGGAGCTCAAAGTTCATGACCACTGCCCGAGAGCGACAGCGCGCCTACCAGCAAGATCTTCTCACCGCCCTGGACGGCGAACTCAAAGCGCGGGAGATCACCACCGTCCTGATCGTGGACGGCAACGGACACCCCTGCCTGGAGGTCCTCGACCGGCACTTCCGCACGCGACGCGTGTACGTGCACACGGTCTTCCACTGGTTCTACTGGGGCGCAGAGCACGACGAGCGCATCTCGTCGCTGCACCTGCTGAAGGCCGCTGAACGAATCGTCGAGGTCGCGGATGAGGGCTGGCGCGAGGGAGAGCAGGGCACGCTCAGCATCGACCTGAACAAGATCGCAGACGCCTACCGCTGCTGATCTGATGACTCCCAAGACGAGTAACTGGCTGACGGGTGGGCGGGTTCATCACCGGCTCGCCGATCGCATCCGCGCCCAGATCAGCGCGGGCGAGTACCCGCCGGGCAGCGCGCTGCCCTCTGAGTCCGCACTGGCCGCGTACTATCGGCTGGCCCGCTCCACCGTCCGGCGAAGCTTGGCCGTCCTGGCGGACGAGGATCTGATCATCACGCTGCCCGGTAAGGGCCGCGTGGTCACCGGCCCCGAGGGGGAGCCCCGTGCGGCCTACCGGTATCAGGCGATCGCCAACGAGCTGCGGGCACAGATCGGGACAGGGACGCTCGCGACGGGCGCCAAGCTCCCGAGCGAACTGGCACTGTGCAAGCAGTACGGCGCATCACGCAACACGGTCCGTCAAGCTCTCGACGAGTTGAAAGACGAGGGACTGATCATGTCCCGGCATGGCAGGGGCCATTTCGTCCAGACTGTGCGAGATTAAGACGTCTTGGGACGTCTCGTTTCGCGCTCTGGATTCACCTCGGGGATTGGCGTCTATCGTGGGCCGCATGGGACAAGCTGAGTGGGCGCGTGACCTGGCGCGGCAACTGCTGGAGAAGTCGTTGCCGCGCCGGTGGGCACACACCCAGGGAGTAGCCGCGCGAGCCGAGACACTGGCACCGATCCTCGGGAAGGAAGCCGATCTGCTGACCGCCTCGGCCTGGCTGCACGACATCGGATACGCGCCCGAGCTGGTCGACACCGGCTTCCATCCGCTGGATGGCGCCCGCTACCTACGCGACGTGCACCAGGCCGATGACCAGCTGGCCCGCCTGGTCGCGCATCACTCGTGCGCGGTCTACGAGGCGACCGAGCGCGGCCTGCTGGAGGTGCTGAATACCGAGTTCGATCGGGAACGTCCGGAGCTGGTGGAGGCGCTGACCTACTGCGATATGACCACCAGCCCGGACGGTCTCGTCTTGGACGTCGATGCCCGTCTGGCGGAGATCCACTCTCGGTACGGTCCTGAGCACCTGGTCAGCCGGTCCATCAGCAACGCGACCCCGTGCATCACCTCGGCCGTGCGAGCGGTTCAGGCCGCGCTAACCGATGTACGGTCCAGCGGCGCCGGCTAGGTAGTGGCTGAGGCGCAGCCGCATCGACCGATCCATGGTCAGTGACTCGACCTGGTCGCGGGGCACCCACCGCACTTCACGGGATTCATCGCTCGGGGTGGGCTCGCCGCTGATCGGCCGGCCACACAGCACGATGGAGAATTCCTGGCGGGCCTCGCCGTTGGAGGTGTAGAGGATGACGTGCCTGGGGTCGGTGTAGGTGCCGACCAGGCCGGTGATCTCGCAAGTGATCCCGGTCTCCTCCAACGTCTCCCGGATCGCAGCCTGAGGCAGGGACTCGCCCAGGTCGATCGCTCCGCCGGGAACGGCCCAGTTGTCGTTGTCGGTGCGGTGGATCATCAGGATGTCCCCGGCGTCGTTGACGACCACGACGTTCACCGAGGGGACCAGACTGTTGGGCGCGGGCGCTGAGGGGTCGTCGTAGAAGTCCAGCCGGCGGGCCATGGCTCAGGACTCTACCGGGGTGGCCCGGTTCCAGACGGCTTCGAAACTGTCGAGGTAGGTCGAGACCATGTCGCCACCGGTGACCTTACGCAGGTGCATGACCGGCGCATCCGCGGCGAACCTGCCATAGACGTGGGTGTTGACCAGAAGCTGATCGTCGCCGCGGTAGATGGAGTTGTACAGGATGGTGTCGTGCAGCCGGACCTCCACCCCATCACGCTGCCTCAATGACCGGTAGAGCAGGAGCGCGGTCCTAATCTGAGCGGCCATACCGTCGTTGAGGCCCTCGTCCGCGCCGCGCTGGGCGACCTCTGCGCAGTCGGGATCTCCGAGCAGGATCCGCACCCGCACGCCCGCCTCCGCCTTCTCGGCGAACAGGCGCATGATGCCGGTGTCCTGGGCGATGAAGATGCCGCTGTAGACCAGCACACCGATCTCCCGCTCGGCCGCCGAGAACAGACGTCCCCAGGTGTCCTTGGGGACGGCCCATCGATGCGGGTAGACGGTGACGATCTCGCTCTCGGACACCGCCGCCGTCTGTTTGAGGATCAGCGCGCCCGGCCACAGGTCGGCTTCCTCCAGACCGAGGAGTTTGGCGACCGCGAATCGATGCTTTCGGTACGGTATGCGGCCCTGGGTGATCCACCGTTCCACAGTCTTGGCGTCGACTCCGACGGCCTCGGCCAGCGCGTCGACCGTGGTGCCGTGTTCGAGCAGGGCCACCCGTAACCGCTCGTTCGCCATCTCACCTGCCCGTAGGAGGGGACGTTCAGGGACCTGGCAATCGTAGACCGGACGTCCTGAACATGTCCCATCCTGTAGTGATCTCGTCCTGACTCTCTGTCGCACTCTCGGTATCGCAAGGCACCACGACAGCGACCGAGAGGAGAGACAACAGTGATCAACTACATCCGGCCGATCGACGAGACCCCCGCCTGCGGGTGCGGCGCACTTTTGGAGGAGGGGCAGTTCCTGTGCCGCAAGTGCCGGGCGCGGGACCGTTGGATGCGGCGTCAGGGAGCCAAGCGCAGGACGACCAAGCGGCGCGAGGAGACACGGCGTCCAGTCGGCCGTCCGCGCGACATCACCCGGGCGGGGGTGAGCTGGACGTGACCGCGATCCCACTGATCATCGGCCTCGTGCTCGGCGTGGCCGTGTTCGTCGGCTACGTGTTCGTCCTGATCGGGATGTGCCAGGAGGACCGGCGGATGCGCCTGGGCGATGCTCCACCAAGCTGCGCCGCAGGTCTGGCCCGGCGGGTGACCGGCTGCCACGTGCGGGGGTGACCCCGCTACTGACGGTCGGCCAGCGTCGACTCGACCCGGGCGAGCCGCTCCGACAGGTCCCGGATCGTGGCGCGAATCTCAGTGAGGTCATCGGAGGCCGGTGGGGCCGGCGCAGTGTCGTCGCGAACGAAGACGCCCTTGCCCTGCTGGCCGATGACCAGCCCTTCGTTCCGTAGGACTCCGACGGCGAGCTTCACCACGCTCAGCGAGGCGTCGTAGGCGGTCGCCAGCTGTGTTGTGGACGGCAGCGGATCACCGGGCGCGAGGGAACCGCGCCGGATCTGGTCACGCAGGTCGTCGGCGATCTGCAAGTAGCCGGGTCGCCCCGTGTTCTTGACCATCCATCCCTCTTCTGTCGCCTGTGTCCCTAGTTCAGCACAGACACGCGACCAAGCCAACCACGGGAGCATTGACAACCAAGCCAACTAGGTTAACTATGTTGAGTGAGACGAAAGAAGGAGGCACACCCATGCGCACCATCCCGATCCCCGTCGACACCCACCGGCTCCGCTTCACCTGCGTCAAGGCCGCCCGTCCGCGCATCGTCGACCAGGACACCGGCAAGATCAAGACCGACAAGGACGGCAACAAGGTCTACGAATCCGTCCTGCTCGCCGAGGACGAGTTCGGCCGGATCGAACTGGTCAAGGTCGGAACCTCCGGAGAACCGCCGATCGCTCCCGGTCAGGACGTGGTGCCGACCGCGATGGTCGGTTACGTCTGGGAGATCCCGAGCAACGGCTCCTCTCGCTGGGGCATCAGCTACAAGGCCGCCTCGATCGTCCCCGTCTCCGGTGTGCCCCAGGGAGGCGACTTTGCCTAACTCCCTGCGGCTGCTGCTCATCGCCCTGTTCTGCGCGGCGGTCATCCTCTACGCCTGGCGGCACTTCCACCACCGGTCTTTCTGGCTGGTGGCCGGCTACCCGCTCACCGCGATCAGCGTCCGGGCAAGCTGGCGCAAGGTCGCCCTCGGCTGCGGCCTGACCAAGAAACGAGCACGCTGGTGGTTCACCCTCACCCCCGGCTCGATCGTATCCACCGGCACCGTGAAGGTACGGCGACGCTTCCGCCGGGTCGCCGTCGACACCAAACCCTGGATGTGGCTCCCCCGCCCGACCCGGCACGGCTGGCGCGTCACCCTCCACCTGCTGGAAGGGCAGATCCCAGGCGACTACAGCCAAGCCGCGGAACGCCTCGCGCACTCCTGGCGGGTGCATGCCGTCCGGGTCTCCTCCCCCCGCCCCGGACGGGTCGTCCTAGCCGCCACCATGCGCGACCCGCTCATCCGGATCGATCGGCTCCCACCGTCCGACGAACTACTCAAGGTCACCGTGGGTCGCCTGGAGACAGGCAAGCCCTGGGTGATCGACTTCCGGACCGTCCCGCACTGGCTCAATGCTGGAGCCACCCAGTCCGGCAAATCGAACCTCGCCAACGCGCTCATCGTCGGCCTGGCCCCGCAACCGGTCGCGCTGGTCGGCTTCGACCTCAAGGGCGGCGTGGAGTTCACCCCGTACGGCTGCCGCCTCTCAGCGTTGGCCACCTCGCGCGCCGAGTCGGTCGGCCTGCTCGACGACCTGGTAGCGCTCATGCTGGAGCGGATGGGCCTGTGCCGCGCGGTAGGAGCCCGCAATCTCTGGCAACTCCCTGCGGCGGTGCGGCCGGTACCGGTCGTGGTCCTGGTCGACGAGCTGGCCGAGCTGTACCTGATGGCCGACAAGAGCGAGAAAGACGAGATCGCCAAGACCTCGACGGCACTGCTGCGCGTGGCCCAGCTCGGGCGGGCCTTTGGGATCTACCTGTTCTGCTGCGGCCAGCGCATCGGCTCCGATCTCGGTCCCGGTGTCACCGCGCTGCGCGCTCAGTGCTCGGGGCGTATCTGCCATCGGGTCAACGACCCGGAGACCGCAACCATGACCCTCGGCGACCTCGACCCGGCCGCACTGATCTCCGCCCGTGCCATCGCCGCCGAGACACCCGGCGTCGCCATCGTCGCCGCCCAGGACGGCCAGTGGTACCGCGCCCGCTCCTTCCACGTCTCCGAGCAGGCAGCCGAACACGCCGCCCGGATGTACGCCGACCTGGCCCCCTCCTGGGGCGAGATCACCGCGAGCGCCCACACGACCGAGATGAACACCTGCGACCTGGACGAACTCCTCAACGCCTGAAAGGGGGAACACGATGCGACGCCTTGCCTGCTGGCTGCTCGACTCCGGGCCGGTCCTGGTCCTGGCCGTCATCGCAGGTGCCGGATCGTTCACCCACATCCGCGACACGGCCACCGAGCACGGACAGTCCGGCTGGATGGCCTGGGCTATCGCCGTGTGCGTCGATCTCACCTGCGTCATGGCCGCCCGCGAACGCCAGCGCGACAAGAAGACCGGACGCGTCCCGGACGGCTGGATCTCCTGGCCAACTCTCGTCCTGATCGCCGGGATCCTCCTGTCCCTGGCCGCAAACCTCAACCAGGCCGACCCCACCGCCTGGGGCTGGATCACCGCCGCGACCCCGGCCGGCGCCTTCCTCGTCGCGGTTTCCATGCTAGAGCGCCGTGCCTCAGCTCCGTCCCCCATCCCGCAGGTCGTCCCCGAGCCGGTCCCCACGCCTGCCCCGATCGTCGAGATCGAGCAGGACAATCCGTCCTCAGAGCTCCTCGACTACGCCCGCCGCGTGGCCGAGGAATACCAGACCGCGCAGGGCAGGCCGATCAGCCGCGACACCCTGCGCGCCCGTCTGGGCGTATCCCACCAACTGGCCTCCGACCTGCTGCGCACCCTGCGTACAGCCCCGGAAGCCCCGTGAAAGGAGAACCACTCATGTCCACCTCCACCGACTCCGAGCGCCGTACCGCCTTCATCTGCGGCCTGCGGGACCTGGCCACCTTCATGGAGACCAACTCCGCCGTCCCCGTCCCGACCGACCCGACGATCATCACCTACTACCCCGAGCAGAACACCGACACCGGCCTGCGCGCCGAGGTCGACCGGATCGCCGCACTGTGTGGCACGAAGGTCGACCCGCGCCTGTTGCCGCACGGCCTCTACACGGTCGCCCGCTGCTTTGGACCGATCCATTTCGAGGTGACGGCGATCCTCGAAGCCGCCCGAGACGGTGCCACCGGTGAACCGCCCCATGGGTTCTGATCCGCCCGACGAGCGGGTGACTGCGGCTGAGATCCCGCCCAAGCGGTGGCGGTGCTGCCAGTGCGGCGGCACCGGACTCGACAGCCTCGGCATCACCTGTGAATCCTGCGATGGCCTCGGCTTCTGCTGAGAGTCGTCGGCGCCCCCGGCCTGGCCGTACATCCGCCAAGACGCCTGCCAGGTCGGGGGCCATCCCCTCTCACCCAACGAGTGAAAGGAGGTCTCCATCTTGCCCGCATCCACAACCAACACGCACGCGATCACGGGCATGATCGCCCGCCTGCATGACCCGAACTACTCCCGATGGGCCGCCCAGATCCGCGCCACGGGCGGCTGCCGCCAGCCGATTCACCTGCGGGGCCGCGTCGACCACCTCGACCGGGCCACGGGGGAGCTGCTGTACCGCTACAGCACCCGCACCGAACCCGACGGCGTCCTGCGCGTCCCGTGCAAGACGCGCCGCGCGTCCCGCTGCCCGGCCTGCGCTGAGGTCTACCGCGCTGACACCTACCAACTGATCCGCGCGGGCCTGGCCGGAGGCAAGGGCGTCCCCGACACTGTCACCGGCCATCCCTGCCTGTTCGTCACCCTCACCGCCCCCTCCTTCGGCGCCGTCCACACCCAGCGGGAGAAGAACGGTAAGACCCTGCCCTGCCATGCCCGGCGCGATGCGGCCACCTGCACGCACGGGCACGTCATGTCCTGCACCGCCCGGCACGGCTCTGACGAGGCGTGCCTGGGCGAACCGCTGTGTGTCGACTGCTACGACCACGCCGGAAGCGTGCTGTTCAACGCCCTCGCCCCGCAGCTCTGGCGGTATTTCACCGATGCCCTGCGCCGCCGCGTCGCCAAATCCTCCGGTCTGACGTTGCGGGAGTTGCGCAAACAGCTGACGATTTCCTTCGCCAAGGTCGCTGAATACCAGCGTCGCGGCGTCGTCCACTTCCACGCCGTCATCCGCCTCGACGGCCCGGACGGACCCACCTCGCCGCCTCCGGCCTGGGCGGCGGCCGACCTGCTGGCCGACGCCGTACGGCATGCCGCCTCGGCCGTGTCCGTGACCGTCCCTGCCGTCGCCGACGAACCTTCCCGCGTGCTGCGCTGGGGCACCCAGGTCGACACCCGGCCGATCACCATGAACGGCGACCTCTCCGACCAGGCCGTGGCCGGCTATATCGCTAAGTACGCCACCAAGGCCGCCGAATGCGTCGGCACCCTCGACCGACGTATCAACCCCCTCGACGACCTGACCGCCTTCAACCTCCGCGAACACCCCCGCCGCCTCATCGCCGAATGTCTGCGCCTCGGCGCCCTCGACGAACTGGCCGACCTGCGACTGATCCAATGGGCCCACATGCTCGGCTTCCGCGGCCACTTCTCCACCCGCTCCCGCCACTACTCCACCACCCTCGGCGACATCCGAGCCGACCGCACCGCCTACGCCCGCGACGAGGCGATCACAACCGGCCGACTGCCCCTCTTCGACGAGGACACCGTCCTCGTCATCGCCGAATGGGAGTACGCCGGAAAGGGCTACTCGCTCGGTGACGCCCTCCTCGCCGCTGCACTGACCGGCATGGCCTTACCTACCTCGCCGACAAGCGGTGGAGGTGATGCCCGATGAGGCGGCGTGACGAGCTGCTGACCGTTCCCCAGGTCCTCGACGAACTGGGCGGGCTCTCTCGCCGGACGTTCTACCGCTGGCGCGAGCTTGGCCACGCGCCCAGGTGCATCAAGCTGCCCAACGGAGAAATCCGCGTCTGGCGGAGCGACTTCGCGACCTGGCTGGACACCCTCCGGGAGGCGGCATGAACGTCTCGTATGACGTGAAGATCTGGGATCTCCGCCGCAAGTCCTCGGGCAAGACGCTGTCCTACATCGTCCGGTGGAAGGTGGGGCCCAAGGAGAAGTCCAAGACCTTCAAGACCAAGGCCCTCGCCGAGAACTTCCTCTCGGACCTCCGGCAGGCTGCCAAGAAGGGGGAGCCGTTCGACCTTGCGACTGGCCTTCCCGAGTCGATGGCCACCTCAGAGGCTGACTCCGGGCCGACCTTCTTCGACTTCGCACGGTCGTACATGGCGGCCCGCTGGGTCCACTCGGCGGCCCGGACCCGAGAGACGATGACGTACGCCTTGTTGTCTCTCGTCCCCGTGCTCACGAAGGATCTTCCGGGCAGGCCCGATGATGAGGACCTCCGCGCGGTATTGCGGGAGTACGCCTTCCTGCCCGACCGGCGGCGCGGCGAACTGCGGCCTGAGCACAAAGCGGCGTTCAGCTGGCTTGAAGCGGCATCTCTGCCTCTCGTCGACCTGTTGGAACCGGTCACGATCCGCTCAGCCCTCGACGCGATCGCCCTCCGTTTCGACGGCGAGCCGGCGGCAGCCAACACGGTACGGCGCAAGCGGGCCGTACTCCATCACATGATGGAGTACGCGGTGGAACTCAAAATGCTGTCTGCGAACCCGCTGCACGCGGTGAAATGGAAGCCTCCGAAAGCCACCGGGACCGTTGATCCTCGGACGGTGGTCAACCCGGATCAGGTGCGGGAACTGCTCGATGCCGTGAAGCACGTGGGTTGGACGCGCGGTCCCCGGATGGTGGCCATGTTCGCCTGCATGTACTATGCGGCGCTCCGCCCGGAAGAGGCCTCGGGGCTGTGTCGGCAAAACTGCGATCTTCCCGCTCAAGGCTGGGGCCTGATCACCCTGGAGAAGGCACGTCCGCAGGCGAACAAGCGGTGGACGAACTCGGGGGAGACCCATGACGAACGCGGTCTCAAGCACCGAGCCAAGGACGACACCCGGGAGATCCCGATCCCTCCGGTCCTCGTCGCGATCCTCGGCGAGCACATCGAGAAGCACGGTGCCGAGAGGGACGGCAGGCTCTTCCGCACGAGCAAAGGCCGACCTTTCTCCTCCTCGGCGTACTCCTCCATCTGGCAGGAAGCTCGACGGTTGGCGTTCACTGTCGAACAGATTGCTTCTCCGCTGGCGGCCCGCCCGTACGATCTTCGGCACGCCGCGGTTTCCCTCTGGCTGAACGCGGGAGTCCCGCCGACCGAGGTGGCCCAACGTGCCGGGCACGGGGTTGACGTGCTTCTCCGCGTCTACGCGAAGTGCATCGAGGGTCAGCGGGCTCGTGCCAACGGGCAGATCACCAAAGCTCTAGAAATATGATTAGACGTACTTGAAGGAGCTTCAGAAACTCTGCGCCCCTTGACATTCCTATCTATGACGACTTTCAAAGCTGGCATGCCCGTGCATCTAAGATGGGACTATAGGCAATATTTTTCGCAGGTAACGGTCTCGCTGCGCTGGATCTGTGAGAGTATCTGCGATACGGCTTATGCGGACCTGGGCATCTGCGCGTAGCCAGCTAGCGGTTTCTTGATCGCCTGCGGCTTCCAGTATATCCGCAGTATGGAGGAAGATTTCTTCTGTACGCAGCGCGGGAAGATCTCCCATCCGTTGGAGAATACTAAGGCTCTCCCGAGCCAATGCCGCGGCGGTCTCAATCTCGCCATGCAGGCTATAGATCCTGCTGGATAGGGACAAGGCCGCGATCTCGCTCCGGACCATGCCCGTTCGCCGGGTCTCCTCGATCGTGTCTCCGGCCAGTCGCAGGGCCTCGTCCAGCAAAGCCGGATTGGTGTCACTCAGCAGGACTAGCACCTCGGCGTAGAGATTGCGAACGATAGGAACCAGGTTGAGCAGCCATGTTTGCTCAGTTTCCCGCCAGGCCTCGGTAAGTATCGGCCGGCAAGCGTGTCTGCGAGCCGGGTCGCATGCCATCAGCTGAGCGAGGAGAGCGCTGTTATAGGCGTGCCAACCACTAGGCCCACCTCGGTCTTCCTCGAATGCGAGTGCTTCCCGTAAGAAACTCTCCGCCGAGTTTGAATCCCTCATGGCCGAGTGCAGTTGGGAAAGATAGTTGAGCGCAATGGGGAGCTCCGCACGAAGCGGATCTTCGCGAAGCCGTTCCACGCAGGCGGTGAGATGCTCTAGCGCCGTACCGAAATCTCCTGCGTCGAAGAGATTCACCCCGAGCTGCATTTCGGTGAGGTTGCGGGCATGACGAAGAATTGGATCCGACGGATCGTGCAGCCGAAGGCCGGTCTCGTAGAGTCGTTGTGCTTCTTGGAGCACCGCAAGGCCGTCATTCAAATCGCGTTTGGACAGCTGGCGTCCATGCTCGGCGAGAGCGACGAAGAGCGCCAGAGGATCATCGGTGCCTCGGGCGAGTTCTACCGCTTGCTTTAGCTTCTCCAGTGAAGGCACCAGTCCTTGGGTATGCAGAAGGACTTTGCCATGAAGCATGACTGTCCGAGCGGTCAGTGCGGGGTCGCCGCAGCTGCGAGCCGCTGTCTCCGCCTGTGCGGCCAGTCCTTCCAGGTCATCGCCCTTGGGACGCCGCCGTGTGTGCCAGTGCACCTCTGTGAGGTTGAGCAGAAGCTCTATGGCTTGTGCCAGTAGACGGTCTCGGTCAGCAGTGTGATCAGGTAAGCGCTTGATCTCGTGAACCGCGAAACGACAAAGTGTTTCAGCCTCGGCGAAGGATAGGCCGTTGACCGCTACGTCCCGAGCCAGCTTGAGGTGCTCAGCTCCAGAAGCTGGGTGCGGGGCGCCCGCGCGGAAGTGGCGGGCGTAGTCGAGCCGGACCGCCAATGGAAGCTCATCGCCAAACGCCATGAGCGCTTTGGCAATCCGTGTATGGCGCTGCCGGCACCGGTTGGCGCTTTGCTCTGCGTACAGCTCCATCTGGAGCAGAAGGTCGTCGAACTGATAGCGGTCGGTGTTGGGTGCCCAGTCAGGATTCGGCAGCGCTGTGATGATTCCGTGCTTTCGTGATAGCCGATGTAACTGATCCTGAACTTCCTCTTCCTCTCGATCAGTCGTCCGAGCCACCACTGATGCTAGGAAGGTCACTCCCTGGCTGGCTGACGCAACTAGTAGTTCTCGATCAGAGGTCTCTAGTCGCTCCATCGAACGCCGCACCGCACGGCGCAAGACGGTTGGTAGCGGACCATCGAGTCCACCATCGGTACCGATCAGTGGCAGGAATTGAGCGACGTAGGCAGGCCGTCCACCAGTGAGTCGGTTTAACTGACCTAGAACCGCCGGGGACACGGGGCCGTCATAGTGAAGGCGCACGAGTTCAGCCACGGCGTCGTCCGATAGACCGCCAAGCGTGGTCCGCTCCAGACGCCCCCGAAGGTGCCACTGATCGAGTAGCTCTCTGATAGACGAATCGCTATCCCGGTCCGTTCCATGAGCCAGAACAAGGCCTACTGGGCTGCCCCAAAACTCCTCCATCAAGTGATCGAGGACCAGCAGGCTACTGGGATCGATCCACTGCACATCATCGATCAGTACTAATGTGGGCCCTTTTTCTGTCAGGGCACCCAGCAGTGCCGATGCAAGACCATGCGCTGCGCTTTGCCTGTATGGCAACAGACTGTCGCCCTGTACAGATCCGGAATCAATGGCTGATCGGGTAATTTGCATTGCGGCCGCAAGCGCCGGACCCACTGCAGGCAATGTACCTACGATATCTGGCAGGTACTGCACTGTCGCTTGCTTGATACGACGGGCGGCTCTTGGTGGTTGAAGAGCATCGAAGAGGGCCATCACAGGCCCGTAGGCGTTGGCCTCACCCACAAAAGCTTGACACCTAGCACGAATCACTCGGAGCGCCGGTTCCGTCGTGCGTTCCTGTATCTGACGTGAGACCTCATCGAGCAGAGCGGACTTGCCGATTCCGAGCGGACCTTCGATGGCCAGGGCCCGGCTCTGTCCTCGGTCTACGCTCTCGGCCAGCTCCATCAGTGCGCCGATATATTCCACTCGATCAACGAAGGTGCTGATTTTCACATCTCTCCCAAATGCCGGCTGCAGTCTTTCAGTGGTGCCATAGGACTCAAGGAGATAGGTGTCGTGGGCCTGATGTTAAGCGACTCGATGATCAATGCCAAGGTAGGCTCAGAAGTCGGTGATTTCGGCCGTTCCTATTATTTTTATTTAGGTGTGCAGGTGAGGCTCACGTTCCAAGATCAGGTATTCACCAACTTTCGTGAGCTCGACCTCGAGCATCACGCGTTCCGCTGGGTCGACATCAAGCGCTTCCGCCTGTTCTGGCCGGATGCCGATGACGTCCACCTTCTGGCAGAGCTGATCGGGCATGAGCAGTACAGGGACGACTGCGCCGGAGGAGGAGTCGAGGCCGGAGGGCTCCGCCAGGGTCCCTACTGGCTGCGAAACCTGAGCCCAACCGCATACGCGCACATCGACGAGGCGGGCGCGAAGACCCTTCTGCTCGGTTGGGAGAGACAGTGCGGCCCACTTCCTGCGGCCCTGTCCGGCCGGCTGAAGTGCGAGGTTCGCCCGCTGGTCGCAGAAGCCACGGGAAGATACCGGCTCAAGGATCTCGGTTGTGAGGTCTTTCACGACTGGGGTGGGGTCCACACCGACTTTCACGAGCTGATTCTCATCGATCGCGCCGCAGGGACCTTGTCGCTCTTGGTCACTGCTGATGACTGAAGCGCAGGACTCAGTCAGCTCTTCGCTCTGACGGTCTGAGACGTTCTCAACCAGATGGCCTGGTGGAACGCCGTCAAGATCAACCCGTGAATAGACCGTGACCAGTGAGTCAGGGCTGCGTTCGGTGGCCTACGGCTGCACACGGCGGAAGCCGCACCCGAGAAGAACTCCCAGGTCACACGGCAAACTACAAGGTCAACTGTGTGCCCCCGGCATGATTCGAACATGCGACACCCGCTTTAGGAGAGCGGTGCTCTATCCCCTGAGCTACGGAGGCAGGGGCTCCTAGTAAGAGTAGCGAAAGTAGCGAGTGGTTGCGCGCCCGAAGGGGGAGTTGGGGGCGGACGGCGGGTTATCGGTTCGCTGGCCCGGAGTAATAAGGGGGGCAAGTGGGCGGGTGTGTGGCGTTGGGCGAGGTTAGCGTCACGGTCTGTGATCGATAGGCGGCGGAAGCGCATTCGCGGGCATCGAGCCCTGCGACCGGTGGTGCTGTGCGGTGCGATGCTGGCGCCCGCGCTTCTGGCCGGGGGGTTGCTGGTGGCCGAGCTCACCGGGTACGAGGCCGCTGTCCAGCGGGCCGACGCCGGTGCGGAGCCTGAGGGGCCTGGGGAGGTCGAAGAGGGCGGGAGGGCCGGCGGAGTCCGGGAGAACGAACGGGCGAGAGAAGCCCAACGGCCCGGAGAGACGGCCGGAGCCGGGGAGGCTCGGAGAGCCGAAGAGGCTGAAGAGGGCGAGGAAGCCGAGAGGCTTGACGACGGTGAGGCCCTCTGGGTGGGGGACGGGGAGCGCCGGGGATTCCGGGAAGGCGGGGGAGCCTGGAGAGGTACGGCGTCTCGGCTGAGGGCCGGCGAGCCTGTGGAATCGCCGGACGACGAACCGCAGGGTGAGCCGCAAGGAGCTGCGGGGACACCGGCAGAAGCGGAAACACCGGCGGAGGTGGGAACGCCGACAGCGGTGGAGACACCGCGAGAAGCAGGGACGCCCCGAGAGGCGGAGAGGCCGCGAGAGGCGCGAGCACCGGAAGAAGTAGTGGCCGTGGTGCCGGTCGTGGTCGGATCCGTACGGAGCCGGGTGTTCGGGCCGAGGCTGATGCCTCCGCCGTTGCGGCCGGAGCGGGTGTACGGGGGATGGATGCCCGTCGCGGCGAAATCAAGGGTGCGCGACACGGACCCGGACGAGGCCGGTTGGCAAAGTAACCCGAGCGGGACTGATGGTGCGAGTGAGGCGGAGGTGGTCGTTCCCATCACACCTCGCCCGCAAGCCTCCAGAGGCCCGCGGAAGGTGGCATCTCCACCCCCTGCGGCACCTGAGCCTCGGGCGCGTCGTACGCCGCCACTCGCGCGACCTGAGCCCCGCGACGAGTGTTCGGCGGAGTGGAAGGGGACGTGGCTCTGGGGGGTCTGCAAGAAGCACGCGCGGCAAGAAGCCTGACTTGTCCGGTCCCCAAAAGGGGTGTTCGGCGCATAACGGCTGTGGAGAGCTGGCCCGTTCACTTGGTCAGCTGTAGTAGCGTGCGTGCCTGGCCCAGGTCACGAGTTCGCAAACGGAGGGGTCGAACGTGCCACCTCGTCGATCAGCGGGTCTGATCGCCGTCGTCGCGACGCTGACGTCCCTCCTGCCGGGATCCGCTGTCGCGCAGCGAGCGCCGGCGGAGGTTCAGACCGTCGTCGCTGCGGATCCGGTGAATCTCACCGAGCTGCGTCGTGAGGCGGAGAAGGCCGCGAAGGATCTGGAGGCCGCGACCAAGGCCCTGGAGCAGCGGCGGACCCAGATCCGCAACTCGGAGAAGGAGCTCTCCGCCAAGCTGCGGGAGCTGCAGACGGCCGAGCGGGCCTTCGCCCAGGTACGGCAGCCGCTGTCGGACCTCGTCGGGATCCTCTACCAGCAGCCCTCCGGTGGGGACCTGGCCGGCTTCTTATCCGGCGAGTCCAACGCCGACACCCTGCGCGCGATGGCCGGCCTCACCCAGATCGTCGCCGAGCGCGACCGCATCCTTGAGGACAGCAGTCGTCTGCAGTTGGAACGGGAGCGCCTGGCGGGTGAGGCGCAGGAACTCAGGGCGGGCAACCTCCTCGCGGAGGCGCAGATGGGCGCCGAGATCGGAACGCTCAGGGTGCGCTCACAGAAGATCGTGCAATCCCTCACCAAGGCCCTGGTGAAACTGGGCGTCAAGATCGACAAGAAGGGGCGCCCGGCTGCCGGGTGCGACCCGACCAGGGCGACCTCGATGAGCGAGTTCCCCAACGGGCTGATTCCGCAGGCCTACCTCTGCCCGCTCCAGCAGAGTGGCAACCAGTTGCGGGGGGACGCCGCACTCGCGTTCATCAGCCTCAACGAGGCGTACAAGCGGCAGTTCGGCAAGCCGATGTGCGTGACCGACAGCTACCGGAGTCTGGCCGAGCAGCAGTCGGTCTACTACCGCCGCCCTGGCCTGGCGGCGGTCCCCGGCCGCAGCAACCACGGCCTGGGACTCGCCGTCGACCTCTGTGGAGGCGTCGAACGCTTCCGCTCAGCCGAGTTCAACTGGCTGGAGGCGAACGGCAAGAAGTACGGGTGGATCCACCCCAAGTGGGCCTATGTCAGCCCCTTCGAGCCCTGGCACTGGGAGTACGACCCCGAGATCGGCTCCCTGCTTTAAAGGGTTCAACGGTTTCAGGGACAGCTGTCCCTGAAACCGGCGGTGCTTGGCGTCAGGTCAGATCTTTCCGTTGCGGATGCCCGCCAGGAAGTCGTTCCAGGCCGTGGGGGAGAAGGTCAGTGCCGGGCCGGAGAGGTCTTTGCTGTCGCGTACGACGACGAGGCCCGGCAGGTTGGTTGCTACCTCGACGCAGTTGTTGTTGGCTCCACTGAGGCTGGAGGTGCGGAACTCGGCGCCGGACAGATCAGGGGAGATCATGGTCGCTCCTCAACGCGGTGATGAGCGCCGCGGATTCTTTGGGGGACAGGCAAACCTCGGTAAGGCGCTCAAACGTCAGCATAAGTTGCTTGACCTGCTCGCTGTCTTCGACGTACACCTCGCCTGCTGGGCATTCGGCGTAACCGAGATCCGGATCGTCATCGAACAACAGCACTGAGAAGGTCCCCTCCATGCCGCCGTGCGCACCGACCTCCAATGGGAGCACTTGGACCGTGATGTTCGGTTGTTCCATTGCTTGGAGGATGTCGCCAAGCTGACGGGCCATGGTGTCGGGAGCTCCCACGGGATGACGCAAAGCGCCTTCGGCGATAAGGGCGTGCAGTGTTGTGTGAGCACCGAACAGGCTGGTCTTGCGCTGCATGCGGGCATCGACACGGCGTGCCAGCTCAATGTCTGACCGATCGGGATGACCTGCTCGGATGATCTCTCGGGCATACTCCGGGGTCTGGAGCAGGCCGGGGATCAGTAGCGGTTCCCAATGCCGGATCGTCCTCGCTGCCGCCTCGAACTCGACGTACGACCCGGTGAACACGTCCGAGTAGGCCGTCCACCAGCCGCGTCGGGCGACTTCACGGGTGAGCTGCATCATGGCCTCGGTGGTCGCCGTCTCCACGCAGTACAGGTGGCAGATGGCCGCCACGTCCCCGGGCGCTGGAGCGATCTTGCCGGTCTCGAAGCGGTTGAGCTTCGACCTGGACCAGCCGAGTTGTTCAGCGGCAGCCTCGGTCGTCAGGCCGGTGGTCGCACGCAGGGTGCGCAACTCACGGGACAGACGTCGCAGGCGGACCGTGGAGTACTTCATGCGGTCAGTTTGCCGCAGGTCAACCGCCTCTTCTCGCTCAACGCAACAAATTTGTGAGATGGGATTGTCAGCGTGAGATTCTCACGGCATCATGATGCTGGTCACATAGGGTAGCGAGGTTCGAACTTATGGTGACGGGCTTGCGTCCGTGTCACCGCAAGCAACCTTGATACAAAAAACGGACCCGCCACCGGTCTTGCACACCGGTGAAACGGGTCCTTGATCAGGAAGTGAGTCCTGACCCGTGAACAACCCTAGTGCTCCGGTGCTCGACCGGAGTGTGGTGAGCGGCTGCGGCTGTTTCGCCGATGCACCGCCGTTGCCGATGGGGTGTGCCGCCTGCGGGCACGCTCCCTACGCGCACGGTTGCCCCGGCCGGCCCGCCGATCACGAGTACGCGCAGCCCTCGGGCGCCTTGATGGACATCCGCCTGGAGGTCCGTCGTACGGGGAACCGCTCCATGCCCTGCTTCGAGCCGCTCGCCCCCGCCTGCCCTGCCGAGGTGATTCTCTCGGTGCCCGCCCAGCGGCCCGCGGAGCAGGTCCAGGTCCAGGCCGAGGTTCAAGCCCAGGCCCGGGCTGCGGAGGACATCGCGCCGGTGGCCGTTCAGCGTCTTTCCCGACTTCACGAGTCCTGTCCAACCCACCGACTCCGGTCAGGCGCCGGGCGGCCTCGCGCGGCCCACCCGAACGTGCTCCACCCGAACGCGTCTCACCCGAACGTGCCTCACCCGAACGTGCCTCACCGGAACGCGTTCTGCTCGAACGCACCACACCCGAACGTGACCCGCCCGACCCGGACACCCCCGCCCTTCAACCCCGAGCGCCGCCCCAAGCGAACAACCGCCCGCACCCCGTGCCGCGCGGCGCTCACCCCGTCTCCGTACCGGCCGCCCGGCCCGTACGGCTCACCCCTCCGTGTTCTCGCCCGTTCCACAAAGCGGGCCCGTCCACCGCTACCAACGACCGGACGGGCCCTTGATCGGATGGAGGTCCAATCAATGAACGATGGTAGGTCCAGCGCCCCCGAACCGGCCATCCCCGGCTGGCGGCTGATCCTGAGTGACGCCGGACGGCTGTGGGCCAGCCGCGAGGAGCCCTTCTCGTCGATCGCGTTTCACGCCGGAGCCGAACGGACCGTCGACGCCGACACCCTCGACGCCCTCCAGGCTGAGACCGACAGGCAGGAGAGCATCGCGAGGAAGGCCCAGGAGCAGGCCGCGGGATGGGGGATCTCGTGATCCGCCGCCTTCCGAACAGGCGGGTCTCCGCTCGCGGGCGTCACCGTGACGGCCTGATCGCCACCCCCGTCCCCCACTACACCTGGGACCACCAGGCGCGCGCGGAGGCGGCGCTGCTGCAGGTCACCTGGCCGGGCTGGGCCGTACTCTACGGCACCGGCAGCCGCCTCTTCCACGCCATCGCCACCTGGCCCACCCCGGAACCGCTGCTGCTCTGCGACCGGACCGTCGAGGGCCTGAAGACTCAGATGCGCGAGGCCGAGATGACCGCGATCGTCCAGCGCTGGGCGATCACCGGGACGACCGACCGTCCCTGAGCGGGTACGGCGGCCGGGGCAGGTCCCGGCCGCCGTACCCTCGTCGGCCGTCGTGAGGTTCACCCTGTACGGGAGTCGATCGTGATGGGGAACCGTCGGGAGACCCCCTGTGCGTGAGTCAATCATGACGGAGGGCCGTCGGGAGACCTCATCCCGCGCGGGGACCGATCGTGATGGAGAGCCGCCCGCCGGCCTGGGCGGAGGCCAACTCGGTGGCCTGGGCCGGCGTGGTGGCCAGCACGACGAGCGCGCCCCGCTCCGACTCCCCGGCCGGGGTGGCGAGGACCGTGACGTCCTCGGCCACGACGGTCGCCGGGGCGGTGCCCTCCCACGCCGAGGTCGCGGCGAGCACGTCCACCACGTCACCCGGCGAGAGCAGGCGCGCGGTCTCGGGATCGGCGACCCGTACGGGGGTGGCGACCGTTCCCCGGCCGTGGGCGGCCAGCAGGCCGGGGCCGAGCAGGCGGACGTCCGTCAGCGGCTCCCCTCGCCTCGCGGGACCCGTCAGGACCTTTCCCGCGAACGGCGTGCCGGGCCTCAGGACGCCGTCGGGGACCGTACCGGGTCTCAGTGGAGCCGGTATCAGGTCGGCCGCCCCCAGCACGCCTCCGGACAGATCCCTCGCGGCGACCAGGACGGTCACCGAGGCGGTGTCCTGGCGCAGCGCGAGGATGGCGCAACCCATCGCCGAAGCGGCGACGACGGTCGCGATGAGACGGTGACGACGGCCGAGGAAGCGGCGCAGAGCGCGCATGGCTGACTCCAGGAGTGGGGAGTCGGGCGGCGCGGTGCCCGCGATGGGTGGGATCGCTCCGCGAAGTGGCGGAGTGGCGGTGGACCAAGGCCAGGCCGCTGCGGCCCGGCGCGACTACGGCCCGGCCGCCACGGCACAGCACGGCACGGTCAGCCGGGGAGCTCGAAGGGGAGCTTGAGGCCGTCCAGGACGTTGGGGCAGGGGCAGGTGCGTTTTTCCGGGAGGGCGGCCACGACGTCGCCGATGAGGGAGCGCATGCGGCCGACATTGGTGGCGAAGAAGGAGAGGACCTCCTCGTGGGTGACCCCCTCACCCGCCTCCACCCCGGCGTCGTGGTCGGTGACGAGGGAGAGCGTGGTGTAGCAGAGGGCGAGCTCGCGGGCGAGGATCGCCTCGGGGAAGCCGGTCATGCCGACGATCGACCAGCCGTTGCCGCTGAACCAGCGGGACTCGGCGCGGGTCGAGAAGCGCGGACCCTCGATGACGACGAGGGTGCCGCCGTCGACGGTCTCCCAGCCCTCGGCGGAACGCGCGGTGGAGATGGCCGCCGCACGGCCCAGAGGGCAGTAGGGGTCGGCGAAGGAGACGTGGACGACACCGCCCTCGTCGTAGTAGGTCTGCGGGCGGCCGATGGTGCGGTCGACGAGCTGGTCGGGCACGACCAGGGCGCCGGGACCGATCTCGGTACGCAGGGAGCCGACCGCGCTGGGGGCGAGAACCTGGCGGACGCCGAGGGAACGCAGCGCCCACAGGTTCGCCCGGTAGGGGATGCGGTGAGGTGGGAAGCGGTGGTCGCGACCGTGGCGGGGCACGAAGGCGACCGAACGCCCTCCGATGCGGCCGACGGTGACGACGTCGCTGGGCGGGCCGTACGGCGTGGTGATCTCGACTTCTGTGGCGTCGTCGAGCAGGGAGTAGAAACCAGAGCCGCCGATGACCCCGATGTCCGCGCGAGTGACCATGAAGCTGAGGCTAGCGCCACGAACCGACCCCTGAGGACCCCCGATGACGGCCTGTGGATAACCGAGTTCGCCGGGTAATCATCGGGGGTTGAAGAGGCTGAGGGGGTTGAGGGCGGGGAGGGGGTGAAAGGGCTGGGGACGGGGGCAAGAGGGCTGGGGAACGGCTCCGGGCGGGTGGCTCAGGAAGCCGCCGCGGCCGTGCTGCTCGCGGCCTTGGCGGGCTTGGAGTCCGACGAGGTCGAGGAGCTCGAAGAAGACGAGGACGACGAGTCGGACGAGCTCGACGAGTCGGAGGACTTCGAGGAGCCCGAGTCCGAGGAGCCCGAAGCGCTCGACGAGCCGTTCGCGGAGGCCACGGTGCTCGACGACGACGATCGGCTGTCGGTCCGGTAGAAGCCGGAGCCCTTGAAGACGATGCCGACCGCGGAGAACACCTTGCGCAGGTCGCCCGCGCAGCTCGGGCACTCGGTGAGAGCATCGTCGGAGAACTTCTGGACGATTTCGAACTGGTGGTTACAGGCAGTGCAGGCGTACTGGTAGGTGGGCACGCTCTCCTCCTCGTGTGATCCGCGCCGATTGGCACTCTAGTGGCGCGACTGCTAATGGTATGCAGCTGACAAGCTTAAACGCGAGCCGGAGTCCTCGCATTCCGTAGCCCGATTCCCATCAGATGTGACCGAATTCGAGGCGAACCCCCTGGTCAACAGGTCTATCGGGGTATCAAGTTCCCTGTTCGCCGTACCATCCGGCGAGCTTGCCCCTGCGGCTGATCGCCCGCATCCGGCGCTCGACCACGTCCCGGCAGGCGGCCGTGGCCACGACGAGGAGCTGATCGTCGACCCTGATCCTCGTGGAGTCGGCGGGGACGAACGAACGGCCTTCCCGCACGATCAACGTCACCTGGGCGTCCCTGGGCAGCCGCAGCTCGAAGATCTCCACGCCGTGCAGCTTGGACGTCGGCGGCACCTTGACCTGGAGCAGGTCGGCGTTGAGCTCCTCCAGCGGCGCCGACTCGACCTCCAGGTCACGGGCCTCCTCCGGCCTGGTCAGCTTGAGGAGTTTCGCCACGAACGGCAGCGTCGGCCCCTGCAGCAGGGTGTAGACGATGACGATCACGAAGACCTCGTTGAACATGAACTTGGCGGTGCCCTCGGGAACGGAGTCGGCCGCCCACGGGATGGTCGCGAGCACGATGGGCACCGCGCCGCGCAGCCCGGCCCACGACAGGAACGCCTGTTCCCGCCAGCCCAGCCGGTCGATGCGGAGCAGCCGGGTCAGCAGCGAGGAGACGATGATCGACGCGGGGCGGGCCACCGCGACCAGGATCAGCCCGGCCACCAGGCCGGGCACGATCGAGGACGGCATCTCGGAAGGGCTGGCCAGCATCCCGAGCATCACGAACAGGCCGATCTGCGCGAGCCAGGCCACGCCCTCGGCGAAGCCCCGCGAGGCCGCGCGGTGCGGCATCTGCGAGTTGCCCATGACCAGCGTCGCGAGGTAGATCGCGAGGAAGCCGCTGCCGTGGAGCAGCACGGCTCCCGCGTAGGCGACGAACGCGAGCGCGAGCACCGCGATGGGGTACAAGCCGGAGATGGGCAGCGCGATGCGGCGCAGCGCGTACGCGCCGAGCGGGGCGACCGCGAGGCCGACGGCGGCGCCCACCGCCAGCTCGAAGAGCACGTCGACCAGCGCCACCCCCAGGCTGGGAGAGGCGGCGGTGCTCAGCAGCATGACGGCGATCACCGTGGGGGCGTCGTTGAAGCCGGACTCGGCCTCCAGGATGCCCGCGAGGCGCGGCGGCAGGGGCAGGCGGCGCAGTACGGAGAAGACGGCGGCGGCGTCGGTGGAGGCGAGGATCGCGCCGAGCAGGAACGCGGTCCGCCAGTCCATGTCGAGGATGAGGTGCACCGGGACCGCGACGGCCGCGATGCTCACCCCCACGCCGACGGTGGCGAGCACCAGGGAGGTGGGGATGGCCTCTTTGACGTGGCTCCAGGTGGTGGTCAGGCCGCCCTCGGCCAGGATGATCGCGAGCGCGATCATGCCTATCTGCTGCGCGAGCTGCGGGTCCTCGAACTGTAACCCGAACCCGGTCTCGCCGACGATCAGCCCGAAGCCGAGGAAGATGAGGAGGCTGGGCAGTCCGCTCCGATGGGCGACGCGCACCGCGACGATGGCCGCGATGACGATCCCGGCACCGAGAAGCAGCCAGACGTCCAGTCCCATCTGGCCCCCTCTCTCACTCCGGGGACCATTGTGTCGTATTCGAAAAGGCCGTCACGCCCTTGCGGCGGCGGTCCTGAAGATCCCCGAGGGGGTCGCGGCGTAGCGGACCGGGACGTCGTGGGGCTCGGCGGGCACACCCTCGAAAGCGCCCTCGAAAGCGCCGTCGAGAGCATCGTCGAAACCACTGTCGCGAGCGCCGCCGAGCAGCTCGCCCTCGTGGAGCAGCGCCACCGTCGGCACGTTCGGGCCGACCCTGGCCAGTGCCCGGTCGTAGGAGCCCCCGCCCCTGCCCAGCCGTACGCCGGTGGAGACGTCCACCGCGAGCGCGGGCACGATCACCAGGGCCGCGGTCCTGACGGCGTCGACCCCGCGCCTGGTGTCGACCGGTTCCATGATCCCGAAACGGCCGGGGGCGAGGGTGTCCGGGCCGTCGTACACCGCCCAGTCGAGATCGTCGTCGTCGCGGAGCACGGGCAGGATCACGGTCGCGCCGTGTTTCCACAGGGCGAAGACGAGCCCGTGCGTCGCGGGTTCGGTCCCGATCGACCAGTAGCACGCGACCAGCCCGGCCATCTGGACCCAGGGACGGTCCAGCAGGGACTCCCTGATCTGGACGGAGGCCGCATGCCGCTGCTCGTCGGACATCGAGGCGCGTGCCCCCTCGATTGTGGTACGCAGCGTCTGCTTGTCCACAGGTCCCTCCACTATGGTTTTGGTTATGGCCGACTTCGAAGCTGTGACGAAAGCCGTCGTTCCCGCAGCGGGTATGGGCACCCGTTTTCTCCCGGCGACCAAGGCGACGCCCAAGGAGATGCTGCCCATCGTCGACAAGCCCGCGATCCAGTATGTCGTCGAGGAGGCGGTCTCCGCCGGACTGCTCGACGTCCTCATGGTCACCGGGAAGAACAAGCGTTCCATCGAGGATCACTTCGACCGGGCCCACGAGCTCGAGGAGATCCTGGAGGCCAAGGGAGACGACGAGCGACTCTCCCAGGTGAGAGAGCCCGCCGACCTGGCCATCCTCCACTACGTACGGCAGGGCAAGCCACGCGGCCTCGGCCACGCGGTCCTGTGCGCCAAGCAGCACGTGGGGAACCACCCCTTCGCCTGCCTGCTCGGCGACGACCTCATCGACCCCCGAGACGAGCTCCTCAAGCGCATGATCGAGGTGCGTGGCACGTACGGCGGCAGCGTGATCGCCCTCATGGAGGTCCCCCAGGAGCAGGCCTCCCTGTACGGCTGCGCGGCCATCGAACCCACCGGCGAGGACGACGTGGTCAGGGTGACCGACCTGGTGGAGAAGCCCCCGGCGGACGAGGCACCGTCCAACTGGGCCATCATCGGCCGGTACGTGATCGACCCGGCCGTCTTCGAGGTCCTGGAGAACACCCCGCCGGGACGCGGCAACGAGATCCAGCTCACCGACGCCCTGCGGACCCTCGCCGGGCGCGGCAGCGACCAGGGCGGCCCGGTGCACGGCGTGCTGTTCAGAGGCCGCCGCTACGACACCGGTAACAAGATCGACTATCTGCGTACGGTGGTGCAGTTCGCCGCCGAACGCCCGGACCTGGCGCCGGAGTTCATGCCCTGGCTCAAGGAGTTCCTGGCCTCGCGATGAGTTCCATGAAATCAGTCGACGACCACCTTTCCGACATCCTGGGCACCGTGCGGGTACTCGCCCCGCTGGAGTTGGAGCTGGAACGGGCACTGGGCACCACGCTGGCCGAAGAGGTCACGGCCCCGATCCCGTTGCCTCCCTTCGACAACTCCGCGATGGACGGCTACGCCGTGCGGGCCGAGGACGTCGCGGACGCCCCGGTGACGCTCCCGGTGATCGACGACATCGCGGCCGGAGACGGCCGAGTGCAGGCCATCGGCCCCGGCATGGTCATGCGGATCATGACCGGGGCCCCGATGCCCGCCGGGGCCGACGCGGTGGTCCCGGTCGAGTGGACCGACGGCGGCACCGCGCAGGTCACGATCAGCCGCCCGGCCGAGAAGGGGAACGCCGTCCGCAGGTCCGGAGAGGACGTGCGGGCGGGTGACGTCGTCCTGCCGGAGGGCACCCCGATCGGGCCCGCGCAGCTCGGGGTGCTCGCCGGTGTCGGCCGCCGCAGGGTTCTCGTACGGCCACGCCCGAGGGTGGTCGTGATCTCCACGGGGGCCGAGCTGGTCGAGCCCGGCCTGCCCCTGGGAGACGGCCAGATCTGGGAGTCCAACAGCTTCACCCTCGTCGCCGCCGTCCGCGAGGCGGGCGGCGAGGGCTACCGGGCGGGGATCGTCGGCGACGACGCCGCAGAGTTCCTCGACCAGCTCGACGCGCAGCTCCTGCGAGCCGACCTCGTGATCACCAGCGGCGGCGTCTCGATGGGGGCGTACGAGCCCGTCAAGGAGGCGCTCGGCCCGCTCGGCACGGTCCGCTTCGAGCGGGTCGCGATGCAGCCGGGCATGCCCCAGGGCTTCGGCGTGGTCGGCGAGGACCAGATACCGATCTTCGCGCTGCCCGGTAACCCGGTCTCGTCGTTCGTGTCGTTCCTGCTGTTCGTCCGGCCCGCGCTGCGCAAGATGAACGGCCTGCCCGATGAGCCCACGCCGACCGTACGGGCGGTCACCACGAGCCCGATCCGCTCACCCGCCGGCAGGCGCTCCTACCTGCGCGGCGTGCTCGGCCGCGACGGTACGGTCGGCCCGGTGCGCGGGCAGGGCTCCCACCAGCTCGCCGCCCTCGCAGCGGCCAACGCGCTGATCGTGGTACCCGAGGACGTCACCGAGCTTCCCGAGGGTGCGGACGTGGAGGTCATGCCCCTGTGAACGAGCGGGAGCGGAGCTTTTGAACGAGCAGGACCGTGGAGGTCACCTCTCCCCGAACGAGCGGGAGTGGAGCCTTCTGAGAAGCGGGGAGCGGAGCGAAGTGACTGGATTCACCCACATCGACGAGACCGGCGCGGCGCGCATGGTGGACGTCTCGGCCAAGGACGTCTCCCTCCGTACGGCGACCGCGACCGGCAGGGTGCTGCTCTCCGCCGAGGCCGTGGCGCTGCTGCGCTCGGGCGAGGTTCCCAAGGGCGACGCGCTCGGCACCGCGCGGATCGCCGGGATCATGGGCGCCAAGCGGACCCCCGACCTGATCCCGCTCTGCCACCCCATCGCGCTGCACGGGGTGAAGGTCGAGCTGACCGTGGCCGACGACGGCGTGGAGATCATGGCGCGGGTCAAGACCGCCGACCGTACCGGCGTCGAGATGGAGGCGCTGACCGCGGTCTCCGTCGCCGCGCTCGCCCTGATCGACATGGTGAAGGCGGTCGACCCGGCGGCCGTGATCACCGATGTCCGCGTCGAGGAGAAGACGGGCGGCAAGACGGGGATCTGGACCCGTCCCTGAGAGACCGGACCCCCGAGATCCTGGGAGAATGACCCCATGAGAGCTCTGGTGATCACCGCGTCCAACCGGGCCGCCGCGGGGACGTACGAGGACACCTCGGGGAAGCTGCTCGCCGAGCTGCTCGCGGCGGCCGGGTGCGACGTGGACGGCCCGAGGGTGGTCCCCGACGGCGATCCGGTCGAGGCGGCGCTGCGCTCGGGGGTCGCCGAGGGGTACGACGTGATCGTCACCACCGGCGGCACCGGTCTGACCCCCGCGGACCTCACCCCGGAGATGACCCGGCGGGTGATCGACAGGGAGGTCCCGGGCATCGCCGAGGCCATCCGCCACGTCAACCGGGACAAGGTGCCCACCTCGATCCTGTCCCGTGGGCTCGCCGGGCAGGCCGGCGGCACGTTGATCGTCAACCTGCCGGGCTCCTCGGGAGGGGTACGCGACGGTATGGGGGTGCTGTCTCCCGTGCTCAGGCACGCCGTGGACCAGATCAGGGGAGGAGATCACCCCCGCTGACCCGTCTGCCCGGCTCACATGGCACGACGGGCACTCTTGGGGGGATGATGGAGGGCGTGGATCGACTTCGTGGCTGGCCGGTGACCCTGACGGAAGGCCCGGTAGGACTTCGGCCGCTGCGACTGCGGGACGTACGCGTCTGGCGGGAGTCGCGGCTGCGCAACGCGAACTGGCTCCGTCCCTGGGAGCCGAGCAACCCGGAAACCCCCCTCTTCAAGACCGGTCTCGGTCCCTACGTCTCCATGGCCGGAACCCTGCGCAGGGAGGCCAGGCAGGGGCTCGCGCTGCCGTGGGTCGTCACCTACGAGGGCGCCTTCGCGGGGCAGCTCACGGTGGGCGCCATCGTCTGGGGTTCGGCGAGGTCGGCCCAGATCGGCTACTGGGTGGACGGCGCGTTGGCCGGTCGCGGGATCATCCCCACCGCGGTCGCGCTGGCCGTCGACCACTGCTTCTTCACCACCGGGCTGCATCGTGTCGAGGCCAATATCCGCCCAGAGAATCACGCAAGCCGCAGAGTGGTTGAAAAGCTAGGTTTTAGGGAAGAAGGGGTCAGACGTCGACACTTGCACATCGATGGCGCCTGGCGTGACCACATCTGTTACGCGCTCACGGTCGAAGACGCGCCAAGAGGGCTGCTCGTACGGTGGCGACGGGACCGTGAGGCAGCCGCCCACGGCGGCACTCCCCACGAAGAGGTTTGAAGATCTCGCGACACACCGCATCGAATGCTCGTCAAATAGTGACACGCGGTCTTACGGTGCGTGACATGAGCAGATTGAGGACGCCGGGAGACCACCCGTGTCCTCACGCTGCCCGGAGGTGGTCGTGAGCAGCGGCGTCGTTCTCTATCTGGCCATTGTCGTCATGTGGCTGTGCGTGCTCGTGCCCATGTGGCTGCACCGCGACCGCAACACCCTCGTCGAGACCCACAAGGACGCCGAGCCGTACGCCTACGACGAGCGGGTGATCGACGAGGACTCCGCCGAGACCCTCGCAGAGCCCCTGCCCGTCCCCTCCGCAGACCCGTCCTCTCCGCCCCCTTCGCCCTTGAAGGAAGACGACGCCGCGTCGTCCGGCGCCGAGGAGGTGCGCGCTGCCGAGGATGCCCCTGCGGGCGCCCAGGCCGCATCGGAGCCCGCGGCCTCCGGGGCCGCGGCGACGCCCGTCGGACCCTCGACAGGGAAGCCCTCGACCGGCAGGGCCGCCACCGGTGGCGGTGTCTCCGAGCGTCGCCGTGCGGAGCTGCGCCGCAGGGGCAAGCAGGTGGCCAAGCGCAGGCGCCTCACGCTCTGGTGCGTGCTGCTCCTGCTCGCCTCCGTGGTGACGGCCGCCGTCCAGGTCATCCCCTGGTGGGGCGTGGCGCCCTCAGTGGTGCTCCTGGGGATCTACATGGCCATCCTCAGGGTCACGGTCCAGATCGACGTCGAGCGGCGCGCAGCCATCGCTCAGGCCCACGCGGAACGTGCCAAGCGTGCCCGCCGCCGCGCCGCCCTGCTGGAGGCCCAGCGCCCCGTGGCCGAGATCATCGACCTCGCCGCGCACCGCGACGAGCTCTTCGACCAGTACGCGGAGACCCCCCGCCGCGCGGTCGGCGACTGACCCGCGCTCCGGATGGCGCGAGTGCTCTCGGAAGTTTGCTAATCTAGTCCACGTCTTGGGGATGTAGCGCAGTCCGGTAGCGCACTTCGTTCGCATCGAAGGGGTCAGGGGTTCGAATCCCCTCATCTCCACAAGACGAAAGGCCCGATTCCAGATCATGGAACCGGGCCTTTCGCCATTTCCGCAGGTCAGGTCCACCAGTCTCGTTTGGGCAGCCTGAGCCACGTGGCGGACGAGCCGATGATCGGCCCGGCGTGGGCCAGGCGCAGATCTGCGCCGGCGCAGCAGAACGCCACGGGGTGGCCGCGGTAGAGATAGGCGGCGAGGATCTCCTCGGCAAGAGCGTCAGTGGGAACGGTGTAGGCAACGCACGGTTCCCAGGCCGTGATGACGGCGCCGTCTCGGGCGACGTCTCCGCTACTGCCGCCCTTGGGATTGGCGTACATGCTGTAGCAGACCGTGCCCGGTGAGACGCGCTTGATGACGCCGGGAGTGGACGCGGTGTTTCCCCAGGGTTGGGTGATGACGCAGCCGCCCGGCACGTCCGTGATGCCGATGATCAGATCGGCGTCCGGGGTGTTCCACCAGGCCTCGTAAAGCGCTTCTATGTCCACGTCGTCGGCAGGTGCGGCTTCCAGTCGCGCTGTCGCCTCGGTCGCGCTGACGTCGGCCACGCAGGCCAGGCTCAGGCCGTCGTAGTAGAGGTCTCCCAGCGCGGGGATCAGACGTCCGGCTTCGGCCACGGCGGCTGCCTCGGCTTCGGACAGACCGGCATCCGGTGAGGGGAGGGGGAAGAGGTGGGGAGTGGGGCCGGCCAGGCTGAGGCGGCCGGGGGACCAGCCTGCCATCATGGGGCGCCACGGGTCCGCCCCGGCGGAGACGAGGGCTCGGGCGTTGTCCGTGCGGCCTTCGAAGACGGCCATCCACAGGGCAGTGCGGCCTCGATTTTCCGCGTCGACGTCATCGACGCGCGTGGCCAGCTCGGCGACCACTTCAGGCGAGCCGCGATCAGCCGCGGCGTGTAGCGGCTTTTCGAAGACGGGCACGTCGGAGTTCGGATCGGCACCCGTGGCGAGCTCGGCGCGGACCAGGTTGAGATCCGTCCAGTCGTTGACGCCCCACCATCTGACATCGTCGGTAGCAGCCATGACCCTCCTTGAGCGAACATACGGGACGTATGAACACCGATCATGACGTGCGAGGCCGACACATTCAGGCCGGTGCCGCGGTCGGTCTACGGAGGGTGCCCTCCGGCGGTCATGGCCATACCGGCCTGTGGGCGGCTGGGAGAGTCAGCGAAAAGTCAGCGAACCCGCTGACACGAGGGCGCACCGTCAATCAACGGACGTCATCGTCACAGCACCTGACGGCACCTGACGGCATCCGATGACCGGAAGCGGGACGCCCCACCGGGGTTCGCATCGAAGGGGTCAGGGGTTCGAATCCCCTCATCTCCACAGGGGGCCGTTCTCGAAACGGCTGGACTGAAGTTGACGGGATCCCGTCTGATTATCGCGATCGGGCGGGGTCTCGTCGTTTCAGGGGTTTCCGAATCGGGTTCGCCCTGGTTTGGGAGCTGCGGAGCAGGGGTCCGGGAAGGCCCGGGTGATGTCAGGGCGCTGGTGGAGGCCGAAGTTCGCGTCGCTGGGCATGGCGAAGTCGACGCCGGGCTGGGTGTTGCGACACGGTGATCTGAAGTGCGGGTTATGGGACGGGTGGTGGCCTGCTCCGGCCCGTGAGCGGTGAACCTGGGGAAGCGAAATCCGAGTGCACGCCGGGATCTCCACCGGTCACTCTCTTTGAATGCAAGAACACGCCGCGGAGCCGGACCCGCTCTCGTTTCCCTCGACTCAGCTACTGGGCTTTCCCGCGGATGCGCGGGTGCTCTTCGTCAACTGCGACGACCTGGGCATGCACCACGACATCAATATTGCGGTGATCGACTCCATCGAAACGGGAATCGCCACGTCCTGCAGCCTGATGACACCCTGCCCGGCCGCGCACCACGCCATGCAACTGCTCAGCCGGCGGCCCGAGATCCCCTTCGGTGTTCACCTCACCTTGGTCTGTGACACGCCCCACTATCGGTGGGGACCGCTGGCGTCGAAAGAGAGGGTTGCCTCGCTGCTCGATGAGCAGGGACTGCTGTTCACCGCCACACCCGCCGGACGTGCCGCGCTGCTCGCCGGCGCCCGCCTCGACGAGGTCGAGATCGAGTTCCGAGCACAGATCCAAGCAGCCTTCGACGCCGGGCTCAGTCCGACACATTTGGACTTTCACTGCTTGGCCGACGGTGGCCGCGACGACATCTTCGACCTGACTGTCGCACTGGCCGCAGAACACGGCCTGGCCGTACGAGCCTGGTTGCAACCCGCGCGGCAGAAGATCCGCCAACAAGGCATGCCTGTTATTGACCACCCTTTCCTGGACAGCTTCTCCCTCTCCACCGACGAGAAAGGGGCCCAGTACTCCCACCTGTTGCGCGACCTACCGGCTGGACTCAGCGAATGGGCGGTACACCCAAGCCTGGGCACCCGCCAGACCCGCACGATCGACAGCGGCTGGCTCGTGCGGCGAACCGACTACGAATTTCTCACCTCGGCGGCTGCCCGCGACCTCCTCCATCAGCACAACATCACCCTGATCGACTCCCGCCTGATCCAGCAGGCCTGGTCACGCTCCAGCCGCCCCAACCGATAGTGGCGGGAAGCGATCGGGAGTATCGTGTGAACATAAAATCACATTGTTCATATGGAGATGCTATGCCACCGGCGTTCTCCGAGGAGGAGCGGGCGCGGATCACCGAGCGGTTGCTCGACACCGCTACCCGCCTCTTCTCGACCCAGGGCCTGCGCAAGACGTCACTGGAAGAGCTGACGACCCCTGCGGGCATCGCCAAGTCCTCGATCTACGCCTTCTACGACTCCAAGGAGGAGCTCTACTTCGAGGCCATGCTGCGGCAGTACGAGGGGGTGCGGCGGCGCGTGATCGACGAAGGGCTCAACCGCGGTACCGACACCCGCGACCGCCTGCGGCGCTTCCTGCGCGCCACGGTCGCCGAACTCGACACCAACCCGCTCTACCGGCGGCTGATGTCCCACCCCGAGGAGATGGCCGTAGTCGCCGCCAAGCTCACCCCCGAGCGGATGGCCGCCGCCGGGGGCGGCCCGATGGCCGAGCTGCTCCAGTTTCTCGGCACCCATCTGGAAGGCGATCCGCAGGTACTACTCGGCGTGCTGCGCGCGGTCCTGCTGACCCCGCTGTACGCCGAACACCTGGGCGTCGACATCTATCCGGCCGTGATGGACCGCCTGATCGATGCTGTCACGGAAGGGCTCACCTCATGCTGAACGACCTGCCGTACCTGTCGGCCGGCAAAGGACCACCCCTGGTCGTCCTGCTCTACACCCCGCAAGCGGCCAACCCGAGAGGTTTGGCACGCTGGTCCACGATGCGGCTGGTGCAACCGTTCACCGAACATTTCACCGTCTACGTCGTCAATCGCCGGCCCGGGCTGCCATCGGGCACGACGATGGCCGACCTCGCCGCCGTCTACGCACAGGCGATCAGAGGCATCTCTGAGGGCCCGGTGAACATGCTGGCCATCTCCACCGGCGGATCCATCGCCCTCCAACTCGCGGCCGACCATCCCGGCCTGGTCGACCGCCTCGTCCTGGCCGGTACGGCCTGCACCCTCGGCCCCATCGGCAGGCGAGCCCAGCGTGCCTACATCGAGCGCTCACGCCAAGGCAGGCGGCCGAGCCCCGCGCTGGCCGAGGTCGTCACGGAATCGACGATCGGCCGAGGCTGCTCGAAGGCCTGCTGCGGCTGTCTGACAGCGGTCACCAAGACCACACCGACGCCGTCGTCGTCCTCGACGCCGAGGATGGCTTCGACCTGCGTGAACGGCTGCACGGCATCAAGGCGGTCACGCTGCTGATCCAGGGTGACAGGGACCTGGTCTATCCGCTGGCACTGGCCCGGCAGACGGTGAAAGGCATCCCGGACGCCCAGCTCGTCGTCTACCCGGGCCGAAGCGACAGCGGCACGTTCACCGACCAATGGTTCGCTCCGGACGCCTTGGCCTTCCTGACGGACAGTTGATCAACGCACGCTGAACCCCCGAGGGCTCGGCTGGGAAAAGATCACGGCCATCTCGGGAAGCGATCTTGAAGCTCTGCCTCGACCGCAGATCACACCCGCTCGTGAACACCCCACAGGGGGCCGTTCTTGAAACGGCTGGACTGAGGTTGACGGGATCCCGTCTGATCATCGCGATCAGACGGGATCTTGTCGTTTCAGGGACCTCCGAATCGGGTTCGTCCTGGTTTAGGAGTCGCGGAGCAGGGGTCCGGGAATGCCCGGGTGATGAGGTCGCTGGTGGAGGTCGGAGTTCGCGTCGCTGGGCATGACGATGCCGGCTCTGGGCTGGGTGTTGCGACCAGGTGAAGCGTTCTTGCTGCCATCAGCGTCCAGGGCCTTCGGCCTAACGTCACCGAGCGCTACTCGACTTCAGCAGGTTGTTCTGGCCTGACCGACAGGCATTCATGACCACCAGATGTGCAGCACTCAGGGGGAAGCTCAGTCTCTGAGAAGGAACGCAGAAAGCCCGAGTCCGCAGAACTCGGGCTTATCTGTCAATGACCTGCCGCAGCGGAAGGAACCCGTTAGGCGACGCGGGACACCGGTGCGGTCCAGGTGTTGCACGCGGCAGGGGAAGCGCTGGCGAAACCTCGCTGCAGCCAGGCGGCCCGGTTCTTGCCCGTGCCGTGACTGCGTTCCTTGTTGACCTTCTCATCACCACTGCCCCGGTAGTGGTCCACGACCTCCTTCCAGTCCTGGTCCCGGTAGTTCTGCGACGACCAGACGCTGGCCATGAACACCGCTCCCAGGCAGTCGGCCTGCAGTTCCAGACGGCGGCTCTGCGCCAGCGCCTGCGCCTTGCTGCGGGCAGGCATTTCTTTGTAGGCGGTCCACATGCCGGTGAGGTTCTGTACGTGGTGGGCGTACTCGTGTGCGATCAGGTGCAGCATCACCGGGTCGGCCGGTGCTTTGACGGCGTAGTCGCTGATCATGATGACCAGCCGCTGCTCGCTGGTGCAGTAGCGGCCGGTGTTGTACCTGCTCCATGCTGACCCACACGCGCGGCCGGGTTTGGTCATGAACTGGATTGTCGGCTTCTTGAAGGCCAGGCCCGTCTTCTTCAGCTGCTTGGACCATGAGGCGTTCAAGCAGCCCAGCATCGCCGTCAGGTGCTTTTTCGTGGCGGCGACGCTGCCGGAGGCTTCGGGGTGCTGAGCGCAGGGCAGCGTCAGTTTGCCGCTGCGATACAGCGGATTATGGGTCAGCGCCTTGGTGCCGGTGGGAGCCGGCGTGCCGACACTGGCGTCGGCTTGGGCGGTGCCGGTAAGCAACAGGCCAACCAGAACCCCGGCCAGCAGGGCGATATGGGGGGTACGCATGAAGCAGAACTGTATAGAAGGGGCGATAAACCCTGGAGCCGAAAGGTGCACCGTTCTTGATTCCATCCCGATGGATCGTCGGGAGCAAGCACCGCACGCTCCTCACTGGAACCGGTCAGCGGGGCATTGAGCAGCCGTGCATACCACCTCGCGTCGTGTTGGCTGACCTTCCGATTGAACATCGAACACCGGGATGTGTAACTCGCTTAGCGAGATGACGATGGGGGTCCCGGCGGTGACGGGGAGCGCTTTTCCGCCTTCCGACGCTGCCGGTGTGGAGAAGGCCGGCCTCGGGCTTGCCGACGATCTGGACAGTGTCGGCGGCTGCCTACGCCCGCCCTGACGTGCGGGCGCACCCACATGTCCAAGCCGCCCTCCATGAGCAGGTGCCTGCCTGCCCTTCGGAGTCGGCATACGGTACGGACTGTTCACTCGCGGTGTCCCCGCAAAGGAGGAACATTCCATCTGCCCCGTCACCGGCAATCGCCTCCGGGGCATCACCTGATCGCGGCCTGACCACTTCGACGTGCTCGGTGCGGGAGACGTCGAAGTCGAACGGCCATGTCAGTGACTCGGCGGCCGCCGGAGTGTGGTGAATGAGGTCGAGAAGGAGGTTCGGATGCGCCACGGTGAGCACTCTGACAACTCGCTGCTCCTCGACTTCAGGGAAACGATCATCTTCATTTCGGGAAGCGATCTTGTAACCCCCTGTTCCGCCCCGGATCACCCGTACTCGTGAACACCCCATAGGACGAAGGACCCGATTCCAGATCATGGAACCGGGCCTTTTTGCTGTTCAGAGGTTATGAGGTCGCCTCGTTCTCCGGGGGGCGTACGGCCTCCGAAGGAACTTCGCGGACCGGGATCAGCGAAAAGTCGACGACCACCGTGCGAACCTTGTTGATGTCAGGAGGAGAACAGCCTCCAGTGCCCCTCGGACACGACGTCGACGGTGCCCTCGGTCACTCTGATGGCGGTCTCGTCGTCGATCGCATACGCCGGACCTGAGATTCCGGCCGCCCATCTTTCCGCGTCGGCCATGGTGTTCTCCGGCAGGAGCTCGTGATCCAGGTGCGGGAAGATCGAGAAGTCGACGATGCCCAGTGTGCTGTCGCTCCCGGCAGGCGGTTCCCAGCCGACGAAGGTCTCTCCGATACGGGGGGTCATCACCATGCTTCCGGCGCTCAGTCCCACCCAGACCGTCTCGCGCAGCGACGGCAGGAGATCCGCCAGCCCCGACTGCCGCATCCAATGGCACAGGTACAGGGCGTCGCCGCCATTCACCAGCAGGACGTCTGTCTCTCGGACCCAGGAGACCCAGCGTCCTTCGTCGATGCTGGGCAGCGCGGTGAGTTCCAGCACTCCCAAGGACTTCCAACCCAGCTCGCACATGGGGGTGGAGGACTGACCGCTGATGAAACGCCATGCCCCACCGGGATTGCCCTGGGGGTGCCCGTAGCTGGCGGTGGGGATACAGAGGGCGTTGGAGTCGGCGATCGGTTTGCCCAGTAAGTCGACCAGCGCGCTGTGGATGCTCGGGTTCTTGACGCCGGCGGAGGTGAGAAGAAGCTTCATGCTTGCCCCCTGTACATAGCGGTCATGACGCTCTCGTCGAAAGTCGAGAGATCGGTGCATAGGAAGGTTGATGCGGTGTTCGGTCGTGTTGAGCTGTTCACAGAGCTCTGGATCGTGGCTGACCGGGCAACCGCTTCAGGCGAGCCGCGCTCGGCTGCTTGGTGGAGAGGGCGTCCATGGAGGTCTGTTCCCGAATTCGGGTCGGCGCCCGCGTCGAGCTGGGCACGGAGCAGAGCGAGATGCGTCCAGCCGTTCCAGCCCATGCCGGACTATCCGGCTCTGTCGGTGACGTCCATGGCACTCCCTGGGAGGATGTATTAATACGAGCGCTGATCATGCCGTACAAGACTGACAAATTCGGGCCGACCGCGGGAAACGCAACTTCCCGTAGCCATGGTCGCCCCAGGTCGGGCGGCTGGGCGGAGTCCGCTAAAAGTCAGCGAACCGGCTGACACGGGAGCGCAGCCGGGACCGATGGACGTCATCGTCGCGGCATCTGACGACACCGAACGGCATCCGTTGATCGGAAACGGTGCGTCCCACCGGGGTTCGAATCCCCTCATTTCCGTGCTCCCCCCAGCTTCAGTTGGCCATCGCGCCGGCGCGGATCCGGATACAGGTCGGCGAACAACCTCTCGGCACCGCCCGCAGCCATTTGCTCGGCCCGATGGACGACATTCGCATCGAGTACGGCCCGCATCCGTGACCAGTGTGGCGCGGTGAGCCGGTCATGTGCCGCACGCAGTTCCGCGGCGATCGCACGCGGTCCTGCCGCCGGCTGTTCAGCGAGCGCGGCGGCCGGGGCGGAGAGGCCTTCGCCGAACAGGCGCCGGAGGCTGATTCGCACTTGGGGTGCGGGTGTCCTGCGCAACACGGCAAGGTCGTCGTCGATGGACGTCCCCGAGCCGAGCAGGGCAGGAACGAGGAACTCCGGCCAGTTTGGCCGGTCGCTGACGATCAGCGGCCATGTACGTGAGAGATCCAGGGGATCTCTGGCGAGCTCACCCGCCGCCCGCCGCAGCTACCGCAGGTGGAGCGGGTTCCGATCAAGATTACCCAGCTGCTGCAGGCGGGCCACAGTCTCCGACAGCGGCGAGATCGCGAACCGGGTCGCCGCCAACTATCTCGACGTAGTCCAGCTCGGCCGCGAACGGTCCGTCGTCGTGCTGGAATCGCAGCGTGTTCCATTTGTGGTCCAGCTTTAGGGTGGCCGACGCGTGCGACCAGGTTGTCCAGGTGGGGCTACCCGGATAATGCACTACGATCTTGCGCGAGCCATTCACCGTCAGGTACTGCCGCGCGTCGCCATCGGCGGCGCTATACCGCACGTTCACCTTATAGATGTCGGCCCTGGGCGCGTACACCTTGATTTCGACCCAGCTGTCCGGGTAGTTCAAATGGCCCATCGAAGCGTTGTTCGATGCGTCGTCGATATTGTAAAGGCGTCTGGCATTGTTGCAAGAGCCGTCCTCAGCCTCGTAGCGGACCGACGCATCTGATACGACGGCCAGGGCGATCAGGGTGGTCACCACGACAGCCGACACGGTCGTGATCAGCAGGACCGTACGACGTCGCGGGCCACGGGCGTGGGCGGACTCTGCCTGGCCGGACCCCGGTGTCCCCGTGGTGGATGCGATGTCGTCGACGGGCCGGCTTCGCAGTTGCGCGCGTAACGCCAGCATCGCGACGACCAGCCCGGCCGCGCCCGTGAACGTGCCGATCACGCTGGCCCGTTGGCTCAGCATTTCCAGTATGTCCTTCTGCAGATCGAGTGGGTCGACCAAGACCCAGGCCAGCCCCATTCCCAGTAAGACCGGCAACGCCACGCTCGCGGCGATCCGCACTGCCCGCCACTGCCGCGAACCGGGTGCTCGCTCCTGCTCTCCCACCGCCTTTGACATGGTTCCAGGGTGGCCTCTCGATCACCTCAGGCGGACACCGGTAAGGAAATTGTTGCCCTTGTGCTCAGAATTGGTCGCGTTGTAGTCGGCGTCCGCAGCCGGGCGGGGACTGATTGTGAAATGTGTGGAATAGGGGCAAATTCGGCTAGTGGTTCCTGATTAACCGACAGGTGCCATAGACGATGATCGTGCTGTCGGCGCACCGATCAGCGTCAATTGCCCGGTGGCCGCACCGTCCGTTCCCGACAGGCATGTTCCGCCTGTCCCGCCGATCTGCGCCGGCGCCCGTTGGGCGTCCGTTTCGCCGCCGATGGGGGCACGGTGTCGGCATCGGAGGAGGACGAGAAGTTCTGGAGCTCACGGTGCCGGAAGCGGACGTTCTCACTTCACCAGTTCGGTGCGCAGCTCGTGGCTGTCGTCGGGCAGCCGGGCCTCGTAGAAGATCCGGTGAGCGCCGCTGGGAAGGGGCAGTACGTCGAGGTAGCGGACGTCCGCGACGGGAGGGCCGTCGACCGGCGTCAGCGGCGCGCCTCCGGCGCCGCTGGACGGCGTCACCAGCCCAGTGCGTTCACGCCAGTTCTCCGCCGCCGAGGCGCGCCCGTCGTAGCAGGCGCGGCCGTCGGGCAGCACACTGGTCAGACGCGCGCCGCGGGCGTCCCATGAGCCGGGCCGGCCGGTGAGGACGACGCCGTGCCATCGCCAGCTCAGCCCGTCCTGGCTGGTGGCGTATGCGGTGCTCATGCGGTCTTCCGCGCCCGGCACATCGAGCGGGTGGCAGCAGATCCAGGCCCGCCACTCCGTGCCGTCGTAGCGGATCACCGGGTCCTTGACGCCGGTGCGGACGTCGCCGGCAAACACCACTCGCACGTCCGCTTCAGCCAGTCCCTCCGGGGACGCGGCCTCGATCGCCCCGATCCACCAGTGCTTGGTTCCGGGCGTGGCGCAGCTGACATACAGCCGCCAGCCGCCGGACGGGGTGCGGACCAGGGCAGGGCGCTCCACCATCGCCGCGCCGAAGCGGTGGCGCGGCAGGACGGTGACGGTGGTGAAGCGCTCGCCGTCCGCGGAACGGGCCACGACGTTGTAGTCCTCGCCACCCTTCCGCACGCGGTAGGCCAGGACGAACGTGCCGTCGGCGTCCAGCACGGCGCTCGGTGCGCCGGCCCAGCGCTGCGGCCCGGCACCGGGCGCGTGGACGGCGACCGTGAAGCGCTCCTGCGACGGCAGGGGGAAAGGGCGCGCGAGTGAGGGACGGCAGTGTGTGCTCGATGTCATGCCCCGAGTCTGTGAGAGCGGATGATTCAGGAGGAGTGGCAGCACTGCCCGGTTACCGGAAAATCCTGCCATCCTCGTGGTCGTGCCCCGAAGCCCCGAACCCGGGACTCCTCACGACCGACCTCGCCCAGCCGCTCGGGGAGCGACATGCCCGTCACCCGTGGCAGAGGCGTAGAGGGAGCAGCCGGTACGCCCGTGTCGGCGGCCGGTTACGTACTGTGGCGGAAGGCGCGGCGGTAGGCGGCGGGGGCGATGCCGCGGCGGGCGGCGAAGTGGTGGCGCAGGGTGTCGGCGCCGCCGAACCCGGCCCGCGTCGCGACGGCGTCCACACTCAGATCGGTGGTCTCCAGCAGTTCCTCGGCGAGTTGGAGCCTGCGTTCGAGCAGCCAGCGGTGCGGGGTGGTGCCGGTCAGCGTCTTGAACCGCCTGGCGAACGTGCGCGGCGACATGGCCGCGCGTGCAGCCAGCGCCTCCACGGTGAGTGGCTGATGGAGGTGCTCCATGATCCAGTCGAGCAGCTCCGACAGCTCGTACGGGGTGCGCGGTGGCGGCATGGGCGCCTCCACGTACTGGGCCTGCCCGCCGGCCCGGTGGGCCGGTACGACCAGGCGCCTGGCTAGGGCGTTGGCCATGGCGGCGCCGTACTGCAACCGGATGAGGTGCAGGCAGGCGTCGATCCCGGCGGCGGCCCCGGCGCTGCTGAGCACCGGGCCGTCCTCGACGTACAGGACGTCGGGCTCGACGCTGACCCGCGGGTGGCGGCGGGCGAGCAACTCGACGAACTGCCAGTGGGTGGTGGCACGCCGGTCGTCGAGCAGCCCGGCGGCTGCCGGCAGGAAGGCGCCCGTGCAGACGGTCAGCACCTTGGCGCCTCGCGCGACGGCTTCCCGCAGGGCCGCCAGCAGGGGAGCGGGAACGGGCGCGTCGAGCTGAGGCCAGGCGGGCACGGTGATGAGGTCGGCGTCAATCAGGCGCTCCAGCCCGTGCTCGACCTGGATGGTGTACCCCGAGGTCGTCGGGATCGTGCCAGGCCGCGGTGTGCAGAGCGTGAAGTCGTGAAGCGGCAGCCCGTCGTCGGAGCGATCCAGGCCGAACACCTGGCAGACGATCCCGAGCTCGAACGCGGCGGCCCGGTCGCCGACGACGGCCACGACCTTGGGGATCATGATTTCATTATGGCGGCTTTTTCCCGCTTATTGTCATTGCTGCCATTGACGTGCAGGTCGTCAGTGGCCGGGGCCGCAGGGGGTAGCGTCCGCGACTTCCGGGAAACGATCACCTTCATTTCAGGAAGCGATCTTGTAGGCCCCTGTTCTGCCCCAGGTCACCCGTACTCGTGAACACCCCCTCTTCACCGCAACCGAATCCGATCCACAGCCGGTCGTACTCCTGCGCCAGACTCGACGGACACGGGTGCGCGGTGAGGTCGATGCGCTTGGTGATGGCGAGCGTGGCGGTATCGATCTCGATCACTTCGTGCGAATCGCGCAGCGCCGCGTACACCTTCCTGCCGACCCCCGGCGAGGCCAGGGCGACAGCACCGGACAGGCCGGGGATCGTGTCGATGACCTTGCCGTCGATGGGCGCGACCACGATCTGATCGCCGGCGGCGACGAAGACCTTGCTGCTGCGCGCCACCACGTCTCCGCCCTTCCCGGCGACGCCGAGGTCGGTGACGGTCACGGCGGCCGTGGCGGTGGGCGCCTGAGCGACGAGCGGGGCCGCCGTCAGGAGCAGGGTCCCGGCCCAGGCGACTAATCGGCGGGACAAAGGAGCCCGGGCAGAGGTTGATGGGCGCACAGGCACTCCGTTCTGGAGAGGAAGGGGAGAGTCGAGCACCCGGGCATGGCTACGGGACCCGCTCTCGTTGACGGCCTTCGTAAATCGAACACATATTCGCATAGTGTGAGATTGTCGTCTAGAACACTGGTCGGTTGAGCTGATCGGGGTGCTCGCACTTGCGCTGGACGCAGCATCGGCAGGACTCGTTTGACGCAACGTGCGATCTGATTCTCCAGCCAGGTTTTGTTGGTAGAGATCCGGCCGGGCGCGCTCGCATCCGGTTCCGGTCGTCCTCAACGTCGGCCCCGCTGTGCAGGGGCCTTGGGGGTCGTTTCCCGGGAAGCCATCGGGGATGTCTGCCGACCCCGAAACCCGGTAGCGTCAAGCCATGCCCGCCTTTGCGATCACAGGCCTGATCCTGCTCGTGATACTCGCCGCCCTCCAGATCGCCCTTGCCGCAGGAGTGCCCTTGGGCCGCTTCGCCTGGGGCGGCCGGCATGACGTGCTGCCTCGAAACCTGCGGATCGGAAGCGTGGTCGCGGTCTTGATCTACGTTGTGTTCGCGCTGTTCCTGCTGAGCAAGGCCGGCCTGGTGTCGATCATCGGCGAGCCGCTGTTGACGATCGGGATGTGGGTGATCGTGGTTTACCTGGCGCTGAGTTCGGTGTTGAACCTGTTGTCGGGCAGCAAGTTCGAGCGCTCGGTGATGACGCCGGTCGCGCTGGTGATGGGGGTGGCGTTCCTGGTGGTGACGTTGACCGCGTAGCAGCGGGCACGTCGGCGCGGCGTCGACGTTCGAGTGACTCCGCGACTTGCGACATCGCTCGGGCGGCCCCGACGCTCTCCACCGACGTGTGGGGTGCGAAAACCCGGATGCGGCCTTGGTCTGCGGTTATCCGCCCCGTCCGGAAGGTCCGGCGTGAGCAGCCCGGCCGGCGAAGTACGGCACACGTCAAGATCGATACCGTTGTCGGCGTACTCCCGCTCCATTTCTGAGATCATCGATCGCGTCGCATCCAGGCTTTCTGTACGGCATGGTGCGGGTCGCCCAAGGGGGTGACTTCTGCTTCTCCTGGGACGGGAGCCCATCGAGTACCGATGGATCTTCACAGATGAGGGCGACGGCACATCACGACGGCCTCCCGCCCGGGTCGTCGTCAGCCACGCGGATGGCCAGGCCCCCGCACCCGCTGACTCATCCGGGTAGCAGGCCGATCGCCGCCTTGGCCTGGCGTACCTTCGCGCCGGCCACCCCGCGGGCACGGCCGGCACCGGCCCGCAGAACCGCCTGGACGTGCCGCGGGTCCTCGGCCAGTCGCAGGTAGCGGTCCCGGAGAGGGGCGAGGGTGGCCACCACCGCGTCGGCGACCGCTTCCTTCAGCTCGCCGTACCGGTCGAACCGCCCGGCCAGCCGCTGAGGCTCGTCGCCGGTGCAGGCGGCCAGGATGGCGAGCAGGTTGGACACTCCCGGTTTGCGTTCCGGGTCGTAGCTCACCACGGTGTCGGTGTCGGTGACCGCACGCATCACCTTGCGCCGCAGGACGTTCGGCTCGTCGAGCAGTCGAAGCACCCCCGCCGCCGAGGGGGCCGACTTGCTCATCTTGTCGCCGGGTGACGCCAGGTCCATGATGCGGGCGGCGACCGGCGGGTTGACCGCACGGGGGACGGTGAAGGTGGGGCCGTATCGGGTGTTGAACCGCTGGGCGACATCGCGGGCCAGCTCCACGTGCTGGCTCTGGTCCTCGCCGACCGGCACCTCGTCGGTGTCGTACAGCAGGATGTCGGCGGCCATCAGGATCGGATAGGTCAGCAGCGACATCCGGACCTGGTTCTGACGGCCGGACTTCTCCTTGAACTGGATCATTCGCTGGGCCTCGCCGTACCCGGTGGTGCACTCCAGCAGGTAGTGCAGTTCGGTGTGCTCGGGTACGTGCGACTGGACCAGGAACAAGGACGCGTCGGGGTCTGCGCCCGCGGCCAGCAGGATGGTCGCGAATTCCAGCGTCCGCCGCCGCACCTCGGCCGGATCGTGCTCCAGAGTCAGGGAGTGCAGGTCGGAGATGAACACCACCGTGTCCGTGACGGCCTGCTTGGCGATTATCGGGGCGATCGCGCCGATGTAGTTGCCCAGATGCAGGTCGCCGGACGGGGTGAAGCCGGTGAGTCGTCGTGGCATCGGTTTGGCTCCCTCAGGATCGGGAGGCCGCCCTGGCCGGGCCACCGAGGTGCGAACACACGAAACGGCCACCCGAACCGGGCGGCCGCGTTGTCGGTTACGCGGATGAACGGTGCCGCCCGTCAGGGGCGCCACCAGCCAAGGAACAAGAAGATCATCCGCATGTTGAGACCATACCATTCGGCGGGCGGAGATCGCAGTCAAGCCGGTGATGATCCTTGTGTGATCTTTCATGCCCACCGCGGCCGGAGCGATTCGACGACTTCGCGTAGCCGGGTCATCCCGCTCCATGCCTTGATGTCCTTGGCGGAGGCCGGACCGAATGCGGTGAGATAGCGCAGGACAAGTTCCCGCGCCGGCGGTTCGTCGGCCGGTGGCCGGTCGAGCCACCGGTCGGCGAGCGTGAACCGGCTGACGCGACTCCTCGGCGAGGCCATGGCGTTCGAGGTCCCCATATCTCGTGGTCGGCTGGGAAGTCTGAAGGCGCCGCCAGGCCAGGCGGCATGTCGAAACGGACGGACGCGACCTCTTAGAAGGGCGGTTGCGCACGCAGCCATTGAGGATCGGGGTTGACGTGTGGCTTGCCGGCCACCACCACGGTCGGCACCGTCTCGTCGCCGCCGGTGGCCGCCCGGACCGCCGCGGCGCCTTCCGGATCGCGCCAGATGTCGACCCAGTGCATCCGGTGGGCGTGGCGGCCGAGCCGGATGCGCAGCCGCAGGCAGAAGCGGCAGCCAGGGCGCCAGTAGACGATCGGGCGGCCGTCGGCCTCGCTGCGGCGTAGCGCTTCCGCCGCGCCGATGGACTTCGGGAACATCAGTGGGGACAGCAGGACGGCGCCCAGCAGGAATATCAGGAGCGGCGCGACGGCGGCGCCCGGGGACCCCTGAGCGGTCTGCCGGGCCGCTGCGGCGAGTCCGAGGGCCAGGAAGAAAATCGGTAGCATCCATCGGCGCAGCATGTGATGACGCTAGCGCACCGGACGGGGGCGTCAGCGGTCGAGGGCGGTAGCGGCGGACCGGCAGCGAGAAGAAGATCGCGACAAGCAGCAGTGGCCAGGCCAGGGTCGGCACTGCGGAGTGCTCGGCGATCCTCGCCGCGTTGGACTGCCTGCCCCGGTGGTGTCAACGCTCGGCGGCGCCGGCCGGAGTGTGCGGGCGCGGCGGGCTAGGGTTTGCCCGTCGCGTGGCACAGCCGGGCGAAGGCGTGGTCCGCGTCGGCGACCGCCTCGGGTCGCACATCGTGTGCGGTCCGCCCGTCGGCGATCTTCTGCCAGTTGGTCCTGGCCAGTACGCGTTGGACCGCGATCACCTGGGCTGCCTGCAGCCGGCCCCGGACACCCGGGTCGAGGACGGCGGCCAACGCGTCCTCGTCGTCGAGCATGTACTGCAGGAGCCGTCCCGCCAGAGTTGGCGTGGTGAACACCAGCCGATGGAACGCCACCACCTCAGGATGATCGTTGAGGCCGGTGACCGGCTCGAAACGATCGAGACCGGCCAGGAAATGCCGGTGCAGCGCCGTTATCGGTGTGATCCCCGAGGGCCGGTCGCGGACCACGCGTGCGGCTTCACCGTTGTGGTCCGCGAAGCGGTGCAGGATCAGATCTTCCTTGGTGGCGAAGTAGCGGAACAGCGTCGGTTTCGACACCTCGGCCGCCGCGGCGATGTCGGACACCGATACCTGGTCGAACCCGTGCGCCAGGAACAGCGAGATCGCCGCCTCGGCGATCGCGTCCCGGGTTCGTACCTTCTTGCGGGCCCGCAGCCCGACCGGCTCGCTCACCTCGTCAGGGTAACATTTGTTACTGAGTTGCTTTTTTAACTCGGTAACGAAAAGATGCGCCCATGGAACAGACAGACACCTCGCCGCACCCCGTCGACGACGGCGAGACTGCCATGACACCTGCGGGAGGGCCTCCGGTGCTCGTCACCGGGGCGACCGGACGCATCGGCCGCGCCGTGGTCGACCTGCTGACCGACGCGGACGTGCCGGTCCGCGCCCTCGTGCGCCGCTCCGAGTCGGCGGCGACACTGCCCGCCGACGTCGAGATCGCCACCGGCGATCTCACGGTGCCCGAATCGCTCGACGCCGCGCTGCACGCCGTCAGCACGGTCTTCCTCGTCTGGACCGCCCCGCCGCAGACCGCGGCGGCCGTCGTCGACCGGCTGGCCGCCCACGCACAGCGGGTCGTCTACCTGTCCGCACCGCACCGGACCCCGCACCCGTTCTTCCGGCAACCGAACCCGATGGCGGCGCTGCACGCCGAGATCGAGGAGCTCATCGCGGCCACCGGACTCGACTCGACGATCGTCCGGCCGGGGATGTTCGCGTCGAACGCCCTGTTCTGGTGGTCCGCCGCGATCCGTGGCGAAGGAGTGGTCCGCTGGCCGTACGGCGCGGCCGAGACGGCCCCGGTCGACGATCGGGACGTGGCCGCGGTCGTCGCACGGATCCTGCGCGAGGACGGACACGCCGGCGGCGACTACGTCCTGACCGGCCCCGAGTCACTCACCCAGGCCGAGCAGGTAAGCGTCATCGGAGACGTGCTGGGCCGCCGGCTGACGTTCGAGGAACTGGCGCCCGACGACTTCCGGCGCGAGACCCCGGAAGCCTCGCGCCCGGCCGTGGACATGCTCCTCGCGGCGTGGAACGCCACGATGGGACGCCCGGCGTACGTCACCTCGACGGTGTCCGACCTCCTCGGAAGGCCGGCACGAACCTTCCGCCAGTGGGTCACCGACCACACCGCATCGTTCACCGAGAACCCCACCCGATGAACCGGCAAATCTCTTTCTGACAGGCTTTCGGCGTTGAGTGACCTTTCACCTCAGGCCCGAAGGAACTCGGCGATCGGCTCGGCCTGGCCGAAGATGGCGTGACCGGCTTCGGGGAGCAGGTTCACGGTCGAGTGCGGGATGCACTCACGGACACGCCGGGCGGTCTGGTGGGAGTCGAACATGGCGTCGTGGCCACCGACGATGACGAGTACGGGCATGGCGAGGCCGCGCAACGCCTCATCGGGGAATACCGGCAGCTTTTCCCTGCGCGGGTTGAAGTGCGTGAACGTCAGGACGACGGCGTCGAGCGCCTGCCGGTCCTTCTCCCCGTCCAGTCCTGCGACGGCCATCGCCGACTCGCGTAGTCCATCGCGTCGGAACGGGCGGGTCAGCAGGGCCTTGAAGATCCAGCCGACCTTCTGTCGTCCCACGCCGCCGGGGCACACCAGCACCAGGCGGGTCACTCGTTCTGGACGGCGGATGGCGTAGTCCAGGGCCGTCCAGCCACCCAGAGACGTGCCGACGAACGCGGCGTCGGTGATCTGGAGTCCTTCCCGCACGTCGTCCAGCCACCGGGATACCGCATCAGAGTCCAGGGCAGGGCGCGAAGGCGCGCTCAGGCCGGGCTCGCCGACGAGGTCGACGGCGTAGGTGCGGAAGTGCTGAGACCAGGTGGCGATATCGCCTCGCCACATCGACGTGTTCGCACCCGAGCCGTGCAGCAGCACCAGGGGCGGTGCGTCCTGCGGGCCACAGGCCAGGACGAAGGTCTCGCCCTCGCGCGTCGGCACCCACAGGTGCTCGGCGGGAACCGGCCAGGCCTCCAGCACCTGCCGATAGTGGTCGCGGAGCTCGCGTTCACCGGCCTCGGACCTGTAGATCATGGTCATGACGGATCGCACCCCCTCCTCGCGCGTCGAGCGCGTTGAAATGTGGAACGAGCCGGCCGGACCTGTTCGGCGCGCCGACGAGCGCGCGGAGCAGGACCGGCCACCGGACATGAGGAGAGGTCGCCGACGACCACGGGCTTCAGCCGGTAGGTGACGACCTTCTGCGTGGGCTCGCCCGCCAAACGGGAGCTCTGCGAGAAGAACCGCTGTCGCAGGCGTGCCATGGGCGGCGCCACCACGTCCCGTTCGAGCATGGGACCACCTCCTTGGCAGCAGTGAAAGCCTTCTCACCGTGTCAAGGTCAAGCGCGGTCACGTCGCGAGACGGTCTGCCCCGTGTCCGGCGGTGTCAGGGGGCTGGTGGAGGTTGGAGTTCGCGTCGCCGGGTCGGCCGGGCTGGGGCTGTGTCACGGTTATGCGGCGGATGGGTGGCCTGCTTCGGCCCATGAGCGGTGTGCGGTCAACGGACCCTGCTGGAGTTTCGAGGTTGTCAGCAGGTGCGTCGGGCTCGTCGTGAGGTTCCCCGTGGACGCGTCCTCCACCTGGCGCCACTCTTCATGATCGACTATAGGGTGAGGCGTTCGCTCCCATCCCCCCGAATCCTCAGGAAGCGTCCCGTGTCACGTCGTCACCGTTCAGCCCTGCCCGCCCTGCTCGTCGCCGGTCTGTACGGCGCCGCGCTGACGGTCGCCGTCGTCGTCGCCCTGACCTCTGGCGACCTCGGTCCGCTGTGGTGGCTGACGATGTTCGCGACCATGCCCGAGGGCGTCGCGGCGACAGGGCAGAACCTGCTCTTCCTGGTCCTGGCCGGGATGTCCTGGGCGTGGGGGATCTGGCAGATCCTGCGCGGGCCGTCGGCGGGACCGCCGCCCCAGCAGGACCGGAACACCCTTCGGGTGCGCGTGGCGCTCTACGTCGCGGTGGCCACGATGTGGCTGCTCGATGTCACCGCGTCGTTGATCTGGGCGGATACGACGGTGATCCACTCTGCGGTGATGTGGGTGGTCGTGCTGCTGTTCGCGCGGGTGCTGGGCCGCGACCGTGAGTACACGCGAGGCGCGGGGGTGCTGGGGTACGGCGGTTTCACCGTCATCGGCGTGCTCGACCTCGTCGGCCAGCCCGTCCCGGGTTGGGCGGAGATGGTCTGTGGCCTGGCCGGCCTGGCCTGGACGGTGCTGATCCTGCGGGTTCAAGCGGGCGACGACCGCTGGGAGAAGGCGACCGTCGCGTACGGTGTCGCCGCCCTGGTGGTGCCCATCCTGCTGCTACTGGCGGCATCGCCGTTCCGGGATGAGGGAAGCGCTGTCGAACCACTCGGTGTGGTCTCGACCGTCCTGGTCATGATCTGGCTGGCCCGCTCCGCCCACGACCTCGCCGCCCCGCGCCACCAACCGGCCGCCCAGACCATGTCGGAGGCATGAGCCGACGAGCAGCCGCGGTGTCGGCCGTTGTCGCCGCGCTCGTGTGGGCGGCGATCGCCATGGTGATCATTCGTCCGGACGATCCTGAGGGGACCGCCCCAAGATTGTGCTCCCCAGGATGTCGCGTCCCAGCGGACCATCGAACGCGTGCGTGAGGCAGACCTCGGCTGAGGGGCGGGATCAGCGGACCGAGGAGACGTCGTTGAAGGCGTTGACGGCGCCGTCGCCTTGATCGCCGACTTGGTGATGATGTCGACGGAAGCACTGTCGGTGAAGTCGCGATGGCCGTAGGCGAAGGCGGTGGGGAAGCCGGGCGTGACCAGGGGTTTCACGGTGGTGACGGAGTTGGCGTCGACGCGGAGGACTTCCGTTCGGGGGAAGGAGCGCGGCTGCTGTCGCGGTCGTTCTATGACGCGGCGCGTCGCAGGCCGCGCAGAACCCACGGCGGGCAGTTCGCGTCCGCTTCGGCCTCGGCGACGGTGAGCCAGACGAGCCCGGCCACTTCCTGCGCGGAGGCGGCGATGGGCTGAGCGTGCGCCGGCAGTTCACCGCGGAAGACCACGTTGATCACCGGGTCGCCGTCGTCGGTCGTGAAGAACGCGCTCTCCACGTAGGTGAGCACGACGTCCGTCACGTCGACGCCGATCTCCTCGGCCACCTCCCGCCGTGCGGTCTCCTCCAGGACGTCGGCTCCGGCGCCGTCGATCTCGACCTTGCCGCCGACACCGGCCAGCGCACCGGGAGCGTGGGCCTCCTGTGCCCCGCGCTGGATGAGCAGCCAGCGGTCGTCCCGCTCCAGGAAGACCTCGACGTTCACGACGAATGCCGGTCGGCCCCTTCGCGTCGTGCAGGCCGACGTGTCAGGTGGGTGAATGTCCATGCTCGGTGACTTTACGCGGAAGGATCCTCAACATGATCGTCCATGTGTCCAGGGCGGGGATTTCGTACGTCGAGTCCGGGAAACGATCAATGCCGTTCCGGGAAGCAATCTTCCAGCCTCCGCTTCGACATATGTCAGGGGTATTCGTGAACATCCTGCAAAAAGGAGCCGTTCACGAGATGGCCTGGGAAAGTCTCATGAGGTGCCCTCCTGATCTTGGGATCAGGAGGGCACCTGTCGTTTCGGAGGGTTCTGGCCGAGATTCCAGCCGAGCTGTGCGGCCGCATGACGGTGGCGGGGCGGGACTTGAGTCTCAAGCCGCTTGAGACACCATAGTGACGGCATGGACGACAACGAGCTGTATCCGATCGGGGACGTGGCACGCCGGACCGGTCTGAGTGTCAGCGCCATCCGCTACTACTCCGACGCCGGGGTCATCGCGCCCACAGGTGTGACCGGGGCGGGCTACCGCCTGTACGACGTCCGGGCGATCGCCCGGCTGGAGCTCATCCGCACCCTCCGTGACCTGGACGCCGGCCTGGACGACATCCGCCAGCTACTCGACGGCGAGACGTCGCTGCACGATCTTCTCGCAACGCACCTGGAGCTCGTCGAGCGTCAGGAGCGAGCCCTTCGGGCCAGACGGGCCGTGCTGAGAACCCTGGTCAAGCAGGACGGCACGGTCGCGCAGGTGACCCTGATGCACAAGCTCGTCTCGATGCCCGACGAGGAGCGCGAGCGGCTCGTCGACGACTTCTGGAACGAGGTCGGCGAAGGCCTCGACGTACCCTCCGGTTTCGTCGAGCGGTTGCGGACGATGCGACCGATCCTGCCGGAGGACCCCAGCGCAGCCCAGCTCGAAGCCTGGATCGAGTTGGCCGACCTGCTGCGGGGCGAGGAGTTCCGTGACGCGGTCCGCTCCTATCTCCGGGACACCTACGGCACGTTCCCCGGACGGCGCATGGCCGCCGCACCGGTGTGGGACTTCATCCACGAGGAGGGGGCGAAGGTCGGGGAGGAGATCGTGGAGGCGTATCGTTCCGGGCTGCCGGCGGACTCTCCCCGAGCGCGGGAACTGGTCGTTCGGATGGCGAACGCGTCCGCCGAGGCCGTCGGCGGGCAGGCCACGGCCGAGTCGCGGGAGCGACTGGCCACGGCCTTCCTCCTCGTCGAGAGGATCCAGCGCGAGAATTCCGATAAGGAGGCCCGCTACGACGCGACCCACGGCAGGTACCTGTCCCTGGTGGCCGTGATCAACGGGACGCCGCCCGCTACGGACGAGGAGGGGCCCGAGCTCTTCGCGTGGATCGCAGCGGCCCTTCGCGCTTCGGCCCGGTGAGACGGCGGACGGACAGGCCGGAAAATCGAGGTTCGCTCGCGCGTCGAGTCGCGGATCAGGCTGAGGTCGGTCCGATCGTTCCAGCTGATCGCGGTATGTGGTTCTGCGGGGGGGTCTTGGGGCGTTGTCAGATCAGGAGCAGGGTCTTGCCCAGGGCGGTGCGTGACTCGATCGCGGTGTGTGCGTCCGCGGCGCGTTCCAGGGGGAAGGTCTGCCCGACGACAGGCCGGATCCGGCCCGCCACCGCTTCCGACATCACCTGCCTCGTCCACTTCTCCATCTGGGGCCCGAAGCCGAAGAGCTGCTCGATCCCGATCACCTCGACCCCGCGCCGTCGCGCCCGCGCGGGGTCGATCGTCGTGACCTGGCCGCTGGAGGCGCCGTGGACGGAGAAGCGGCCGCCGTCCGCCGTCACCTCGAACGCGGCCTGGCCGATCTCGCCGCCGACCCCGTCGAACACCACATCGGGGCCCGCACCACCGGTCGCCTCGCGTACCCGGTCCGTCCAGCCGGGATCGGAGTAGTCGATCGCGACCTCCGCGCCCAGATCGCGAGCCAGTTCCAGCTTCCGCGCGCCGCGCGCGGCTGCGATGACCCTGGTGCCGGCCGCCCGGGCCAGTTGCACCAGCAGGCTGCCGACACCGCCACCCGCGGCCTCGACCAGCACCCACTCACCAGGACGGATGCGGGCTCCCTCCACCAGGCCCAACGCGGTGCCGCCGTCGGTGTACAGGGCGACGGCCTCGGGCAGTCCCAGCTCTTCCGGTACCGGGATCAGGTCGCCCACCGCGGCCACCGCACGCTCGGCGAAGCCGCCGCTCTCCCCGGTGCCGGCGAGTACACGTCGTCCCGACCAGGCCGGATCCACGTCCTTTCCGAGCGAGGCCACCCGGCCGGCCACCGTACCGCCCGGCACGTACGGCAGTTCGGGCCTGGCGTGCCACTTGTCGACGCCACGCCGGATCTGCGTCTCGACGAAGGTGATGCCCGCGACGGACACGTCGACCACCACCTGGCCGGGCCCGGCGACCGGCTCCGGCGCCTCGCCCGCGACCAGCACCTCCGGACCTCCGAAATTCATGACCCTCACCACTCGCACGTCAGTCGCTCTCCCGTACTCGGCTGTCCGACACCGGCGCGGAGCAGTCTCCAACCTCAACCTCGATAGAGGTCAAGCGACCGCGAGCCACGCCCCCGAACTCGGTGCGGCCAGAGGCCGTCGCCGTCGGTTCGGTTGGTTGCCTGCGCGGTGCCGTTCCCCGATGATCCAAATGGGGGATCACACACCGAAGGGCGACGATGAGGGTATTGCTGATTTTTCTGGGGGTCACCGCGGTGAGCGCTCTGGTCGCGGTCGTCCTGCTGTTGCGGAGCCCGGCGGACGGAGGGCTGAGAGAGGAGCGGGTGGCCTCGGACTCCACCGCCACGGCCCCCGCAGCCCCCGTGGCGGGAAAGAGCGTGTTGCTGGACGTCGAGGGCGCCGTCCTTGAGGAGTTCTCCGGCGACTGCGCGGGCGTCGGGTATCCCTACCTGTGCCGGCAGGTCAAACAGCAACTTCTCGCCCAGGATCCGCAGTTGCTCAACCGCAGGGGCCTGACGATCCGCACGACGATCGACCAGCGGCTCCAGCGGGCGGCGCAGCGGGCCATCGACGCCCACGTCCACCGCGACGACCCGCAGGTCGCCACCCAGGTCATGATCGTCCCAGGTGAGGGCGCCATCAGGGCCATGGCCACCAGCCGCGACGCCGCCGCCGACAGGGCCGCCAACGGGGTCGCCTTCCAGCAGGGCACGACGGCGATGCCCTACGTCCTGGCCGCCGCGCTCGCCGCCGGTCTGCGCCACGACGACGGCTTCCAGATCTCGGACGAGTACCGCGCTCCGAGCTACGCGGCGTTCAGGAACTGCGCGAACGAGGCGGTCGCCGACCCGACCCACACCGTCGTGAACCGGGAGAAGCGTGGGGACCGGTTCGTCACCCTGCGCTCGGGCACCCGGGAGGTGGTGAATACCTTCTACATGCGCCTGACGGAGAAGGTCGGGCTGTGCGAGACCGTCAGGATGGCCGAGCGTCTCGGGCTCGGACGCGCCGACGGGACGCCGCTTCTGGAGTTCGAGACGTTCCCGCTGGGCATCAACGAGGCCGAGCCCGTCTCGGTGGCCAACTCCTATGCCAGCCTCGCCGCCCGCGGCCGTTTCTGCGAGCCGACGGTGATCACGGAGATCCGCGACGGCTCGGGTGCGCCACGCCCCTTTCCGCCGCGTTGCCGGCAGGTCCTGGACCCGGCGGTCGCCGACGCGGTCACCGACGTGCTGTCGGAGGCCCTGGGGGAAAGCGCGCTCGGCGGCATCGGCCGCGAGGCGGCGGGCATGCCCGGCACGACCGACGCCTTCACCGCCGCCTGGTACGCCGGATATACCCCCGGCCTGGCCTCGGCCGTCAGCCTCGGCGACTCGCGCGGCGCGTTCCAGCACGACCTGAGCGACGTCACCATCGGAGGCCGCCACTATCCGTGGGTGGACGGCATGTCGCTTCCCGGCCTGGTCTGGAAGGAGGCGATGACCGAGGCGGTGAGAGGAACGGAGGAGACCGGCTTCACCCGGCCGGACATCGGGCGCTTCGGCGCCTGCCGCGATGCCTGCCCGAACTGACCGCCGCGGCCCACCCGCCCGGCCACCGCCGCCGTCCCGCCTGCCGCGTCGTGCCCGAAGGCTCCGGCGAGCAGTCCGGTGGCCGGTAGCGGGGCCCGTGGACGTACCTGGCCGGGGTGCTCATGGCCGTAGTCGTCGCTTGCCCGCCAAGGCCGGTCGTCCACTGCGGGAGACTTCCCCCCGGACGGCACAGGGAGGAGGAATCGTCCCGCTACGACACCGGGAATGGGCGCGCGCCATGGCGCCACGCGGATGAGGAGGGCGCGATCTCGCCCGTGAGGTCGAGCCGAGCGGACGCGCCGAGGTGTCCGGCTTTCTCGGGGTGCTAAGCCCTGGTGAGCCAGGTGACCTGGGTGCCGTTGTCGAAGGACTCGCGCCGGGTGGGGGTGAACAGGGTGGGGCGGAATTGTCCGGAGAACAGGGAGATGCCCGCGCCCGCCACCACGGGGTAGCTCTTGAGGATGATCTCGTCGATCTCCGGGAGCAGGGAGCCGGCGAGCCTGCCGCCACCGCAGAGGTAGATGTCCATGCCGGTGTCCTCGGCCTTCAGCCGCCGGACGAGCTCGACCGGGTCGCCGGTCTCCACCCGCACCGTGGGATCGTCGATCGTCAGGGTGCTGGAGACGACGTACTGGCGCAGGTGGGCGTACGGGCTGGTGGTGGGGACGTCCAGGGCCGGCTCGTAGGTGCCTCGGCCCATCACCAGCGTGTCGAAGACCTTGTTTGGCGCGTCCTCAAGGCCGACAAGCCTGCGGACATGGGTGGGGAGCGTCTCGGGGTAGCGGTCGTTGATCCAGGCGGCCATCTGGTCCGACACGGGGTAGAAGTCGAACTCGGCGTTGGGGCCCGCGATGTAGCCGTCGAGCGAGACGGCGACGTAGTAGACGAGCTTTCGCATACCAATCAACTCCAAATATAGTACTCTACTTGTAGTGGTTGGAACGTAGTACTACAGATGGAGTGGTGTCAAGTGCGGAGGAATCCCGAGCGGCGGCAGGCGTTGATCGACGCGGCCATCGAGGTGCTGGCCAAGGAGGGGGCGCGGGGGCTGACCTTCCGGGCCGTCGACGCGGAGGCGGCCGTGCCCCCGGGCACGGCCTCCAACTACTTCGCCAACCGCGACGACCTGTTCACCCAGGCCGGCGGACGCATCTACGAGCGGTTGCTGCCCGACGAGGCCACGATGGCCCGCAGCCGGGAGGGTGTGCAGGACGCGACCCGCTATGCCGAGCTCATGCACGAACTGGTGGATCGGGTCTCCGCCTTCGACTCCGGCTACCTGGCCCTGCTCGAACTGCGGCTGGAATCCACCCGGCGCCCTGAGCTGCGCGCGGTGCTGACCAAGCGCATCCGCGAGGACATCGACGCCAACATCGGCCACCACGCCGCTTCGGGCCTGCCCGGTGACTCGACCTCGGCGGTGCTCCTCTACCTCGCCCTGAACTGGCTCATCGTGGAGCGGCTGACGCTGCCCGACATCTTCACCGAGCAGGAGGTCCGCGAGCTGGTGGACGCCGCCGTGCACAGATCGCTGAACGCCTGACCTGTGAGGCCGCCCGAGGGCTCCGGGAAACGATCGTCCCTTACGCGAGAAGTGATCTTCTGACTCTCCTGGTCCTCAGGCGCCGGTTGGCATTCGTCGATCGGAGGCGATGCGTCTCACCGAGGGGTCGCATCGGAGGGAGCGGGGGTGCGCGGTGCCGCCGGGTGCGAACCCGCATGGAATCATCGACAGGTGTTTCCAGTATTGGGGTGAAAGGCGGGCGTCTTGTGACCGATCGGGGAACGTTGGACGCACTGCGGCAGGCGGTGCAGGTGTCGCCGGACAATCTTCCGTTGCGGCGCCACCTGGCAGAACAGCTGCTGAGTGCGGGGTTGCTCATGGATGCCGAGGCCGAGTTCCGTGCCGCGCTCGCCCTGGTTCCCGGTGACGCCGAGTCGGCGACCGGGCTCGCCGAGGTGTTTCTCAGGCAGGGCAAGAGCGGTGCGGCCCTGGCGGCGCTCGAACGCGTCGCGGCCGGGCAGGGGCCGCCTCGGGCCGGGGTCATCGTGGCCAGGGCGCTGGCCGCGGAAGGGGATGTGGCGGCCGCACGACTGCGCTACCGGGAGGCCGTGGCACGGGACGTCTCGCTCGCCGATCCCGTGTTCGAGGCCGAGCTCGCGAACTCCGTGCCGAGCCCCATCCTCGACGAGGCGGTGGCGAACGTGGCGTCGCCCCTGAATCCGGGCGCCGACAGGCTGCGCACGAGCTTCGCGGACGTGGCCGGGATGGAGCAGGTCAAGCAGTCCCTGCGGATGAAACTGCTGCTGCCGGTCCAGCAGCCGGAGATGTTCGCCGCCTACGGCAGGCGTGCCGGCGGCGGGGTGCTGCTGTACGGGCCACCCGGCTGTGGGAAGACCCACCTGGCGCGGGCCGCCGCCGGAGAACTGGGCGCCGACTTCATCAGCGTCGGACTGTCGGACATCCTTGACATGTACGTCGGGTCCAGCGAACGCAACCTCCACGCGACGTTCGAGAGGGCCCGCCGCAACAGCCCGTGCGTGCTGTTCTTCGACGAGGTCGACGCGTTGGCGGCACGCCGCTCGGACATGGGCCAGGCGCACAACCGGCAGATCGTCAACCAGTTCCTCGCGGAGATGGACGGTGTGGAGGGCGGCGCCAACGAAGGGGTTCTGATCCTCGCGGCGACGAACGCCCCCTGGTACGTGGACGCGGCGTTCCGTCGTCCCGGTCGGTTCGACCAGCTGGTGTTCGTGCCGCCGCCGGACGCGGCGGCGCGGGCGGCCGTTCTGTCCCTGCTGTGCAGGAAGGCGCCGCTGGCCGAGGTGGACTTCCGGATGATCGCCGAGGCCACCGAGGGGTTCACCGGTGCCGACCTCAAGGGGGTGGTGGACCGGGCCGTGGAGGCCAAGCTCCAGGACGCGATACGCGTTGGCCGCCTCCTGCCGCTGTCCACCGCCGACCTGCTGGGCGCGGCCCGTTCGGTCCGCCCGACGGCGGTCGCCGAATGGATGGCCACGGCCCGCAACTACGTCACGTACTCCAACGAGAGCGGAGCCTGGGACGACCTGCTGCCCTGGATCGGCGGCAGGCGGCGATGACCTCCCAGGTCGACGCCCGGGTTCAGGCTCTGGCGGAGCGGGCGCGGATGCTGGTGATGCTGCGCCGCGGCCCCGACGCCGAGCGGGAGGCCCGTGCCGCGCTGGCCGAGGATCCGCAGAATCCGGCCGCGCATCTCATGCTCGCCCTCGCGCTTTTTCTCCAGAAGGACCTGGACGAGGCACTCGTGGAGGCGAACCGCGGGACCGGACTGATCCCCGATCACTGGTTCGGGCACTGGGTGGCCGGGCTGATCCTGAACAAAACCGGCCGGGAGCGCGAGGCGTTGGGGGCCTTCCAGAACGCGCTGGCACGTGGCCCGGACGAGCCGTTGATCTACGAACTGCTGGCCCGCACCCACTTCAACCTTCGCGAGTTCCCGGCCGCCGCCGGAGCCGCGGGCCATGGACTGCGGCTGGCACCGGAGGACGGCGGGCTCGCCCAGATCATGGGTATCGCCCTGGCCGAGCTCGGCGACGCGGACGGCGCACGCGAGCACGCCTCGCGGGCGATCCGGCTGGCCCCCGAGAGCGCGGACGCGCACCGTGCGTACGGGCTGGTCATGATGACGACCGGCGACCACAGGGCCGCCGCCGGCGCGTTCCGCGAGACACTCCGGCTCGCGCCCGAGTACGAGGAGGGCCGGAACCTGCTCCTGGAGGCCCTCAAACAGCGCAATCCGCTACGTCGTCTCGACGGTTGGCTCGCGTCTCTGCGTCTCCTCACCCGCCGACGGATCCTGCTGTGGCTCGCGCTGTGCCTGCTCGTCCCCTGGTTCGTCTACATGGTGCTGATCACACTGGCGACCTGGGTGAACTGGGTGGGCCAGGCCGTGACCACGCTGGTTCTGCACCGGGACCTTCGCGACCGGCAGTTGTTCGACACCGCCGAGGTGTGGGCCGCCCGGATCTCCGCGGGCCTCTTCTGCTGCGGGATCGTGCTGCTGGTCTCGGCCGCCGTGGCACAATCGCCCGGCACCGTGATGGCGGGTGTCGCCGTGCTCGGGCTGATCACGCCCGTCCAGGAGACGGCACGGCTCAGCGGGGTGCGCCGCCACGTTTTCGGCGGCATCACGGGCACGCTGGCCGCGACGCAGGCGGCCCTGATCCCGATGTCGTACTTCGGTCAGTCGCTGGTCCCGGTGCTGCTCGTCTTCTACGCCTGCCTGGCGTCCACCTGGGTCGCCAACCTCCTGCACCCGCGCTGACCCGGCTGGACCGGGGCACACCGGCGGATGTGCTCGGTGCCGGCCGGGGCGGAGGGCGCGGCTCTCTCGGCAGGGGAGCCGAGTGTGGCGACGGTGTGAAGGTATGGGGCAGGTAGCGTGCAAATCGTCGTATGGCTGAGGCACCGCCCTTACCGTCGCGAAGTATGCGAACAGTGGATGTACTGGTCGTGGGTGCGGGCCTGGCCGGTCTGCGCACAGCCCGCCTGCTCGCGCGCCGGGACCTGAACGTGCTGGTGGTCGACCGTCGAGGATCGTTGTCGGCCGGGATCCGCACGACGGGGATCTTCGTGCGCCGCACCCTCGACGACTTCGACATCCCCGATCACCTGCTCGGGCCGGGGATCCGGGACGTGCTGCTGTATCCGCCGTCGCGGCGGGCACCGATCCGGTTCACCAGTGACCGGGACGAGTATCGCGTGGCCGACATGGCGGCCGTCTACGAGCACGCGCGCGGCGCGGCGGAGTCGGCCGGGGCACGGGTCCTCCTGGGCGTACGGTACGTCGACGCGTCGAGGGGGTTCGTGCGGTTGGAGGGCGCGGAGCCGGTGAGGACCCGGTTCGTCGTCGGCGCGGACGGTGCCCGCTCCCGGGTGGCCCGTGATCTCGGTCTCGATGTCAACCGGCGCTTTCTCGTCGGCGCCGAGATCGTCCACCCGATCGCGTCGGGCACGGCCACCCCGACGTTCCACTGCGTGCTGGACCCCCGGATCGCTCCGGGGTATCTGGGATGGGTGATCGACGATGGCCGGCACGCGCATGTCGGTGTCGCGGGCTACCCGAACGCGATGCGCGCCGGTATCCGCCACCTGCTGGACGCCTTCGTCGCGGACGCGCCCGGCCACGTGGCGCCGGTCGGGCCGGTCGAGCGTCGAGGTGGTCCGATCCCGGTCGGCGGGGTACTGCGGCGGCTGGCATGTCCCGCCGGGCTGCTCGTCGGGGACGCGGCGGGCGCGGTGTCACCGCTCACGGCCGGTGGGCTGGACCCTTGCCTGCGCATGTCCGAGCTGGCCGCGGCGGTCACCGCCGGATACCTGCGTACCGGCGACCAACGCGTGCTGAGCCGGTACGACGGGGGCGCGTTGCGAAACCGGTTTCTGGGCCGGTTGTCGCTGCGCCGCGTGTTCGCCGGTATCCGGTCCCCCGCCGCGGCGGAGGCGGCGGTGACCGTGCTGCGCGGTCGCGCCGGTCGCGCCCTGGCGGCGCGGATCCTGTTCGGCGACGGCTCGTTTCCCGACATCGACCAACGACTCGCGGACCCGGTGGCCGACCACCCCCGCCGGTGACGGCGCGGGCCCGGCCGCCGTCCCGTGGCGGGAAGATCGGCCGGCAGCCGGGTCAGGCGTCAGGGGTGTCGAGGATCCGGCAGAGTCCGGTCAGCCACCGGTGCCGTTCGAAGAGGCTTCGGCAGTGATCGATCACATGATCATTGTGCCGGAGGTCGAGTGGCAGGGGGAGGTACGACCGTTGTCGCCCGGTGAGGCGGCCGAGTTCGACACGTCCTTGCCGCACCAACGGCAGGCAAGCTCTGGTCGCGGGCGGATCCGGCGTCATGCTCGTGCCCACACTGGTGCGGGGCGCCGTACACCCGGGGGTGGTGAGAAGATCGACCGCGCCTTCGCTCCCTTCCCGCCGGTTGTACGCGGCCTCCCTGGCGCCGCCTTTCCGCCTCCCTGCCGTGACCGCACTGCTGGACGTGATCGCCCGCGTGAGCCGCGAGCGGATCCCGGCCTGATCGACCGGACCAGGGGTAACGAGGATGTCGGAGGTTGAGCGGTCATCGGCGCGGAACTCGGTCTCCGGCGGTTGGCCTTTCAGAGGGCCATCCCGTGGATTCCGCCACGCCGGCCCAACCTCGCACATCCATATTCGGGTGACTGACCCGATCAGGCAGAGCAGGAATTGCTTCCTTTGAGGGCCCCGTGTCCCGGGTGAACATCGACTCTCCGCTGATCCCGTCGGTCACCCATTCTGGGCTCGAGGGCCGGTCTGACAGGATCGTCTGCGTCGCGGCGAGAGATTTCTCCGGGACGGTGTCGATTGGCGGGCCGCTCGTTCGACGTGTGGTGCGAGGGCCGAGAGGCGGTCCCGCCGGACGAGGAGAACGCGATGTCGAAATACCTGCTGATCATGCGAGGCACCGATGAGACGAACGCGGCCATGATGGCTGATCTCGACGAGATGATGGCCATGACCCACCGGTTCATCGAGGACATGATGAAGGCCGAGGTTCTCGTCGCGGCCGAAGGGTTGGACGATCCGGGTCAGGGTGTCGTGGTCGACTTCAGCGGCGAGGCTCCGGTGGTCACGGACGGACCGTACGGCGAGACCAGGGAACTGTTCGGCGGCTACTTCCTACTCGACGTCGCTACGAAACAGGAGGCGGTCGAGTGGGCCAGGCGGGTCCCGGCGGTCCGCGGGTCCAAGATCGAGGTCCGGCGGGTGGCCGAGGTCGACGAGGCTCCGCTGGGCAGCGAGAGCAACGGCCGGATCTGATGGGTACGGCCGACGTCGAGGCCGTCTGGCGGATCGAGTCGGCCCGGATCGTCGCCGCGTTGACCCGGCTCACCGGCGATTTCGGGTTGGCCGAGGACGCGACCCAGGAGGCGGTCGCTGAGGCGCTGGTGTCGTGGTCGCGTGTCTCTCCGGCCAATCCGGCCGGCTGGCTGATGGCCACGGCCCGGCGGCGGGCGATCGACGCGATCCGCCGCCGGACCGCCCTCCAGGACCGATACGCCCTGTTGGCGGCAGCCCCTGCGGTCGACCAAGAGGTCGATCCCGACAAGATCGGCGACGATGTTCTGGCGCTGATGTTCATCGGCTGCCACCCGGTGCTCTCTCGCGAGGCCCAGGTGGCGCTGACCCTGCGCGTGGTCGGTGGCCTGTCCAGCGAAGAGATCGCTCGCGCGTTCCTGGTACCCGTCCCGACCGTGCAGGCCCGCATCACCCGGGGCAAGAAGGCGATCGCGGCGGCACGGGTGCCGTTCGAGTTGCCACCGGCCGACAAGCGCCGGGAACGGCTGGGCGGAGTGCTCAGCGTCCTCTACGTGATCTTCACCGAGGGGTCGACGGCCACATCGGGTGACCGGCTGCTGCGCCCTGACATCGCGCACGAGGCGATCCGGCTGGCCCGCACGCTGGCCGCGCTACAGCCCGAGGAGCCGGAGGTGCACGGCCTGCTCGCGTTGTGCGAGCTGACGGCCGCACGCTTCCCGGCCCGGACCGGCCCGGACGGCACGCCGGTCCTGCTCGGGGACCAGGACCGGAGGCTGTGGGACTTCTCGGCGATCCGCCGAGGGCTGGCCGCGCTGGCCAAGGCATCGTCCTGCGGCCTCGGTCCCTATGGCCTGCAGGCCGCGATCGCCGCCGCCCACGCGTCGGCGCCCTCGGTCGAGGCGACCGACTGGGACCGGATCGTGCTGCTTTACGAGGCGCTCGGCCGGGTCGCGCCCTCGCCGGTGGTCGAACTCAACCGGGCCGTTGCCGTGGCCATGGCCTCGGGGCCGACGCAGGCCCTGGCCATCGTGGACGAGCTGATCGCCTCGGACCGGCTGCCCGGTTCGCATCTGGTTCCGACCGTACGCGGGGAACTGCTGGCCCGCCTCGACCGACGACCGGAGGCGCGCGCTGAGCTGGAGCTGGCCGCCCGCCTGTGCGCCAACCAGTGCGAACGCTCGGTGTTGCTGCGCAAGGCGGCCGCGCTGGACTGACTTCCCCAACGCGGCCGACGCGGATCCGAGTGGTGGGACTCAGCTCCTCGGCCGGCTTCCCAAGACGCGCCGCGGGGTCAATCGACCGTGATGACGAGCTTCCCCGGCGCGTTGCCCGCGGCCAGGTCGCTCACCGCGGTGGAGGTCTCCGCCAGGGGGTACGTGCGCCCGACGGCCGGTCGCACGGCCCCGGCCTCGATGAGGTCGCGCAGCGTGTCCAGGTCGGCGGTGCGGGTCAGCGCGATCAGCGCGTCCAGGCGTTGGCGCGTGAACGGTGTGATCAGCCGGACGGCCAGCATCCGGCCGAGCCCGCCGAACCACCGGCCGCCGCCCTCGCCGCCGACGATGACGAGCCGGCCGCGCTCGGTGAGCAGCCCGCGCAGCAGGGGCAGCGGTCGGATGCCCGCGATGTCGATGATCAGGTCGTACGTTCCGGTGAGCGGCTCGCGCGTGTAGTCGATGACGGCCCGGGCGCCCAGCGACCGGACGAGATCGGCCTTGGCCGTGCTGCACACGGCGGTGACGTGGGCGCCGGCGGCGGTCGCGAGTTGCGTCGCGAAGCTGCCCACTCCGCCGCCCGCGCCGATGACCAGCACCTTCTCGCCGGTGGTGACCTGGCCGAGGGCCCGCAACGCGGTCACCCCCGACACGGGTACGGCCGCCGCTTCGGTGAAGCTCAGGTTGGCGGGTTTGCGGGCGAGCTTGCCCGGGCGGGCGAGTGCGAACTGCGCGTACGCGCCGGTCGCCTCGCCGTACACCTCGTCGCCGGGGCGAAACGCGGTCACGTCGGCGCCGACGGACTCCACGACGCCGGCCACGTCCATGCCCGGCACGCGGTTGCGGGGTCGACGCAGGCCGAGGCCGGGGCGAGCGATGAGCGGCAGCCCGGTCATGATGTGCCACACGCCGTAGTCGACGCCGGCCGCGTGCACCCGGATCAGCACATCGTCGGCGCCGGGCGTCGGGGTCGGGACCTCGCCGAGGCTCAGCATGTGCGGCGGGCCGTACTCGTCCTGGACGATCGCCCTCATAGGGGGTCTCCTTCGGTGTCGGGGGAACCGGAAGACGTCATCGAGTCCGCCCCGGAACACCCGGGCGATGCAGATGTAAAACAAAGCTGACATTGCTTAATGTAAAAGGTCGCGGACATCATGTCAAAGTTTATTTACAGGTGCGGTCGCTGTCGCGGTGGCGTGCGCTGTTCGGCACGCGGGTCCGACACCCGCTCATGCCGATGAGGGATAGCGGTCGTCACCGGCGTGCTGGCATGCTGTCGGTATGATCGGACGCCTCGAAAAGACCGTGATCGACTGCCCCGATCCGCGCGCTCTCGCGGAGTTCTACTGCCAGGTGCTGGGGATGAGGATCAACGAGGACGCCGACGGCTGGGTGGTCATCGGCGCGGAACCGGGCCTTCGGCAGGTGGCCTTCCAGCGGGCCGTCCCGTGGATTCCACCACGCTGGCCCGACCCCGCGCATCCCCAGCAGATGCACCTCGACATTCGGGTGACCGACCCCGATCAGGCCGAGCGGGAATTACTCGCCCTGGGCGCCACCCGTGTCCCGAACGAACACGAGTCGGTCTTTCGCGTCTTCACCGATCCCGTCGGTCACCCGTTCTGCATCGTCTTCGGTCGGTCGGTGCTTTGACGGCATAGTCGCTGATCATGATGACCAGCCGCTGCCGGCCGGCGCAGTGGCATTCCTCACCTTGGCGGTCGCCCTCGATCTCCTGCACCGTTACGACATCACCCTGATCGACCACCGAGTGATCCAGCGGGCTTGGACACCATCACGGCTGGAAGGACAGGGAAGATCATTCGGGCGACCACGCCGCGGAACGGGCACGGTAGGGCCCGCCCTACCTGTGATGACCTGCCTCCTTCATCGTGCACACGGCGCGACTCCAGAAAGCTGGTGAAAACCAACGGGGGCAGGGAGTTGCACGATGAAGAGGGATGTTTCCCGGCGAAGTGTGATCGCTGGGGCGGCTGTGACCGCGGTCGGGGCGCTGGTAGGGGGCGGCCGGACCGCGCAGGCGAGCACGGGAGCGGTCGGGGGCGCGGCGGGTAAGGTCACCGCCGTCGTACGGGTGACGGTCATCGACGCGACGGGACGACCGGCGGCCCGTGACATGACGGTACTGGTGCGGGGTGAGCGCATCGTCGCGGTGGGCCCGGTCCGGTCGGTGCCCGTTCCGGCGGGGGCGACCGTGGTGGACGGCACGGGTAAGTTCCTCATTCCCGGCCTTGTGGACATGCATGTGCACTCGACGGAACTGGAGCGCACCTATCCGCCGCTCTACCTCGCCAACGGCGTCACCACCGTGCGGGAGATGAGCGCGAACCCGGCGATCAGTTCCTGGCGGCGTGAGGTGGAGGCCGGTACCCGTCTGGGTCCCCGGTACGTGATCGGCAGCCGCATGATCGACGGTGCGCCGTCGCTGTGGGAGGGGATCGGGCCGCCCTTCGTCAGCGTGGCCGGTCCGGAGCAGGCCCGTGCCGCGGTACGGCAGGAGAAGGCGGCGGGCGCCGACTTCATCAAGACCTACACGCGGCTCAGCCGGGCGTCCTTTCTCGCCCTGGCCGACGAGGCGCGCAGACAGCGGATTCCCATCCTCGGCCATGTGCCGGATTTCGTCCGCTTCACCGAGGCGAGCGACGCCGGGCTGCGGACGATCGAACACCTGTCGGCGGTCTGGTACAACACCTCTGACCAGGAGCGGAAGTTGCGTCAGGCGATCGCCGCGGTGCCGATCGGACCGGGGGAGTACGCCGGCTGGTACAACCGAATGCATCCCGTAGAGTACGCCGCCGCGCGCAGCTACGATCGGCGCAAGGCCGCCCGCGTCTTCGACCGCCTGGCGCGCAACCAGACCCGGTTGACGCCGACGCTGACCAACCACCGGGTCGTCGACACACCGTCGAGTGTGCGCACCGATGATCCGCGTCACCGCTATTTCCCCGCTCAGATACGGCAGTTGTGGGAGATGACCATGCGGGAGGTGTATCTGAAAGACCGTCCTGCGGAGCAGGCCGCGTCACGCAGGGAGCTTTTCGAACGCCGGCTGCGGCTGGTCGCCGAACTCGATCGCGCCGGGGTGCCGCTGCTGGCGGGCACCGATACCGGCACCTCGTATGTGATGCCCGGTTTCGGCCTGCACGACGAGCTGGAGCTGCTGTCCCAGGCGGGGCTCAGCGGCATGAGCATCCTGCGGGCGGCGACCCTGGAACCGGCGAGGCAGCTCGGGCTGCGTGACCACGGAACCGTCGAGCGCGGAAAGGTGGCGGACATGGTGCTGCTGGACGCCGACCCGCTGCGCGACATCCGCAACACGACGCGCATCAACGCGGTGTTCGTTCGAGGCCGGTTGATCGATCGCGCACAGCGGCAGCGCATGCTGGACGACGTGATCACGGCGGCTCGGGAGCCCGTCCCGGCCGCGGCGCGGGTGGCCGGCTGCGCCTGTCATCCCAGCGCTTCACACGCGCTTCATCACTGAACATCCCAGCGCTTCACACGCGCTTCATCACCGGACGTTCTCCACCTTCCCGGGCCGCGCGTCGGTTCGCCCGCCCGAGCTCGCGGCGGTGGGCGTCGATGCCGTCGAGCAGGCGTTGCAACCCGTACTCGAAGACCGCGTCCAGGTCGAAGTCAAACGGTTTCCGTACGACGTAACCGAGTCCGGGGTTGCCGGTGGACGTCCACCGGCGCAGGCCGTCCTGGAGGTTCATCCAGTCGTCCGCCGACATCCCGGTGTCCTCTTCCGCCTGCGTCTCCGTGAGACGGACGAGTGCCATGCCGCGTACGTGCCCGAACAGGTTGATGTGCGTGCACAGCATGTCGTGCGCGTCGAATCCCATCGTGCGCAGTGTGCTGAGCGACCACTCGGCGATCGGCAGCACGTTGGGCATGAGTTGCGGGCGGCTCAGCGAGAACACCTCGGCGGCCCACGGGTGGCGGCCGAAGACGGTCCAGAACAGGTGCGCGGCCGCTTCGAGGCGTCGTCGCCAGGCGGTTGTCGGGATGTCGGGCAGCCTGGCGCCGGCGAACACGCTGTCGGCCATCCGCAGCGTCAGGTCGTTCCTGTTCGGGACGTGGCGGTAGAGCGCCATCGTGGAGACGTCCAGGGCGACGGCCACCCGCCGCATCGTGACGAGCGGCAGCCCGTCGGTGTCGGCGATCCGTACGGCGGCCTCGACGATCTCGCGCCGGGTCAGCCCGGGGCGCCGTGCCCGCTCGCCGGTGGACGGGCCGGTCCTCCCGGTCGCCGGCTCGTCTCGCCGCCGGACGACGGTCCCGCGGCCCGGGATCGTCTCGACCAGGCCCGCCTCGCGCAGGGCGCCGAGGACCTTGGTGGCGGTGGCCATCGCGACCCCACGGTCCCGGACGATCTGCCGGGTGGACGGCACCGGCCGGCCTTCCGCCAGTCGTCCGCTCCGGATGTCGTCGGCGATCTCATCGGCGATGCGCAGATAGAGCGGTCGGTCTGTCATGACTCTCCAGTGCACTAGTGCGGTCGTGAGTCGGCGGATCGCCGTACTACCCCGTTGTCCTGCGACAACATGCGAAGTGCACTAGCTCGCGGCAGTGCGAGGTGGTGGGATTTCTTCGCTGCTGCGTACATTGTAAGCACTGCTTGGGACGGGTCCGGGCGACGAGAGAAACGAGAACACCATGCCTGATCTGGACACTCGGTCGGTGACCTCGGCGGACGGCACGCCCGTCGAATACCTCGGCGTGGGGTGTGGGCCCGATGTCATCGTGGTCCCCGGAGCGCTCGCGGTGGCGTCCGACCTCGCCGTCTTCGCCGGACTCCTGGCGGCCCGGCACACCGTGCACATCGTGCAGCGGCGTGGCCGTGGCGGCAGCGGCCCGCAGGGTGATCGGTACGGCATCGCGCGGGAGTGCGAGGACATCGAGGCGGTACGCGCACGAACCGGTGCGCGGCTGATCTTCGGGCACAGCTTCGGTGGACTGGTGGCCCTGCGAGCCGCGTGCGAGACCTCGGCGTTCGACGCGGTCGCCGTCTACGAGCCCGGAGTGTCGGTCGACGGGTCGGTCCCGGTCGACTGGATCGAACGAGCGCGCCATGAGATCTCCGAAGGTGCGGACTTCGAGGCGTTCGTCACCTTCGTTCGCGGGGTCAACCCTGATCAGACCGGACGCCTTCCACGCGGGCTTCTCCGGATCATCCTGCGGTACGCGATTCCCCGCGCGGAGCTGCGGCAGAACCTTGCGCTCATGCCCCAGGCGATCAGCGAGCACGCCGAGGTGGGACGACTCGACGGCCGGCTGGCCGACTACCGCGAGATCTCCGCGACCGCCCTGATCATGCGAGGCAAGGGGCGTGACACCGCTCGGCAGGGCGTCGCCCTCGCCCGATTGGCCGAGACGATTCCGCGCTCCGAGACCGCGACGTTCCGTACGCTCGACCACTTCGCGCCGGAGAAGAAGCCCGGCGAGATCGCGGATGCCGTCCTGCGGTTCTTCGCCGCGTACGTCCGGCCGGGTGTCCAGGCCGAAGGGTGACCCGTGGCTTCGGGGGAGCCGGGCGCACCGCCCGCGTCGCCGCCTGCGGAGAGAACGCCGCCTACAGAGAGAACGTCGCCTGCGACGGGAACGCCGCCTGGCCGGGGGTTATGGCGCGATCGGAGCCGAGGGGGGCGTGCGGCCCTTGCGGGAGGCGGCGGAACGGGGTGGCTGGGCGCGCAGGTGGTCTCGGACGCGGGTCATGATGTCGCCGAGGTGGTGCAGGTCGTCGTTCGCCAGGGGGTCGAAGAGCAGGCGGACGACCTGGATGTGGCCGGGCAGGACACGTTCGACGAGAGCCCGGCCGTCGCCGGTGATGGCGACCAGGGTGGCGCGCTCGTCGTCGGGGCTGGGACCGCGGGTGATGAGGCCGGCCTTCTCCAGCAGGCCGGCCTGGTAGGTCAGGCCGCTGCGGCTGTAGACGACGCCGTCGGCCAGCTCGGTCATGGTCAACGGGCCGTCGTGATGGGCGAGGCGGGCCAGCACCTGGAACTGAACGTAGCTGATGCCGCCCTCGGCGCGTAGCTGCTGCTCGACCTGGTGCTGAAGCAGGCTGACAGCCTCCATGAGCACGAAGTACGCGCCCAGCTGGGCGGGATCGAGCGGCTGGACGTCCTCGGTTCCCGCACCGGCCTCCGGCTGGCTGTCGTTCATGTCCTCACGCTACATGTTGCGAATTCGAAGCAGTGTGACGGTCGTCACACCCCTGAGGGTATCGCTTTGAATTCGAAGCGAGTTACCGTTCTTCCGGTGTTTCGACCTCGGTCCGCAACCTGTCCTCACAGGACGGCCGGTGGGTGAAACCGTCCGCGTCCCCTGACCCGCGAAGTGGCTGTCGGTGCTGCTGGTGGAACCGTACCGGGCCAACCGGTCCCGCGGCGATCATCGGGCCGCTCCGGCGGAAGACGAACCGCCGCTCGAAGACGTCCGGACACCGCGTCGCGGATCGATGCGGGTGACAACAACACTGAAAAGCCCTGCGAGATCCCGTCCGATCAGGCGATCGGACGGGATCTCGTCGTTTCCGAAATCCCGATGCGCCGGATCGACCGGGTGCGGGAAAGCGGAGGCCCGGGGCGGTCTTCGCCGCCCCGGGCCTCCGACTCGGTCCGCCCGCACCGGCCGACAGGCGGCCGCGGGCGTTCATCCGAGGTGGTTCACCGCTTCGCGCCCGCCGGTTCGAGGATCTCCCGCGTGCGCACGACCCCTTCCGGCCACCGGGCGTCGAAGTCGTCGAGCAGCGGTTGGAGCGTCGGGGACCCGACCATCCGTACCAGGGAGTCGAGGTCGTCGAACTCGTACTCGGCGAAGTGGACACCGGGGCTGGTCACGCTCCAGCAGCGTCGTCCCGACCTGGCCCCGAGCGTCTTGATCACCAGTGGGAGGTGGTCGGTCTCGTACCAGTGGTCGAAGTCGTCACGCAGATCGTCACGAACCTCGGCTCGCACCAGGAACACTCCCGGCTTCGCGGTGCCGATCTCAGACATTGTTCAGGTCCTCCTCCTCGTGGGACAGCCCACGACGCGTGAACAGGATCGTGAGGAACGCGATGATCGAGATGGCCGCGGCGAACAACGAGATCGGGATCGTGCTGTCGTAGCTGTCCATCAGCGCGACGGCGAGCGCCGGCGTGATGCCTCCACCGATGACGGCCGCGATGGTGTACCCGAACGAGATGCCGGTGTAGCGGACCTGCGTTCCGAACAGTTCGGCGAGCCAGGTGCTCATCGGGCCGTAGAGCAACCCGAGGAAGATCAGGCCGACCGAGAAGCCGATGCCCGCGAACAGGGGGTTGCCGGTGGCGATCAGGGGGAACAGCGCGAACACCCAGACGGCGAAGCCGATGACGCCGATGAGCATCGGAGGCTTGCGGCCGACCTTGTCCGAGATGTGGCCGGAAATCATGATCGCGCTGAAGTAGAAGACGGACGCGATCAGGACCATCACCAAACCGGCCGTCGCACTGAAGCCCACCTCGTTACGGGCGTACGACAGGGCGAAGATGATGGACAGGTAGTAGCCGGCGTGGATGCCGAGCGAGGCGCCGATGGAGGAGAGGACGCTGCGCGGGTAGCGCTTGAACATCTCCATGAGGGGGATCTTGACGACCTCCGTGGTCTTCGACTGCTCGACGACCTCCTTGAACGCCTGCGACTCCTCGAGTGACAGGCGGATGTACAGGCCGACGATGACCATGATGGCGCTCAACAGGAACGGGATGCGCCAGCCCCACGAGTTGAAGGCGTCCTCCGGCATGAACGCCGAGGTGAGGGCGATCAGTCCTGCGGCGAGGATGTATCCGATCGGTGAGGCGCTGCCCATCCAGGCTCCGAAGAAGCCGCGACGCTTGGCCGCCCCTTCGTGCTCGACCACCATCAGCACCGCACCGCCGTACTCGCCGCCCAGTGCCAGACCCTGGATCAGGCGGAGCGTGACGAGGAGGATCGGGGCCGCGATCCCGATCGAGGCGTAGGTGGGGAGCAGGCCGATGGCGAACGTGCCGATGCCCATCATGAGCAGCGCGAGGACCAGCATCTTCTTGCGGCCGTACTTGTCGCCGAAGTGGCCGAACACGATGCCGCCGAAGGGCCGCGCGACGAACGCGACGCCGAACGTCGCCAGGGAGAGCAGTGTGCTGGTGAGCGGGTTGTCCGAGGGGAAGAAGAGCGGCCCGAGAACCAGCGCGGCCATGGCGCCGAAAAGATTGAAGTCGAACCACTCGATCACGGTGCCGACCATGGAGGCGGTGGTGACTTTGCGGATGGAGTTCTTGCTGGCTTGGGGGGCGCCCTTGTTGGTGGCGGCGACAGCGTCTTGTGTCATACCGGATTCCTAATGTTCGACATTCGACCTGATGGACGGACGATACCGGTGGGTCGTGATGAAGGCAACAGTCTTATTTGTCGTGCTCACCGGCTCGCCTCGGCCGAAGTGAGGGGATCGGCCGGGTTTTCCGGTGATGAATCGGGGTGTCATGCCCCCTGCGGCAGGCACCCCTTGTGGGGGTGTTCGGTGTCGTGCGGCCGGGGTTGTGGTGGCCTGACCGGCGTCGCGTGTCGGCGGCGGGGTGGGCCGCCGGAGGTGGCCCTGGACGGTGTCTTCGGCTTCGGGGTGCCCGGGAGGGCTTCGGGGTGCCCGGGAGAGAAGGCCGAGGCGAGGAGTCGTGATCGCCGGGGGCGTGCCCCCGCCACGTGCCGGTCGGTAGCCGGGAAAGTGTGGCGGGTGCCTAATCTGGCCGGCGGCCAGGGAGGCAGGCGCCTGGCTCTGTCTGGTCGCCGATCCGGAGGCGCTCTGGGTGTTCGGCCGGGGGCTCTCTGTGAAAGTCCCAGGTCGTGGAACTTTACCGCATGGTTTCCGGTTAACGTTCGTTACGAAATGTGATTGATTCGTAACGTTCGAGCACGGTGTGGCGGTGCCGTCGCCGCTATCGCCGAGCCTCCGTGGAACGCAGGCGATCCGCGAAGAGCGCGGGCTGGGGGGCCGAATGGCCGCCGTACTGATCCGCGTGACGCTGCACATGCATCAGCGGGGCGGACAGGAACCCGCCGTCGACCACCAGTTCCTGGCCGTTGACGAACGCGGCGGCGTCGCTCGCCAGGTAGGCGACCACGCTCGCGATGTCGGACGCGCCGCCGATGCGGCGCACCGGGGTGAGCTGGGTGCGCAACGCGAGCAGATCGGGGTCGGCGTAGTGGGCCGCCGACATCTCCGTGCGCACGAACCCGGGACTCACCGCGTTCGCCCGCACTCCCAGCGGGCCCCACTCCACGGCGGTATGTCGCGTCAGTGCGACCAGGCCCGCCTTGGAGACGCCGTAGGTGGGGGAGGTGTTCGGCGAGTGCGCCCCCACCGAGGCGATGTTCACGACGGCGCCGCGGCCATTGTCGATCATGAGACGGCCCAGCTCGCGAGTGCAGAGCATCGCGGCCGTCAGGTTCACCGCGATCGTCTCGTTCCACGCCGCCGTGGAGAGCGACGCCAACGGCCCGGGGGTGCCCAGGATGCCGGCGTTGTTCACCAGCACGTGGCAGGTCCCGAACCTGCCGGCCGTCGCCTCCGCGAGGCCGACGACGTCCTCCTCGTCGGTCAGATCCCCGGCGTGGACCATGACGCGGTCGGGGAGGCCGAGCCGCAGGGAGACCTCCTCCAGGCGGCCGGCGTCCCGATCCGTGAGCACCACGCTCGCGCCGGCTTCGAGGAACTCGCCCGCGATCGAGCGTCCCAGACCTCCCGCCGCACCGGTCACGACCACTACCTGCCCCTCGAAACCCATCGTGCACTCCCTGCGTCGGCTATTTAAGGACTAGCCGATTATTGTCGGACAGTTCGGAGTGCGGCAAGGGGGAGAGGACTGCGACGTGTTCTCGGCCGCGCGGGCCGGAGTCGGGATGCGCCGAATCGCCGTACGGGCCGGGGGTTGGGGGCGCCGGGTCGGAGGCGCTCCGTGCGGGCCGGAGTCAGGGGCGCCCTCAAGGAGACGCCCCGTGTGGGCCCGAAGTCAGGGGCGCACGATCGAAGAGACGCCCCGTGCGGGCCCGAAATCAGGGTCGCACGGGGGTGAACGGTGCTCGTGCGGGCCGGAGCCGGAGGCGCCGGGTCAGATGCGCTCCGCCGCGGCCACGCGGTGAGCCTGCAGGTAGCGAAGGTGCGTCACCATGGCGTTCTGGGCCGCGTCCTCGTCGCCCGCCTCGATCGCCTTCACGATCTGCAGGTGCTGGAGCACGGTCTCGGCGCCGACCTGCTCGGAGAGATCGAGGAACCGCACGGGCATCGTCTGCTCGTGCAGGGCCTGGACGAAGGAGCCCAGCACTCGGTTGCCGGAAGCGCGGGCGACAGCGGAATGGAAGTCGACGTCGAGCTGGGGCACGGACGGGTCCGTCACGCGGACCGACTTCTGACGCTCGATGATCTTGTGCATCTGGGCGAGGTCCTCCGCGTTGCGGTGGCCGGCGGCGAGCCGGACCGCGGGGACCTCAAGGTATTCGCGCACCGACTGCACCTCGTCGGCCCCGATGCTGCCGAGGCTGAGCAGGTTCTTCATGGACTCCGACAGCATCTCGCTGAGTGCCTCGTGGTCCACGGCCCGGACGAAGCTGCCGCCCCCCGCTCCGGGGACCTTCTCGATGAAGTTCTGCGTCGACAGCGAGCGCAGCGCCTCGCGCACCGTCGTCCTGCTCACCTCGAACTGACGTGCGAGCTCGGTCTCGGAGGGGAGACGCTCGCCGCGCTTGAGCTCGCCGTCGAGGATCGCCCGACGGATGCGGTCCTCCACCTGCTGGCGCGGGCGCACGACCGCCTGCCCAAGAGCACGGGGCTCACCAAAGGTCTCCAATGTGGGCCTCTCGTTTCCGGGGGGTTGACAAGTGTCCTACATCAGTCAACCGCCGAACCAGAAGTCTACTGGCTTCCCAGGGCGGCAGTATGTCGTAGCTACTACCGGATGGTACTTGCCTATGTGATGAATGTTCGACATTATGCGTACTCGGCACCGCTTCGCGGACATGGTCGACTCGTTCCCGAGAGAGGGCGGCAAAGACGCCCCCGCGCGATGAGGAGCAACAGCATGTCGGGTTTCCCGGATCTGGCCGGACGAAGGGCCGTCGTCACGGGTGCCAGCAGGGGGATAGGCCGGGCGATCGCGCGAGCGCTGGCAGCGGCCGGCGCGACGGTCGCGATCGGCGGCCGGGACTCCGCGGCACTGAGCGCGGTGGCCGACGAGATCGCCGCCCAGGGGGGCAACGCCCACCCACGCGTCGTCGACGTCTCCGATCACGACTCCATTGAACGCTTCGTCGCGGAGGCGGTGGACGGCCTCGGCGGGCTGGATCTCCTGGTCAACTGCGCGGGGGTGCTCGCCTCGGGCTCTCTCCTGGACGCCGGTGACGAGCCGTGGGACGCGGTGTGGAAAACGAACGTCCTCGGCACGGTGCGGGTGACACGCGCCGCGGGGGCCTTCCTCACCGCCCAGGGCTCAGGGCGGGTCGTGAACGTCGCCTCGAACTACGCGTTCAAAGGGGTGAGCGGGCACGCCGCCTACTGCGCGTCGAAGGCGGCCGTCGTCTCGTTCACACGTAGCATGGCGGTCGAGTGGGCGCGCCACGGCGTCCAGGTCAACGCCATCGCCCCCGGGTTCATCGCGACAGACCTCAACGCGAGCATCCGCGCGGACCCCGAACAGAGCGCCCGTGTGACGAGGGCCGTGCCCGCGCGCCGGTTCGGGACGGTCGACGACGTCGTGGCCGCGATGGGACCACTGTGCGACCCCCGCAGCACGTTTCTCACCGGAGCCGTGCTGACCGTCGACGGAGGAGAGACCGCGCGCTGAGCGGTCGAGCAACACCAACCAATGAGGAGCGCATCGTGAGTTCGCAGAACACACCCGCCGCGGGCGAGCACCCGGGCATCCGCCCGGACAGCAGGCTGACCCGGGATCTCGCGACCACCTACGAGTCCAGCGGCCAGTGGACCTCACAGACGCTGACCTCCCTGCTCGCCGACGCGGCCGTCGCACACCCGGAGCTGACCGCGGCGGTCGACTCCGCAGGCCCGGGGGGAAGCCGCCGCGCGATGACCTACGCCGAGCTCGACGCCTACGTCACCGATCTCGCCGTGGGCCTGCGGGCCCGGGGAGTCTCCGAGGGTGACTCCGTCGTGGTCATGCTGCCGAACTGCATCGAGTTCGCCGCACTCATCTTCGCCATCAACCGCGCCGGCGCCGTCTACACCGGTATCCCGGTCGCCTACGGCACCAAGGAGGTCAGCCACATCCTCGCCTCGACCGGCGCGAAGGTGGTGGTGACGCAGGAACGGGTCGCGAGCGCCACCCCGCTGGAGGTCGTGCGAGCCTCGTACGGAGAGGTGGCGCCGCTGGTCGTCGTGCGTGGCGACTCGGGCAGGGGCGAGGGCGAGATCGCGCTCGGGGATCTGGCCGCCCCGTCCGCCGCCGGCGCGCGACTCCCCGCCGTGGACCCTCGTGCCCTGTGCCACATCGGTTTCACCTCCGGTACGACGGGCGCTCCCAAGGGGGTGATGAACACCAACCAGACCCTGATCGCGGTGCTCAGGAACTGGCTGGCCTACTTCGGGGCGGAGAACCTCGGCGCCCCGGTGGTGAACGCCGTGGTCTCACCCGTCGGCCACCACAGCGGCTTCCTGTGGGGAGTCCTGATGACCGCCTACCTCAGGGGGACGGCCGTCTACCTGGAGAAGTGGAGCCCGGCGACGGCCGCGACCTTCCTGCGCGAGGAAGGGGCCACGGTGTTCTTCGGTGCCCCGACGTTCCTCCAGGACCTGCTCACCACAGATCTCGTCGGTGACCCGCGCTGCGCGCTGCGCGCCGTCATCACGACGGGATCGCCGGTCCCGCGTGCGCTCCCCGGTGCCGGGCGCAGTGCCTTCGGCTGCTGGGTGGGCTCCGCATGGGGAATGACCGAGATCGGGATCGGGGTTTCCTGCCGACCCGGTATGTCCGACCCTGAGCTCGCGAGCGACGGCCGGGCGGTGCCCGGCGTCGGAGTCCGCATCGTCGGGACGGACGGCGAGCCCGTGGCCGCCAACACGCCGGGACGGATGCAGGTTCGCAGCGCGGGACTCTTCCTGGGTTACCAGGGCCTGCCCGACAGGACCCGCGAGGAGATCGACGCGGAGGGCTGGTTCGACACCGGCGACACCGCCCGCATCGACGAGAACCAGCTGGTCTACCTCGAAGGGCGCAGCAAGGACATCGTCATCCGCGGTGGGGAGAACATCCCCGTGGTCGCGGTGGAAAGCGTGCTCTACACCCACCCCGATGTCGTCGACGTGGCCGTCGTCGGCGTTCCCGACGAGCGTCTCGGCGAGCGGGCCTGCGCCGTGGTGCACTCCCGCACCGATGATCTGACCCTCGACGAGCTCAACCGGCACCTGCTCGACAACGGCGTGTCCAGGCACTTCCTGCCGGAGCGCCTGGTGCTGGTGCCGAGCCTGCCCAAGACGCCCAGCGGGAAGATCCGCAAGGTCGAGCTCCGTCAGCGGCTGGCACTGGTGGAGACGGCGCCCCAATGACAGGGACCTGGGATCCCGCTCCGGTGCTCGCCCGGCTCACCGCGCTGCGTGAGCGCCAGGAGTCGTGGCGGACCCGCGAGATCATCGAGCCCGCCGACGCGCTCGGCCACGCCCGCCTCTGCGACGTTCCGGCCGGCCGATCCGTTTTCGGTGACCGCGAAAAGGAAGCGGTGGCCGGCGGCACCCCGCCGCCGGACGGCCCCGACGTCGGCGACCACGGCGGGGAAGGCCTCGCCGATGTCGGCGACCACGACGGGGAGGACCGCGCCGATGTCGGTGACCGTGGCAGGGAAGATCTCACCGGCGGCATTCGGGAGGTGCCGCCCGGCCTGTCCGTCGCTCTCACGATGCGCGCCGTACTCGGCGTACTGCACGATCACCGCCTCGACCTGCCGTTCGACCACAACGTCCACGCGGCGCAGGCCCTGACGTGGCACGCGCCCATCACGGTGGGCGCCTCGATCGAGACCCGAGCCTGGATCGGCCGTATCAAGGAGGGCGCGCGTGCCGTCTTCTTCGATGTGGAGACCGAGTCCTTCACCGAAGACGGCCGGATGTGCCTGCGCGGCACCAGCACCCAGGCTCTGCGTCATGGGTGAGGCCTCCGTGCCCGTGGGTGAGGTCCCCGTACCCGCCCCTCTCGTGTGGGAGCCGGCCGCCGACGTACCTCGCGACTACGCGCGGGTCTCCAGGGACCACAGTGCCGTGCACCTCGACGAGGCGGTGGCGAGCCGCGTCGGCCTGCCCGGTGTGATCCTGCACGGCATGTACGTCTACGGATACGTGGCCACCTATCTCGGGCGCCACGCGGACGGTCACGGAGGCCGCCTCGCCTCGTTCGAGTGCCGGTTCCAGGCGCCGATGCTGCCCGGAGCGCCCATCCGGGTGCGGTTCGAGCGTGGCGACACCCGGGAGTCCGTACGCGTCGAGGCCCGCCAGTCGGACCGTCCGGTCCTGTCCGGGGTCGCCGTCCTGGCGTCGGCTCTGGTGTCGGACCTGGTGTCGGCCGGACCGTCCGACACCTCCTGAGCTCGATGAGGACAAAGCAGACGGTGTTGACCAATCGGTAAATGTCCAACATTATTAGTAGGTGATTTCATTGGACACCAGCAGTGGGCCTGTGGACGAGCCGTCGGGGCCTCTCGACGGCGTGCGCGTGGTCGACATGACCACCTCCTACGCCGGCCCCACCGCCGCGATGTACCTCGCCGACCTCGGCGCGACAGTGATCAAGGTGGAACGCCCCGGCAGCGGGGACGACGCCAGGTCCTGGGGCCCGCCGTTCGTCGACGGGGTCTCGGCGTGGTTCGCCTCCGCCAATCGCAACAAGCGGTCGGTCGTCCTCAACCTCAGCGCGCCCGAGGGCCGCGAGGTGCTCCTGCGGCTGCTCGACACCGCGGACGTCTTCCTGCAGAACATGAACCCCGCGAAGCTCAGCCGCATCGGGATCGACGGTGAGACCCTCCGGCGCCGCAACCCCCGGTTGGTGTACTGCGCCATGTCCGGGTTCGGCCTCACTGGTCCCGACAGCGACCTGCCCGGATACGACCTCGTCGCCCAGGCGCGGTCCGGGCTGATGTCGGTCACCGGGGAGAAGGGCGGGGCACCCCAGCGCGTCTCGACCGCGCTCTCCGACGTGGCGACGGGGATGGCCGCGGCGATCGCCGTCAACGCGGCACTGGTCCGTCAGTGCCGTACCGGACAGGGCGATGCCATCGACGTGTCCCTGCTCGACACCGACCTCGCCCTGATGGCGCCGCGTGTCGCCGCGTTCCTCGCCGGCGAGCCGGAGCCGGCGCCCAGCGGCGGCACCGATTCGGTCCTCGCCATGTACCAGCCCTTCGAGGCCGCCGACCGGACCATCGTGATCGCGATCGGCAACGACTCCATGTGGCAGCGGTTCTGCGGTGCCATCGAGCTTCCCGAGCTGGGTGCCGATCCGGGGCTGTCGGACAACGCGAGCCGTCGTGCCGACCGCTCACGAATCACCGAACTGGTCGCGCGACGACTCGCCACGCGGCCCGCCGCGGAGTGGCTCCGGCTCCTCGCCGACGTCGAGGTGCCGGCCGCGCTGGTGCAGACCCTCTCCGAGGTCACGAAGGACCCCCAGGTCGTGGCGCGTGGCGCGATCCTTCCCGTCCCGGGGGGCCACGACGACCTCGTCAGCGTTCGCAGCCCGTTCCGCCTCGCCTCGCAGGAGAAACCGCGCAACGAGCGGTTCCCCGCGCTGGGGGCGGACACCCGGACGACCCTGCTGGATCTGGGATACACACAGGAGCAGATCGACGAGCTCGCGGCAGCGCGCGTCATCGGTCTGGAGACAGCGGAGGTCGCGTCATGACCCCGTCCGAGACCGTCCTCGTCGAGCGGACCGGCCCGGTCACGATCGTGACCATCAACCGGCCGGAGGCGTACAACGCGCTCAACGCCGAGGTCCTGTCCCGGCTGCGTGCCGCGGTCCTCGACGCCGACGCCGACCCTGCGGTCCGCGCCGTCGTCGTCACCGGGAGCGGAGATAAGGCGTTCTGCGCCGGCGCCGACCTCAAGGAACTCGCCGGGATGAGCGCGGACCGCGCCCACGAGACGCTCCGCACCGGACAGCGGGTCCTGCGGGACATCGAACGGGCGACCGTACCCGTGATCGCGGCGGTCAACGGCGTCGCGCTCGGCGGCGGCTTCGAGTTCGTGCTCGCCTCGACGTTCCCGGTCCTGTCGACCGGGGCCTCCCTCGGGCTGCCCGAGTCCGGGCTCGGTCTGACCCCCGGTTACGGCGGCACACAGCGGCTGCCCCGCGTGATCGGCGCCCCCGCGGCCGCGCATCTCATGCTCACCGGGGCGCGGCTGGACGCGCAACGCGCCCACCAGCTGGGGCTCACCCCGATCCCTCCCGTCGCCCCCGCCGACCTCATGGCCACCGCGACGGCACTCGCGGAGAAGATCGCCGCCCAGGGGCCGATCGCGGTCCGCTCCATCCTCACCGCCCTCGAATGCGGCCGGGACGCCGGGCTCGACGCCGGACTCCAGATGGAGACCGGTTTGGCGGCACTCGCCGTCGCCGGCGCCGAGTCCGACGAGGGGATCACCGCCTTCCTGGAGCGGCGCCCGCCCCGGTTCACCGGCCCCGCGTCCCCACCAGGGGAGTCCGCGTGAGCCCGGAACGACTGGAACGACTCGACCTCGACACCGACCCGAAGGCGTACCTGGCCCTTCACGAGCGGCTCGACGAACCCGTCGTCGACGCCGCGCTGAGCGGCAGGGAGCTGGAGGTGCGCGCCCTCACCCGAGACGTCGTCTCCCGCGAGGTGGCGCCGCGAGCCCACGACGTCGACCGCACCCACGCCTTCGCCCACGACAGCGTCCAGGCGCTCGCCCGGGCGGGCCTGATGGGTCTGATCTTCCCGGAGAGCCTGGGGGGAACCGGAGACACCAACGTCGCCTACGCCGTCGCGATGGAGGAGATCACCGCGGGCTGCGCCGCCACGTCCCTGGTGTTCATGACGCAGACCCACGCGGCGTACCCCATCATGATCGCCGGAAGCGACGACCTGGCACGGCGTTACGTTCCCGGCCTGCTCGACGGATCGGCGTACGGGGCGCTCGGCATCACCGAGCCGAACGCCGGCAGCGACGTGTCCGGCCTGCGCACCACCGCTCAGCCCGTCGGGGACGGCTACCGGCTCAACGGTTCCAAGACCTTCATCACCACCGGTGACAGGGCCGGCGTGATCGTCTGCTTCGCGACCACCGACAAGTCCCTCGGCCGCGACGGCGTCAGCGCCTTCGTCGTCGACGGCGGCTGGGACGGCGTCCGTCCCGGCCGGCCGTTCGACAAGATGGGCATGCACGGCTCAAGCACCGCCGAACTCTTCTTCGACGACGTGCGCGTCCCGGCCGACCACCGCCTGGGCGCGGAAGGCGAAGGCTGGCGGGTGGTCATGAACTCGGTCGTGAAGTCACGGATCAGCGCGGCGGCGCAGGGCGTCGGGCTGGCCCGAGCCGCCTACGCGCGCACGCTCGCCATCCTGACCAGGACGCACGGGACGCGCCTGCCGGACGAGCACGTCTTCGCGCTGGCCGACCTGCGCGGACGTATCCTGCAGGGCAGGCTGCTCCTGCACGCGGTGGCCCGCCAAGCGGACGCCGCCGGCGACATCTCGACCGGGCAGATCGGGATGATGAAGCAGTCGTGCACCGACCTGGGCTTCGCCGCGGCGGTCGAGGCCACCCGGATCCTGGGTCCCTACGGCGACCTCGCGGTCCTGGGCGTCGAACGCTGCCTGCGCGACGCCAAGGTGACCCAGATCTACGACGGCACGAACGAGATCCAGCGGATCCTGATCGGCCGCGAGATCACCCGCTCGATGAAGGGAGTGACATGAGCGACCTGCAGGGCAAGGTCGCGATCGTCACGGGAGCCGGTCGCGGGCTCGGCCGCTCGATGGCGGCGGCGCTCGTCGACGCCGGAGCCTCGGTGACGGTCGCGGCACGCACCGCCGCGGAGCTCGACACGTTCGTCGAGGAGGCCGGTGACGCCGGAGGCCGGGCGCTCGCCTGCCCGACCGACATCACCGACGAGGCGGCGGTGGAACGCATGGTCGCGGCGACCGTGGAGACCTTCGGGCGCGTCGACGTGCTCGTCAACAACTCCGGGATCGTCGCGTCCACGCCGTTGCTCGACCAGTCGGCCGCCGAGTGGGACCGCGTCGTGGCGACCAACCTGCGCGGCACCTTCCTCGCCACCCGGGCGGCCGGCCGGCACATGGTGGCCCAGGGGGCGGGCAAGGTCATCAACATCGCCTCCAACTTCGCGCTCCAGGGCGTCGCCGACCACGCCGCCTACTCGGCCTCCAAGGCGGCCGTGATCGGGTTCACCCGCTCGATGGCGATCGAGTGGGCGCGCTCGGGAGTGCAGGTCAACGCGATCGCGCCGGGATACTTCGCCACCCCGCTCAACGCGGGGATGCGCGAGGACGCCGACGTCCTGGCGAAGGTCGTGCGAACCATCCCGGCACGTCGCATCGGCGAGCCGGACGAGCTCAGGCCGTGGCTGCTGCTGCTCGCCGGTAGCGCCTCGGACTTCATGACCGGAGAGGTCATCGTCATCGACGGCGGCCAGAGTGTCCGATGACCGGCCACAGCCACAGCCACAGCGAGGAGGAGACCCCGTGAGGAACGAGAGCAAGACCGTCGCCGTGCTCGGCGCCGGCACCATGGGCTCCGGCATAGCCATCGTGATGGCGCGAGCCGGGCACCGGACCATCCTCTTCGACGTCGACGAGAACAACCTCAAACGCGGCATCGAGACCGTGCACGGCTTCTTCGACAAGGGCGTCCGGCTCGGCAAGATGGACGCCGGAGCGGCGCAGAAGGCGAAGGACGCCCTCGTGGGCAGCACCGACCTCACCGACCTGGCGCCCTGCGACGTGGTGGTCGAGGCGGTCTTCGAGGACCTGCGGGTGAAGAAGGAGATGTTCGGCCGCCTCGACGAGATCGTGTCGGACTCGACGCTGTTCCACACCAACACCTCGACGCTCTCGGTCACCGGCATCGCGTCCGGGTCGCGCCTGCCGGAACGGGTCGTCGGCACCCACTACTGCAACCCCGCGCCGCTGATGAAACTCGTCGAGGTGGCCGACGGACGGCACACCGCCGGCTGGGCGCACAAGGCGACCGAGGAGTTCCTCGGCTCCCTCGGCAAGGTGAGCGTCGTCACCAAGGACAGCCCCGGGTTCATCGTGAACAGGTTCCTCATCCCGTGGGAGAACTCGTGCATCCGGGCGCTTGAGGCGGGCGTGGCCACCAAGGAGGACATCGACGCCGCGGTGCTCGGTGCCGTCGGCCACCCCATGGGCCCCTTCCGGCTGCTCGACATCGTCGGCCTCGACATCCACCAGCAGGTCGCGACGCGGCTGTACGAGCAACTGCGCGACCCGCGCTTCTTCCCGCCGCCGATGGTCGAGCGGATGGTCGCGGCCGGCGACCTCGGCCGCAAGACCGGTCGCGGCTTCTACGAGTACGACGACACCCGGCTCTTCGGATCCTGAAGGAGGCAGACGATGAACCAGTTCCACAGAATCGGAGTGGTCGGCCTGGGAACCATGGGCGGCGGCATCGCCCAGGTGTTCGCCATGTCCGGCCGCGACGTCGTCGCCGTGGAGGCCGACCGGACACGAGCCGAAGCGGGCGTCGCCGCGATCGGCGCCTTCCTCGACGGTGGCGTGGCCCGCGGCAAGGTGAGCGACGAGGAGAAACGGGCCACGCTCGCCCGCATCACCACCGTCACGTCACCGGGCGACCTGACCGGCGTGGACCTCGTCATCGAGTCGGTGACCGAGAACCTTGAGGTCAAGCGCGAGGTCCTCGCCGCCGCCGCCCTCGCCGTCGGCGACGAGACCCCGATCCTGACCAACACCTCGGCGCTGTCGGTGACCGAGCTCGCGGCCCTGCTGCCCAACCCCGCGCGGGTCGCCGGGCTGCACTTCTTCAACCCGGCACCGGTGATGCGCACCGTCGAGGTGGTTCGCGCCCTGCAGACCGACCAGGGCCTCATCGACCGGCTCGTCACGCTCGTGAACAGCCTGGAGGGCAAGCAGCCCGTCGTCGTGAAGGACCGCCCCGGGTTCCTGATCAACGCGCTGCTCCTTCCGTACCTCAACGACGTCATCCAGGAGTACGACGAGGGGCTCGCCACCGCCGAGGACATCGACCTGGCGCTCAAGCTGGGGCTGGGCTACAGGTCGGGCCCGCTGGAGATGCTCGACATGATCGGCCTCGACGTGCACCTGCACGCCACGGAGAACGCGTACGCCGCCACCTCCGACGACCGCTACGCGCCGCCTCCGCTGCTGCGGCAGATGGTCGCCGCCGGCCGTCTCGGCACCAAGAACGGCAAGGGTTTCCGCGCCGGAGAGAAGAGGACCCGATGAAACCGTCGCACTACGAGGACATCCTCATCGACCTCGAAGGCCCGGTCGTCACGATCACGATCAACCGGCCTGAGGCGGGGAACAAGTTCCGCCACCGGACCTGCCTGGAGCTGTTCGACGCGCTCCAGCGCTTCCGCCTCGACCCCGCCCTGCGCGCCGCGGTCCTCACCGGGGCGGGAGAGAAGTTCTTCTGCATCGGAGGCGAGCACGACCCGGTCACCTCGCTGGACCAGTCGCAGGTCCTGCCGATCGTCGACGTCTACCAGGCGCTCGACACCGTCCCCAAGCCCGTGGTCGCCGCCGTGAACGGGTTCGCCGTCGGCGGCGGCAACGTGCTCCACACGGTGTGCGACCTCACGATCGCCTCGGAGAACGCGGTCTTCCGGCAGGTCGGACCCATGGTGGGCAGCTTCGACGCCGGTTACGGATCCTGGTATCTGGAGGACACCATCGGCCGCAAGCGCGCCAAGGAGATGTGGTACCTCAACCAGAAGTACTCCGCCGAGGAAGCGCTGGCGATGGGGCTGGTCAACGAGGTCGTGCCCGCCGACCGGCTGCGTGAGCGGGTCACCGAGGTGACCCGCGCACTCACCTCCCGCGGTCCGATGGCGATCGCCGGGATGAAGGCCGCGTTCTCGGCTCGCCACAACGGCGTTTCCGGCCAGGCGCGGATGGCCCACGACCAGCAGCTGTCCTTCTACCTGCAGACCCGTGAGGCCCACGAGCTGAGCGACTCGTTCGGCGAGCGTCGCGCGCCCAACCCGGAAAGCTTCTGGTCGTGATGTCGTCTCCGCACCTCACGGCGGGGATCTCCACGCGGAAAGGAACACGATGAGCCGGCTCGGCCCTGCCCTCGACGAGGAGCAGCGCGACCTGGTGGCGATGCTGGACGCCTTCGTCGCCGATCACGACGTGGTGTTGTCCGACGACGCGGACGTCGTCGGCGGGCTCGCGGCCGAGCTCGCCGAACTGGGCGTCTGGACCATCGGTACCGACGAGCGGCACGGCGGCGGCGGAGCCGGCCGTCTCACCACCGCCGTGGCGATGGAGCGGCTGGGACGTGCCTGGCCGGCCCTCGGCTGGGCGGCCACCCAGGCGCACGCGGCGGTCGACGTCCTCGGCGGCGACGACCGGTTCTCCGACGTGGTCGCCGCCGTGCACACGGCCGCCGCGGCGATCGCCGTCGTGGACGCGATGTCGCCGCAGGTACGGCTGGACTGGTCCGCGGAGACGCTCAGCGGTTCCGTGGACCGGATCGATCCGGCCGCCGAGGCCCCCTACCTGCTGCTGCTCGGCGACGACGACACCGCGGTGCTGGTCGGGCCGGAGGCGATGACCGCCCGGCCGCTGGAGCGGACCGGGCTGGGCGGCGCCCTGACACGATCGGTGCGGCTCAAGGACAACGTTCCCGTGGGCGCGGTTCACCGGATGGGGAACGTCGACGTCGCCGCGGCACGGACACGACTGCGCCAGGGCGCCGCGGCGGTCGCCGCGGGGATCGCCGGGGCCGCCGCCGACGCCGCGGCCGCCTACGCCGCGGAGCGTCACCAGTTCGGCGGACCCCTCACCGATCTGCCGACCGTGCGGCAGTCGCTGCTCGACCAGGCGATGCGGACCTCGGTGGCGCTGGCGGTGGCGTTCGCCGCGGACGAGGGCGTCGGGGGCGACCGAGGAGGCAAGGGCGGCGGGGACGTCGAGGGCTCGGTGCGGACACTCGCCGCCGTGCGCCACGCCTGCGACGCCGCGATCGAGGTGGCCGCCGCGGCCCTGCAGTCCCACGGCGGCTACGGCTACCTGACCGAGTACCCCGTCGAACGCCACCTGCGCGACGCGGTCTCGCTGCGCGCGGCGACGGACACCCAGGCCGCCACCGCTCTCACCGCCCGTACCCTCGTCGGTCTGGGGCCGCTCCGTGAGGCCGAGGCGTCATGACATCCCCCGTACCGACCTCGCGGCCTCGGCTCCCCCTGCACGGAGTGAAGGTCCTGGACCTCTCCACCCTGCTGCCAGGACCCCTCGCGACCCTGATGCTGGCCGACGCGGGCGCCGATGTCGTCAAGCTCGAACGGCCGGGCCGCGGGGACGAGATGCGCACCTACCAGCCGCGCTTCGGCGAGGCGAGTGCGAACTACGCGGTACTCAACCGTGGGAAACGGGCATACGCCGCGGACTTCAAGGACCCCGTCCAGCGGGACCGCGTGCTCGAACTCGCCGCCGAGGCCGACGTCGTGGTCGAGCAGTTTCGGCCGGGCGTCGCCGACCGGCTCGGCCTGGGGTACGAGCACGTGCGCGCCGTCAACCCCGACGTCGTCTACTGCTCCATCAGCGGGTACGGCCCGACGGGTCCACGAGCCACCCGCGCGGGCCACGACCTGAACTATCTCGCCGAGTCCGCCCTGCTCGGGGTGAGCGTCGACGGCGCCGGATCACCCGGCCTGCCCGTGACCGTGCTCGCCGACATCGCCGGCGGCACCTACCCCGCTGTCGTCAACATCCTGCTCGCCCTGCGACAGCGGGACGTCACCGGCGACCCGGTCCACCTGCAGATCTCGATCACCCACAACCTGCAGGTCCTCGCGTACGGCTACCTCGCCACCCACCAGGCGGGCGGAGGCTGGCCTCGCCCCGGCGCCGAACTCCTCACCGGCGGCAGCCCGCGCTACCAGGTGTACGAGACCGCGGACGGCCGTCACGTCGCCTGCGCGGCGTTGGAGCAGAAGTTCTGGGACCGGCTGGTCGAGCTGGTGGGACTCGACCCGAGGTTCCACGACGACCACGGGCAGGAGCAGGCCGTGATCGACGCGCTGGCCGGACGGTTCGCCTCCGAGCCCGCCGACCACTGGCGGTCCGTACTCGACGGTGAGGACGTGTGCACCGTCGTCGTCGCGACGTGGGACGAGGCGGTCCTGGCGAACCTCGTCGACATCGACGCGCCCGAGCGGGTGTCCGCACCCGGGACGCGGGACTCGTTCGCGACCCTCCCCAGCCCCATCTCGCCGACGCTACGTCAAGGACCCGGCACCGTGCCCTACCCCGCACTCGCCGATCTGGGCGAAGAGTCGCCCTGGTCCTGACGCCCGACCAACCGAAGGAGACATCCATGCGCGCTGCACTCGTCAAGGAGTTCGGCCCCCCGACCAGCCTCGTCGTCGAAGACGTGCCCGACCCGGTGCCCGGTCCGGGCGAGGTCGTGATCGAGGTCGGTGCGGTCAGCGTCAACTTCCCCGACATTCTCGTCGTCGAGGGCAAATACCAGAACCTGCCGGAACGACCCTTCAGCCCCGGCAAGGAGGCGGCGGGGCGCGTCAAGGCGGTCGGTGAGGGCGTCGAACGGCTCCGGGTCGGCCAGCGTGTCCTGGCGCTGGTCGAGTTCGGTGGCTACGCCGAGCAGCTGCGCGTCCCCGAGGAACTGGTCATGGAGTTGCCCGACGCGATGTCCTACGAGTCGGCGGCCGCCTCCGGCCTCGTCTACTCCACCGCCTACTTCGGGCTGCTGCGCCGAGGCCGGATGAAGGCGGGGGAGACCGTTCTGGTCACCGGTGCGGGCGGAGGCGTCGGTTCCGCCGGCGTCCAGCTCGCCAAGGCGTACGGCGCGCGGGTGATCGCGCTGGCTCAGGACGACGCGAAGGCGGAGCTGGCCCGCCGGCAGGGCGCGGACGTCGTGCTCACCTCCACCCCGGAGACGCTGCGCGACGACCTGCTCGCGGCCACCGACGGCAGGGGCGTCGACGTGGTCCTTGAGATGCTCGGCGGTGACTTCCTCACCCAGATCATCCGGGCGACCGCCTGGGAGGGGCGCATCGTGATCGTCGGATTCGCCTCGGGCGGCCAGAACCCCATCAAGCCGGGACACATCCTGGTGAAGAGCATCAGCATCGTGGGACTCCAGAGCAGCGACTACCGCGACCGGATGCCGGAGCTGATGCGCTCGACCATGGCCGAGGTGTTCCGGTTGTTCGTCGACGGGAAGGTCGACGCGGCGGTCGACACGACGTTCCCGCTCCAGAAGGCCGGCGACGCCCTGCAGTACGTCAAGGAGGGCCGGGTCAAGGGCAAGGTCGTGTTGACGACGGGCCTGGGCTGAGCCTCCCCACGATCAGGCCGCCACGATCAGGCCGCCACGATCAGGCCGCGCCGATCCGCGTGCCCGGCGCCGCGCACCGGGCCGGTGACCAGGCCCGCATCGGGCCCGCCACAGGCCCGCACCGGGCTCGCACCGGGCCCGCCGCAGGCCCGCACCGGGCCGGAAACCGGGCCGGAACCGAGCCCGCACCACGTTCGCACCATGAAGGAAGGACTCCACGGGTGACCGCCTCGTTTCTCTACGCCGCCGTCCGTACGCCGTTCGGCCGTTTCGGCGGCGCCCTCGCCGAGGTACGTCCCGACGACCTGGCCGCGGCCGCGCTCACGGGGGTGCTCGACACGGTGCCGGCGCTGGACCCCGCACTCATCGACGATGTGATCTACGGCAACGCCAACGGCGCCGGCGAGGACAACCGCAACGTCGCGCGCATGGCGGTGTTGCTCGCCGGGCTGCCCACCTCGGTGCCGGGCTCGACGGTGAACCGGCTCTGCGGCTCGTCGCTGGACGCGGCGATGACGGCGTCCCGGATGATCGAGGCGCGTGACGCCGAGGTCGTCGTGGCCGGCGGTGCCGAGTCGATGACGCGGGCGCCATGGGTGCTCCCCAAGCCCAGGCGCGGCTATCCCGCGGGTGACCTCAGCGCGGTCTCCACGACGCTGGGCTGGCGGCTGGTCAACGCGCGTATGCCGAAGGAGTGGACGGTCTCCCTGGGCGAGTGCAACGAGCAGCTGGCCGACAGGTACGGCATCACCCGCGAGCGGCAGGACGAGTTCGCGGCGCGCTCGCACCGGCTCGCCCACGCCGCCTGGGAAGACGGGTTCTACGACGGTCTGGTCGTTCCGGTGGAGCACACCGGACTGCACAGGGACGAAGGCATCAGACCCGACTCGTCCCCCGAGACGCTGGCCGGGCTGAAGCCCTCGTTCCGGCCGGACGGGTCCATCACGGCGGGCAACGCGTCCCCGCTCAGCGACGGGGCGGCTGCCCTGGTCATCGGGTCGGAGGAAGCCGGATCGCTCATCGGTTCCGACCCGGTGGCCCGCTTCGCGGGCCGGGGAGTCCACGCGCTGGATCCTCAGGACTTCGGATTCGCACCGGTCGAGGCGGCCAGGGTCGCCCTGGCGAGGGCGGGGATCGGCTGGTCCGACGTCGGCGCGGTCGAGCTCAACGAGGCCTTCGCCGCGCAGTCACTCGCCTGCGTCGACGCCTGGAAGATCGACCCCGACATCGTCAACACCAAGGGCGGCGCGATCGCGATCGGGCACCCGCTCGGCGCCTCGGGCGCGCGCGTCCTCGGCACGCTCGCCCGGCGCCTCGCCTCGGAAGGGGAGCGCTGGGGCGTCGCGGCCATCTGTATCGGCGTGGGACAGGCCCTCGCCGTCGTACTGGAAAACGTCACCGAAGCAGGGAAGTGATCATGATGCGGTCCAACAGCGCTCCGTCGAAGGTGGGGGTGTACGGCGGCGGGCGTATGGGCGCGGGCATCGCGCACGCGTTCCTGCTGGCCGGGGCCGACGTGCGGATCGTCGAAACCTCGGACGACACCGTACGGGCCGCCCGCGAGCGCGTGGAGGGCAGCGTGGCGAACGCCGAGCGGAGGGGGAAACTCCCCGCGCCCGCGACCGAGCTCCTCTCACGGCTGGTCGTCACCACCGACCACACCCTGCTGGGGGCGTGCGCCCTGGTGATCGAGGCGGTCCCCGAGGATCCCGACCTCAAGCGGCGAGTGCTGCGCGACGTGGAGGAGGTCGCGACGGACGCCGTGCTCGCCACCAACACCTCCAGCCTGTCGATCGACGACCTGGCCCGGAACCTGGCCCGGCCGGAACGCTTCGTCGGCCTGCACTTCTTCAACCCCGTACCGGCCAGCGAACTGGTGGAGGTCGTCGTCGGCACCAAGACCTCACGGGATCTCGTCGCGGACGCGCAGACCTGGGTGACCGCCCTCGGCAAGACCGCGATCACGGTGAGGGACTCGCCGGGGTTCGCGAGCAGCCGGCTGGGGGTGGCCATCGCCCTGGAGGCGATGCGGATGCTGGAGGAGGGGGTCGCGTCGGCGGAAGACATCGACACGGCGATGACGCTCGGCTACAAGCACCCCCTGGGCCCCTTGAGAACGACCGACGTCGTCGGACTCGACGTCCGGCTCGCCATCGCCGAACATCTCGCCCGCGAACTGGGAGCGCGCTTCGAACCTCCCCGCATCCTGCGCGAGCTGGTCGCCGCAGGACACCTCGGGCGCAAGACGGGCAAGGGCTTCTACGACTGGTGAGCCCCGTCCCCGTACGGGGCTAGCCCATCCACATGCCGCCGTTGACGTCGATCACCGCCCCGGTGACCGAGGCGGCGGAGGAGGAGCACAACCACTCGACCGTGCCGGCGATCTCCTCGGGGCGGGTCACCCGGCCGAGGGGGATCTGGCGTCGCAGGGCGTCCATCTCCTCCTCGGACAGGCGGGTCAGCATCGGGGTCGCCACCGGGCCGGGGGCCACCGCGTTCACCCGGATCCCCCTCGCCGCCTGGTCCTTGGCCAGGTGGCGGGTGAGGCCGATCAGCCCGGCCTTCGCGGTGGCGTAGGCGGGTCCTGACAGGCGGTTGCCGCCGTGGCGGCCGTTGACCGAGCTGAACAGGACGACCGAGCCGCCCTCGCCCATCAGGGGGAGCGCCGCCTGGGTGACGACGAGGGCGGAGGTCAGGTTGTCGTCGAGCACCCGGCGCCACTGGGCCAGGTCGAGGTCCTCGATGCCGCCCTCGCCGACGGAGCCGGCGGCGTGGACGACGTTGTCCAGGATCGGGGTGTCACCGAGTGCCTCACGTACCGAGGAGGGGTCGCTCGCGTCGTGGCCGAGGGCTCTGTCGATGACGATCAGGTCGTGACCGAGGGCGCGCAGGCGGTCGGCGCAGGCACGGCCGATGCCACCCGCACCCCCCACCACCAGGGAAGTCTTCGCCATCCGGACATTTGTATCAGGGATGGGTGAGGCCGGACGAGTCGGGGGCGGGCTATGCTCTGAGCTTGTGCGGGCGGAGGAGAGTACGGCGAACGGGACCCCTGCCGACGACGGGCAGACCAGCAGCGGTGTCGAGAGGGCACTGCAGGTGATCTTCGCCGTCGCGGCGGCGAAGGAGCCCGACATCGGCGTCTCCGAGCTGGCCAGGTCGCTCGGGCTGAGCAAGGCGGTGGTCCACCGGGTGGTCCGCACCCTCGTGGCGGCCGACTTCTTCTCCTTCGACGAGCGCACCCGGCGTTACCGCCTGGGGCCCGGCGCGGTGAGCGTGGGCCTGGCGGCGATGGCGCAGATGGAGGTGCCGAGGATCGCCCAGCCCTACCTCGAACGGCTGGTCGCCCACACCAAGGAGACCGCGACCCTCTCGGTGCGGTACGGCACTCAGCGCATGTATCTCACCCAGGTGCTCTCACCGCAGGAGATCCGCATGTCGGTGCAGCTCGGGCGGCTCTACCCGCTCCACGCCGGCGGGTCGTCGAAGGCGATCCTGGCCGCGATGGAGGCTGAGGAGATCCGTGGTTACCTGTCCTCGCAGCAGCTTGAGGCGCTGACCGGGATCACGATCCAGGACCCGGCCAGGCTCGCCGACGAGCTGGAGACCATCCGGCAGCGCGGTTACGCCGTGAGCCTCGGTGAGCGCCAGCAGGGGGCGGCGTCGGTCGCGGCGGCCGTCCACGAGGCGACCGGCCGGGTTTACGGCTCCATCTCGGTCTGCGGACCGGTGAGCCGGCTCAGCGTCGGCAACATCGAGGAGTACGGCCGCCTCGTCCACGAGGCCGCCACCGAGGTCTCCCGCCAGCTCGGTTACCGTTCCTCCTGACTCCGGCGTCTTCCCGGTTCCGCCGTCTCCCCGGTTCCGCCGTCTCCCTGGTTCCGCCGTCTCCCTGGCTCCGCTGCCTTCCCGGCTTCGCCACCCGGTTTCCTGAGCGGAACGCGGTCGATCCTCGGGGCCGGCCGACTGCGGGGCCGGCTCGCCGTTCATGGTCGGCCGCCCCTGAGTGCCCACTGACCGAAACCCTGGACAAGCGCCCGTCGCCGACGCGACGGGCGTCTCTTTTACCTGCTGTTATCACTCTGTGTAGCGATTGATTGTGCACCGGTCACCCTCAGATATGGTGATAAAAGCGTCAAATCGCCCATGCGTGTTACAAACTCGAAAAACCGCGATGGATCCCTTGACCTGCTTTTGGTGCCGCACCTAGCATCACGGTATCCGGTACGGCGTTCCGCCCAGCGATACACCGGGAGCCTGGAGGACAGCACATGTCGACCTCAGTCCGCACTTCAGAGGAGATGCGGCCCCGCGTGCCTCGACGTAAGTGGACCGACACTTCGTTGATGCTGTGGATCACCACCCCTCTGCTGCTTCTGGTCTTCATCGGGGTGTGGAAGGCCTACACCGTGCTGTTCGGCGTCGGGGAGCTGATGCTTCCTCCGCCCGAGACGGTCGGCGCGGCCCTGGTCGAGCTGATGCAGGGCTCGCTCATCTACGAGGCAATCAAGATCACCCTCTACGAGACGCTGGTCGGGTTCGCCCTCGCCGCCGTCGTCGGGGTGGCCCTGGGCATCATCCTCGGCAAGGCCCGCAAACTGGAACGGGTCCTGTCGCCGTTCCTCATCGCCACCCAGGTCGTACCGAAGGTGGCCATCGTCCCGCTGTTCCTTCTGTGGTTCGGCTTCGGGACCACATCCAAGATCTTTATGGCGGCGATCATCGCGTTCTTCGTGATGATGCAGAACACGATCCTCGGGATCCGGTCGATCGAACCCGGTCACCGCGATCTCATGCGCGTCATCCAGGCACCCTGGTGGAAGCGTGTGATCTCCCTGGACATCCCGTCCTCGCTGCCCTACGTGCTCACCGGCGTGGAGCTGGGCATCGTCTTCGCCATCACCGGCGCCGTCGTCGGCGAATACCTCGGTGGCGACGAGGGCCTCGGCGCCCTCGCGACGATGATGCTGGCCGGTCTCCGCACCGACATGCTCTTCGCGGTCGTGATCGTGATGACGGTGCTCGGTTTCCTCCTCTATGCCGTCACCGCGGCCATCCGGAGGTTCGCGATCCCCTGGCACGAGTCGTCCGGCCGTCCCACGTCTCTCTAGAACAGGAACACTTACATGGACCGCCGCAACTTCCTCCGTGGGGCCGGGCTGCTCGTCGCCACCGCCGCCGGAAGCCAGTTTCTCATCGGGTGCTCGTCGGGTGAGTCCGGCGGGGACGCCGCTGCCACCACCGGTCCTTCGGGCGAGCAGCTGCGCAACCTCGTCTACATGACCCCGTTCCAGCACATCATCTCCCACGCCGACGTGTACGTCGCCCAGGCACAGGGGTTCTTCGCCGAGGAGGGCCTGCTGATCACGTCGATCGGCGGTACCGGCACGGCGAGCTCCGTCTCCCAGGTGGCGGGCAAGCAGGCCATGTTCGGCAAGGCCGCCTCCGTCATCACCTGCCCGCTCATCGCCGACCAGGACACCCCGATCGTCACGATCGGCCAGAAGGACCAGATCAGCCAGTACAGCGTCGCGTCCCTGCCGGACAAGCCGCTGACCAGCCCCGAGCAGTGGCAGGGCAAGACCATCGGCGTCATCTCCAAGGGCGGCACCACCGAGTTGCTGCTCGACGCGATGTCGGTCGCCGCGGGGCTCGACCCCACGAAGGTGAAGAAGGTCGTCACCGGCGCCGACGTCGGCTCGCTGGAGTTCCTCAACCGGGGAGAGGTGGATGGCTTCATCACCTTCATCGGTTCCGAGACGGCCTTGAAGCAGCGCAACATCGAGCTGAACTACCTGAACACCGACCTGTTCGCGCCGCTCCCCGGTGACTCCTACTTCGTCACCAGGGAGACCGCGAAGGCCGAGGGCGAGGCGATCACCAGCTTCCTGCGGGCCTGCCGCAAGGCCTGGAAGTTCATGGCGGAGCCCGCCAACACCGACAAGGTGCTGGAGGCCGTGGGCGTGCTCAACGAGATCGAGGTCTCCGACAAGGCGCTCGCCACCGCGAAGGTCGCCGGGGAGGTCAGGGTCAGCACCCCCCCGAACGGTGGTGACTTCCTGTCGATGGACACCGCCGTCTGGGAGAAGGGGATCGAACTGATGCGCAAGTCCGGGATGATCAAGGACACCGCGCGGCCGGTCACCGACTTCATCGACACCTCGTTCATCGACTCCGTGTGAAAGGCCGCTCCTGATGCAGTGCACCACGACCACCGACCTCGTGGTGGTCGGCGCCGGCACCGCCGGACTGCCGGCCGCGATCGAGGCCGCGGCCCACGGGCTGCGGGTCACGGTCGTCGAGAAGGGCGACCGGCCGGGCGGCACCCTGTGGCGGTCCTGGGCACAGCTCTCGGCGGGCGGCACGGCCCTCCAGCGTGCCAAGGGCATCCGTGACAGCCCCGACCTGCACTTCGACGACGTGATGCGGATCAGCAGGAACACCGCCGATCCGGAGCTGGTCCGGCTCGCGGTGAACCACGCGCCCGCGACGATCGAATGGCTGATGGCCTCGGGCTTCGACATGGATCCCGACGCCCCGGCGGTGCTGCACTTCCACGAGCCCTACCTGCTGCCGCGCACCTACTGGGGGCGCGACGCGGGGCGGTCGGTGCTGGAGGTGCTGCTCCCGGCGTTCGAGAAGGCGTGCGCGGCGGGATCGGTGACGCTGGAACTCGGTACCGAACTGGTCGCGTTCCGGACGGCGGAGCGCGGCAGGGTGGCCGGGGTGACGGTCCGGAACCCCGATGGAACGTTCCGGGAGATCGACGCGGCGAACGTGATCCTCACCAGCGGCGGCTACGCGGGCAACCCCGAGCTGTTCCCCCGGCTCACGTCGGGGGCGCCGCTCGCCGGCCCCGCCTCGCCGGGCGCCGAGGGTTCCGGCCTCCTCGCCGCCGTCGACGCCGGTGGCCGGGTGCGCGGTCAGGACCGCTTCCTTCCCACGTACGGTGGGGTGCTGCGGTCCGGCAGCACCTGGGAGACGGTGGGGCTGGACGACTATCCGGCTCTCACCCCGCAGGCGCGGGCCCCGTGGGAGATCCACGTGAACACCCGCGGCGAGCGGTTCGTCGCCGAGGACGCCCCGAGCGTCGACGACCGGGAGAACGCCCTGCTCGCCCAGCCCGAGCTGAAGTTCTGGGTGGTGTACGACGCCGCGATCCGCCGATCGGCCCCGGCGTTGTTCCCCACCTGGGACGAGGCGGAGCTCGACCGGTCCTTCGACGGTCACCCGTCGTTCGTCACCGCGCTCGACCTCACGACACTGGCGCGGGCCACCGGGATGGACCCCGGCGTCCTGGCCGACACCGTGGCCGCCTACAACACGGCCGTCGCCTCGGGCGACGACCCCTTCGGCCGGGCCCATCTGCCCGCGCCGATCGCAGAACCGCCGTACTACGCCGTCCTGAACCACGGCACCACGCTGAAGAGCCCGGCTGGGCTCGCCGTCGACAGCCGGCTGCGTGTCATCGGGCCCGACGGCCCGTTCGCGAACCTGTGGGCCGCGGGCGAGGTCATCGGCGGCAGCACCTTGTCCGGCAAGTCGTTCGTGAGCGGGATGAGCGTCACTCCCGCACTCGGGTTCGGCCGGATGCTCGGACGCCGGGCGGCCGGCGCCACCACCGATCCAGGGAGCATGTGATGTGGAACAGGCCTGATGTCGACTTCGTCCAGACCCAGGACGTGCCGTGGCAGCCCGTCCAGGACGGGGCGTTCGGCGCGGCGCAGGGCGGGCGCAAGCGGTTGCTGAGCCGCGACGCCGGCACGGGCGCGGAGACCGCGATCCACCGGCTGACCGGCCGTCACCAGGGTGTGCTGTCCGCCGGGGTGGACCTGTTCGTGGTCGCGGGGGAGGGGTTGCTCGACGGAGAGCCGCTCCGCACCGGCGACTACGTCTACGCCCGGGCGGGCAGCGCGATCGACCTGGTGGCGTCGGTGCGCGGTCTCACCGTCTACGCCGGCTTCTGGGGTGAGCCTGGCTTCGCCGCCGGCACCGGCTCGGGTGAACCGCTCCTGCGGATCACCCCCGAGCGGGAACCGTGGATCCCGGCCGGGTGGAGCGGTGAGGTGGAGCTCGAAGTCGGGGCGATGTCGAAGACGCTGCGCTCCGACGGCGAGGTCTTCGTCTACCTCGCCGCGATGATGCCGGGCTGGAAGTCGCCCATGGCCGAGGCCCACCCGGTCTACGAGGAGTCGTTCAAGATCTACGGCGACGTGCTGATGGGGCCGCTCGGTGTGATCCGCGAGGGCGGCTACTTCTTCCGCTCCCCGGGGGTCTTCCACGGCCCGCTCTACTCACGCGGCGGGACGATGTCGTTCATCCGTTCCGACGCGGCGCCGACCACCGAGTACCGCGTTCCCGAGCCCGGCAACACCTGGGACGAACTGTCGGAGCGTGCGTATGTCCGCTGACCGGATGCTTGACGGAGGCGCGGCGATCTCGATCAAGGGCGTCGGTAAGCAGTACACCACCGACGCCGGGCCGGTCCGGGCCCTCATCCCGACCGACCTGGAGATCAAGCCGCGCGAGTTCGTCGTGCTGCTCGGCCCCTCGGGGTGCGGCAAGACGACGCTCCTGCGGATGCTCGGCGGGCTCATCCCGCCGACCGAGGGCACCATCGTCATCGGCGACAAGCTCCTGTACTCGGAGGGTGACGACCGTCCTTCGCGGGAGGCGCTCGGCTCGCTCGGCTTCGTCTTCCAGCAGGCGACGCTGATGCCGTGGCGGAAGATCTGGAAGAACATCGCCCTGCCGCTGGAGGGCAAGGGCGTCAACCGCAAGGAGCGCCGCCGCAGGGCCGAGGAACTCGCCGGGATGATGGGCCTGGAGGACTTCCTCGAACACTTCCCGCGCGCTCTGTCGGGCGGTATGCAGCAGCGGGTCGCCATCGCGCGGGCGTTGATCCACCGGCCGTCGATCCTGCTCATGGACGAACCCTTCGGCGCCCTCGACGCGATGACGCGTGACCGGATGAACTCCATGCTCCAGCAACTGTGGATGGACACGGGGAAGACGACCGTGCTGGTCACCCACTCGATCTCCGAGGCGGTCTTCCTGGCCGACCGGGTGGTGCTGCTCTCGCAGCGCCCCGGACGCATCCAGGACATCGTCGAGATCGACTTCCCCCGGCCGAGGTCGCTCGACATCGTCAAGTCGCCCAAGTTCGGGGAGATCGTCCAGCGTCTCCGCTCCCAGCTCGGCGAGGTCTGATGGGCAGGCCGATCGACGGGACGACGCGTGGGGCGACCCGCGCGCTGGCCCGCTTCGCCGCGGAGCTGACCTTCGACGACCTGCCGGAACCGGTGGTCGCCAAGGCACGCCACCTGCTGCTCGACTTCTTCGGGGCGGCACTGGCGGGCGGCCGGGTCCCTGAGGCGGCCACCATCACCGAGCTGATCCGGGCCAGGGGTGGGAACCCCCAGGCGACCGTGCTCGGAGCCGGTTTCTCCACCACCCTGGCGGACGCCGCCTACGCGAACGGATGCGCGGCCGACGTACTGGAACACCAGGACGGGTACCGGTTCGGTGGATTCCACCCCTCCCACGCCCTTCCCGCGCTGCTCGCCGTGGCCGAGTCCCGCGACGCCGACCTGCGCGCACTGCTGACGGCGGTGGTGGCGGCGTACGAGGTGGCGAACAGGATCGGCCGGGTCATGCATCCCGGCGCGACCGTCGCCGGGTGGTTCCCGGTGGCCGCCGGATACGGTGCCGCCGCCGGGTGCGCGAAGCTGCTCGGCCTCGACGAGGACGGGATCGTGTCGGCCGTCGGCGCCGCCGGATTCTTCGTGCCCGCCGTCATGATCGAGGAGATCTTCGCCGGATTCACCGTGAAGCCCGCGTTCGCCGGGCAGATCGCCCGCGCGGGGGTGGAGGGCGCCCTGCACGCCCAGGCCGGTCTCACCGGCTGGGACGAGGTCGTCGAGCACCCGAGAGGGCTGGTCTCCCTGTTCCGCGGTGACCCCGGAGATTCCCGCCTCACCGACGGTCTGGGCGAGGAGTGGACGATCCTGGAGGTTCACCAGAAGCGTTTCGCCGGGTGCCGCCACACTCACGGCGCCGCCCAGGCGTGTGCCGAGCTCGCGGCCGAACACGACCTCGACGTGGCCGAGGTGACCGCCGTCGACGTCGAGACCTACGACGTCGCCAAGGTCCTGGTCGACCGTCCCGCGGGTGGCTCGGTGGTGCCGTGCACGTTGAGCCTGCCGTACGTGGCGGCCGTCGCCCTCGCCGACCGCGACGTCACCGCCGCCCAGTACGCCCCTGAGCGCACCTCGGATCCGCTCGTCCACCGGGTGGCCGCCTCGGTCCGTATCCGGGTCGCCCCCGACCTCGACGCGCGCTACCCGGAGTACACCGCGACCCGCGTCACCGTCACGACAGGAAAGGGCGTGCACACGCGCCAGGTCGACCTGCCCGTGGGCGACAGCCGCAACCCGCTGACCAGCGAGGAGCTGGTCGGCAAGTATCGAGGCTCCGCTGTCCCCGTCGCCGGGGAGAAGGCCGCCGACCGCGCCGCCGAGCTGCTCCTGACAGCGAAGGACACGCCCGTACGCACCCTGCTCACGATCACGACAGGAGGACAGTCATGCTGAGCCCGGACAGTCCGCAGCACGTCATCACCCCGCAGCCGCTCACGGCCGAGGACTTCGCCCCCTACGGCGAGGTGATGTCGCTGGAGGCCACCCCCCGGTTGCCGATCGACTTCTACTCCGGCAAGAACGCCGTGCACGGGCCGGTCCGGCTCGACTCAGACACCCCGCCGGAGTTCCTGGTGTTCCGTGTCGGCATGCGGGGCGACAACCTGCGCTTCCTGGAGCGTCACGTCGAGATGACCCAGACGATGATCCCGCTCGGCGGCAAGCCCTACGTCGCCGTCGTCGCGCCGCCGGACGTGCCGATGGAGAACGGTTTCCCCCCGCTCGACCAGGTCAAGGCGTTCGTGATCCCCGGTGACGTGTCGATCAACCTCTACCGGGGCACCTGGCACGAGCCGCCGTTCCCCTCGGTCGACGGTCAGCTCTTCCTGATCACCAGCCACGAACGGCTGACTCGGGGGCTGCAGAGCCGCCTCGACGAGAACGGTGAGCTCGACGAGTTCGACGTCGAGAAGCGCAGTCCCTTCTACCGCACCGGCCAGCGGGTCAGGGTCCGGCTGCCGTGACGGCGATCGGCACCTCGGTCCGTAAGGCGGACGGCGAGGTCCTGCTGACCGGGCGGGGCCGGTTCGTGGACGACTACGTCCTGCCCGGCATGCTGCACGCCGCGATCGTCCGCAGCGACGTCGCGCACGCGCGCATCACCGGGATCGACACCTCGGAAGCCGAGCGTGCCCCGGGTGTCGAGCTGGTGCTGACCGGGGAGGGGGCGGCTCGGCACAGCGGGCCGATCCCGCACTTCATCGACCCGGCCGCCCGGGGCGGACGCCGCGCCGAGGTGCGCTGCCTGGCCGTGGACAAGGTGGTCCACGCCGGTCAGGCCGTCGTCGCCGTGGTCGCCCGCACCCGCCGCGAGGCCGAGGCGGCGGCCGGGCTGGTCAGGGTCGGCTACGACCGCCTGCCCCACGTGCTCGACGCCGACGCCGCGCTGCGGCCCGACGCGCCCCGGTTGTACGACGACTGGCCCGACAACGTCATCCTGCACAACCACTACGGCACCGGTGACGTCGACGCCGCCCTCGAAGCGGCCGACCTCGTCGTCACCGAGACGATCCGCATCGGCCGTACCACCACCGCGCCCATCGAGCCGCGCGGCTACCTGGCCTCCTGGGACCGCTTCGACGAGTCGCTGACCGTACACGGTTCCGTCCAGAACCCCCACCAGCTTCGCTGGATGCTGGCCCGCAGCCTCGGCCTCGACGAGACCAGGATCAGGGTCGTCACCGCGAGGGTCGGCGGCAGTTTCGGGCTGAAGATGCAGGGCCACCCGGAGGAGACCCTGATCTGCCTGCTCAGCAGGCTCACCGGCGCGCCGGTGAAGTGGATCGAGGACCGCCGCGAGTGTTTCCTGTCGGGGGCCCGCGAACAGGTGCACCGTGTCACCGTCGGCGCGATGCGCGACGGGCGCATCGTCGCGGTGAGGGACCGGATCGTCGCCAACGCGGGCGCGGTGACGGCCCAGCCGGGCTGGGCGATGCCCAACATGTCGGCGACCACGCTCGCCTCCGGCTACCTCGTACCGAACGTCGAGGCCGAACTGCACGTGGTGGCGACCAACAAGCCGCCGCTGAACGCCGCGAGGGGTTTCGGCAAGGACGGCGCCCACTTCGTGATGGAACGGGTCGTCGACCTGGTGGCCCGCGGGCTCGGAGCCGATCCGGCGCGGGTGCGGCGGGTCAACTTCGTGCCGCCTGACCAGTTCCCCTTCCGTACCGCGACCGGTCTGAACATCGACAGCGGTGACTTCCCCGGCCTGCTCGACAAGGCGCTCAAAGCGCTGGACTACGACGCCCTGCGCGACCGCCAGCGTGAGCTGCGTTCCCGGGGGCGGCACCTCGGGATCGGGCTCGCCTTCGAGCTCACGCCGGAGTCGGCCGACGGTCCCGGCACCTTCGTCTCCGGGTTCGACGTGACGACGGTCCGGATGAACATGAGCGGCGGCGTCACCGTGCTGACCGGGGTGACCAGCCCCGGCGGCGGCAACGACACCGCGATCGCGCAGATCGTCTGTGACGAGCTCGGGGTGCCGCTGAGCTGGATCCAGGTCGTCCAGGGTGACACCGACCGGTGCCCGAGCGGGTTCGGCAACTTCAGCGGGCGCGGCATGGTCGTCGGCGGCGGGTCCGCCGCGCTGGCCGCCCGCGACGTACGGGCCAAGATCGCCACGGTCGGTGCCCGCATGCTGGGCGTCTCCCACGACGAGGTCGAGGTGACCGGCGGCGTGGTGCGGGTCTCCGGCGACCCTGACCGGTCGGTGCCGGTGCCCGACGTCGCCGCGGCCGTGCTCACCCGCGCGTTCGCCGTGGCCTCTGAGGTCGAGCCGGTCCTGGAGGCCACCCGCGCCTTCAAGCCGGGCAACATCAACCACGTCCCGGACGAACGCGGACGTATCCAGCCCTACCCCACCTACTCCAACTGCCTGCACGCCGCCGTCGTCGAGGTCGACGCCGACACCGGCCTCACCGAACTGGTCGACTTCGTGATGGCCCACGACTGCGGGGTCGTCATCAACCCCGCCCTCGTCGAGGGCCAGGCCCACGGCGCGATCGTGATGGGCCTCGGCGCGGCGCTCACCGAGGAACTCGTCTACGACGACGAGGGCCGCCTGCTCAGCGACCGCTTCAAGTCCTATCTGCTGCCTCGCGCCGGTGACCTGCCGAAGGTCCGCCTCGAACACCAGGTCACCCCGAGCCCTTTCACCATGTACGGCAACAAGGGCGCGGGCGAGGCCGGGGTCGGCGGCGCGCAGGCGGCGGTGGCCAACGCGATCGAGGACGCCCTCGCGCCCTTCGGCGTCACCGTGACACAGGTGCCGCTGCCGGCGCCGGTCGTGCTCGACCTCATCGAACGGGCCCGCTCGAAATGATCACCCAGAACTTCGCCTACCACGCGCCCACCGACCTCGAAGGGGTGGTGGCCGCGCTCGCCGGACACGACGCCGTGATCGTGGGCGGCGGCACGATGGTCGTCCCCGACCTCACCCACGGCCGGACCTCGGCGGACGTCGTCGTCGACCTGTCACGGGCCGGACTGTCCGGGATCACCCGGGCCGGCGACGCCGTGGTCGTGGGCGCGACGACCACGTACACCCATCTTCTGCGCGACGGCGGCGAGCAGGTGCCACCGCTGCGGCGGATCGCGGGCGGAATCACCGGCGGCCCGCAGATCCGCAACCGGGGCACCGTCGGCGGGTCGGCCTGCTACGCCAACCCGTCCTCCGAGGTCCCGGCCGTGCTGGTCGCCCTTGGGGCGGAGCTGCGGCTGGTCTCGGCCGCCGGGGTCCGCGAGGTCGCGGCGGCCGACTTCTTCACCGGCGCCTTCACCACCGCGCGGCGGCCCGACGAGGTGCTGGCGGCGCTCGTGCTGCCCGGCCCGGCCGGGCCCTTCGGCTACCACAAGCTCAAGCTCGCCGAGAGCAGCTGGCCCATCGCGACGGCGGCCTGCGTGCGTCTGCCCGGAGGAGGGCTGCGGCTCGCCCTCGGCGGGGTCGCGGCCACGCCGCTGCTGGTGCACCTCGAATCAGACGATCCCGGGCACGTGCGCGCGGAGGTCGGGCGGGTGCTCACCGAACCGTGGAGCGACGTGCTCGCGGACGGCGACTACCGCCGCCGGGTCGCGCCGGTGGCCGCACTGCGCGCCATCGGGGAACTACGGGCCATCGAGGAACCGCACTCCGTCCAGGAAGGAGAACCGCGATGACCAAGGTCAACCTGACCGTGAACGGCCGGGCGCGGGAGATCGACGTCGAGACGTCGAAGCTGCTCGTCCACGCCATCCGCGAGGACCTCGGACTGACCGGCACCCACGTCGGCTGCCTCACCGGGGACTGCGGCGCCTGCACCGTGCGCATCGACGGCGCCACCGTCAAGTCGTGCTCGGTGCTCGCGGTCGGCGCGGAGGGCGCCGACCTCACCACGATCGAGGGCCTCGCGGGCGACGACGGGTTGCACCCGGTGCAGCGGGCGTTCTGGGACGAGTTCGGCTTCCAGTGCGGCTACTGCCTGCCCGGCATGCTGCTCACCGCCTGTGAGCTGCTCGAAGACGACCCCGACCCCGACGACGACGCGATCGTCGAGGCCATCAACGGCAACCTGTGCCGCTGCACCGGCTACGCCGCCATCACGCGCTCGATCCGCTGCGCCGCCGACCGGATGAAGGACACCCCATGAGCACCACCGACGCGGCCATCGCGATCGTCGAGGATTTCCTGGCCGCGGTCGGCCGGGGAGATCTGGAGTCGGCAGGGACCCACCTCGCCCCCGACGCCGTGATGATCTTCCCGGGCGACCGCCTTTACACCACCCTGCGCGACCTGGCCGACGCCTCCGCCACCCGCTACCGGCACGTCGACAAGCACCGCACCGAGTACGAGGCGTTCACCGAATCCTCGGGGGACGTCGTCGTCTGGTCGATGGGCACCCTGTACGGCGAGAACAACCAGGGCGTCAAATACGACGGCGTGCGCTACGTGGACCGGTTCCGGTTGAGCGCGGGCCGGATCGTCGAACAGCGGGTCTGGAACGACCTGGAGATCAGCGGTGTGCTCCGGGCGCGTACCGCGGAGGAGCTCGACCCGCGCTGGCGCACGGCCGCGGCGACGGCGACGGCGACCGCGCCGACGACGACCGCGACGGTACGCCGCGTCGCCACCGCCGCCTGGGACGGCGCGCTGCGCGGGGGAGCGGGTCGCCTCGCCCTCGCCTCCGGCGCCACCGATCCGCTGCCGATCTCCCTGGAGAGCAGGAAGAACAGCGCCGCGCCCGCGACCTCGCCCGAGGAACTGCTCGCCGCCGCGCACGCCGCCTGCTTCGCGATGGCCCTGCGAGGCGTCCTCGACACCGTCGCCCCCGGCACCCCCGAGCAGGCCGTCGAGGTCACCGGCACGTGCGTGCTGCGCATCGACGCGGCGGGTTGGACCATCGACGCCATCCGTCTCGACGTGACCACCCGGGGCGTGCCGCGAGACGCGCTGGAGACCGCGATCCCCGTCGCCGAACGCCGTTGCGCGATCTCCAACGTCGTGAAGGGCAACGCCGCCGTCACGGTCACCGTGCAGGAGCAGCGGGATGACTGAGCGTTACCCGCACGTCTTCTCACCCCTGCGCCTGGGCGGCCTGACCCTGCGCAACCGGGTCTTCGTGTCGGCCCACACCACCAACTTCGGCGTGGACTTCCTGCCGACCGCCCGCCACGTCGCCTACCACAGGGAACGGGCGAGAGGCGGGGCCGGGCTGATCATCACCGAGCCGCTGCGCGTGCACGACACGAGCCTGGGCCGCGTGGGCGGGCTGAGCGCCTCCCGGGCCTCCCTCCCGGGCCTGGCCGACATCGTCACCGCCGTACGCGACGAGGGCGCCGCGGTCTTCACCCAGATCACCCACACCGGGCGCCACAGCGACAACGTGTTCCGGCGGACCGCGTCGTGGGGGCCGAGCGCCGTGCCCTGGCACACCACCGGCCAGGTCCCGCACGTGATGACCGCCGCCGACATGAAAGAGGTGCGGCGGGCCTACGTCGAGGCGGCGCTGCTCGCGGTGGAGGCGGGATTCCAGGGGGTCGAGGTGCACTTCGGGCACGGGCACCTGTTGCACCAGTTCATCTCACCGGCCGTGAACGTGCGGACCGACGCCTACGGCGGCACCGAGGAGAACCGGCTGCGGTTCCCGCTGGAGGTGCTCGACGACGTGCTGGACGCGGTCGGGTCGTCGGCGCTGGTGGGGGTGCGGATGAGCGCCGACGAGCTGCTGCCCGGCGGGCAGGACCTCGCCGCGGGGCGGCGCATCGCGGAACTCCTGGCCCGGACCCGGCCGATCGCTTTCCTCAACGTGTCGGTCGCCTCCTACACGGTGCCGTCCATCGGCCACCACGTCGCCGACATGAGCGAGGGCCGGGCGCCCTACCTGCCGGAGGCGCTCGCGATCGCCGAGGTCGCGGGTGACGTGCCGGTCTTCGCGGCCTGCCGGTTCGTCAGCGTCGACGACGCCGAACGGGCCCTCGCAGGAGGCGAGATCGCGGCCGTCGCGATGACCCGCGCTCACATCGCCGACCCCCATCTGCTCGCCAAGACGGCCGAGGGCCGCGAGGGCGAGGTACGGCCCTGCGTGTCGTGCAACTTCTGCATCGGCGAGATCGCCGGGCACCGCGCCATCACCTGCATGATGAACCCCGCCGTGGGACGCGAGGCCGAGTGGCCGGTTCTCCCCGCACCCGCGACCCCGGCCAGGACGGTGCTCGTCATCGGCGGCGGCCCGGCGGGAATGGAGACCGCGAGGGTCGCCGCCGAACGCGGCCACCGGGTGCGTCTGTGGGAGCAGGGCGACGAGCTCGGCGGCCAGGTGCGGGTCGGACGGCGGGGGATCGGGCGGCACGAACTCGACCTGCTGCGGACCTACGAGGAACACGAACTGGAAAGGCTCGGGGTGACCGTCAGGACCGGGGCGGGGGTGGTGACCGCCGAGGAGGTGGTCGCGGCGGCTCCCGACGTCGTGGTGATCGCCACCGGATCGGCCCGCCGCCGCCCCCTCGCCGCCTTCGAACGTCGTTCCTGGGAAGGGCGGACCGTTGTCGTGGTCGACCGGGAGGGCGCCTGGACCTGCGCGTCCGTCGCGGAGACCATCGCCGGGGCCGGCGGGACGGTGCACGTGGTCACCCCGGCGACGTCCCCGCTGTGGGGGGTGACCGAGTACAGCCGGATGACCGCGCTCGAACGGCTCAGAAACCGCGGCGTCGACATCTGGACCGGCGCCGTCGCCGAGTTCGGTGAGGGACGGGCCGTGGTGCGTTCCTCCCTCGTCTCGGCCGAGACCGTGATCGACGGGGTCACCGACGTGATCGAACTCGACTCTCCCGACGCCCTCGACACCCTTGCCACCGACCTCGCGGGAAACGGGCTGACCGTGCACGTCATCGGCGACGCGGTGGCGCCCCGATCCCTGCTCGAAGCCATGTACGAGGGCCACGCCCTCGCCCGTGCCCTGTGAACCCGTGAACCCGCGCCCCTGTGGGAACGACGCCTCGCGGCTCGGTGCACCCGACAACCCATACCTCGTAAAACCGACAAAGAACAAAGGAGACGCCGCCATGGCGCGCAAACTGGTACTGCTCACCTACGACATCCGGCCCGGATCGGACCTGAACGAGTACATCGAGTTCACCCGCTCGGTGGACTACCCCGCATTCCGCCAGAACCCCCGCATCCAGGACTACGCGAACTACGTGGTGAAGAGGAACGTCCGGGGCGAGGAGAGCTTCCGGCACTTCGACCTCATGTTCGTCGACGACCTCGACGCCTTCCACGCCGACGGGAAACTGCACTTCGGCGACCCGGTCATCCTCGACCACGCCGCTCGCTGGCGAGCCAAGTGGGGGCAGGACGAGGCCACCGGCTGGCGTGCGAACGTGAACATCAGCTACGCGGACGAAATCTAGGGGTGAGCGACTCCCCGACGTCGCGTCGGGCGGTCGTCCTGGCCGTGCTGCTCGGCATGACCTATATGTATCCCGCCTACCTGGTGGGCACCCTGGGCGTGGCGATCCGGCACGACATCGGCCTCGACAGTGCGGGCCTCGGCCTCACCGTCAGCGTCTTCTACGTGGTCGGTGCGGTCGCCATGTCCCCGGGCGGCCGGATCGCCGACCGCGTGGGCCCGCGCAGGGCCCTGCGGTTGTCGGCGATCATGACCGGCCTCTGCCTCGTCGGGGTGGCCGTGTTCGGCGGGTCATGGGCCGGTCTGCTCGCCGCACTCGCCGTGGGCGGGATCGGCTCGGCGGTCGGCGCCTCGATCGGCACCGTGCTGATCGTCGAAAACGTGCGGGCGTCGCGGCGGCCGATGGCGTTCGGCCTCGAACGTTCGTCGATCCCGGCCTCGACGCTGGTCGCCGGGCTGTCGCTGCCGCTGCTCGCCACCGTGATGCACTGGCGGCTGGTCTTCCTCGTGGGTGGTGTCGCGGTCGCCGCGCTGCTGCTGATGCGGGTGCCCGGCACGGTGGCTCCGGCCTCGGCGGGACGCCCCGCGCGGGTGAAGCTGAAGCCGCTGATGCCCCTGCTGCTGGTCACCGGCGCGTTCCTGCTGGGTTCGGCCGCCGCGACCGCGCTGAGCAGTTTCTTCGTGGACTACAGCGTCACGCTCGGCCTGTCCCCGTCCTTCGCGGGCATCGCGCTCGCCGTGAGCAGCGCGGTCATCATCGCCGTGCGGCTGACCCTGGGCCGTACCAGGTACGGCCGTCTCACGGTCGCCGCGATGATGGCGCTCGGCGGGGTCGGGTTCCTGCTGTTCATTCCCGGCGAACGGGGGCTGTTCCTGGTCGGCACGCTGGTGGCCTGCGGCGCCGGCTGGGGCTGGACCGGCCTGGTCGCCCTTACCGTCGCAGAGACCTACGCCACCATGCCGGGCGCCGCGTCCGGCGTCGTGCAGTCGGGCGGCGCGGCCGGGGGCATTCTCGGGCCGCTGCTCGTGGGAGCAGTGGCGCAATATCACTCGTACGCCGCCGGCTGGTTGCTGGCGGCGGCGTTCTGCGGGCTGGCCGCACTCCTCGTGCTGGTCAACCGGGCCGCATGGGAGGCGACCTGATGAACTTCACCACCCTCGATCATCCGCCGGCGTCGTGTGACGTGCTGGTCGTCGGCAGCGGCGCGGCCGGGCTGACCGCCGCCTGCAGGGCCGCCGACGCCGGACACCACGTCGTCGTCGTCGAACGGGCCTCCGTGCTCGGTGGCACCACCGCCGTGTCGGGCGGTGTGATCTGGGCGCCGGGCAACCACCTCGCCGACGCCGACGGTGTCGACGGCGCCCTGCGCCACCTCGTCGCGGTCACCCGGAATACCGTGCCGCGCGCCCGCCTTGAGTGGTTCCTGCGCCAGATCGGGGAGGCCGTACGCTATCTGTGCGACGAGACCCACGTGGACCTGTTCGCGCTGGAACGCCCTGATTACCGGGCCGACCTGCCCGGTGCCAGGCTCGGGGGCCGGGCCCTCGACAACCGGCCGTTCGACGTCACCGCGTACCCGGGACTGGAGAGTCTGCTCCGGCCACCCACCTATCTGCCCTGGCTCACCATGGCGGAACGGGAGCAGGACACCGGCGCCGACCTCGCCGCGCTCGACCGCGAGCGCCGTGAACGGGGGGTGCGCACGGTGGGCGGGGCGCTCGCCGGTTCGCTCGCCGTCTCGGCCCGCGCTCGTGGCGTGGAGTTCCTGCTCGGCGCCCGTGCCGTCGGCCTGGAGCGGTCGGGCCGGTCGTGGGACCTCACCTTCGAAGACTCCGGTCACATCACCGCACGCCGGGCGGTCGTGCTGGCCGGTGGCGGCTTCGAATGGGATCCGGCGCTCCAGCAGGCGTTCCTGCCCGCCCGGCTCACCCCGATCGGGGCGCCGGGCAACGAGGGGGACGGCCTGCTCATGGCGCTGCGCGCCGGGGCGGCGGTCGCCGACATGACCGCCTCGTGGGGGGTGCCCATATTCCGTGACCCCGAGGTCAGCTACGACGGGCTGCCCACCGGACGGCTCGCCACCGCGGAACTGACCCGGCCTGGCTCGATCATGGTCAATGGCTCGGGGCGACGGTTCGCCGACGAGACGGGGAGCTACTACGACCTGACGAAGGTGTTCCGCGAGACCGATCCCGTCACCGGCGCGCCCCGGCATCTTCCCGCCTGGTTCGTGTACGACGCCGCCCACCGCGCCCGGTACCCGGTCGCGGGCATGCCTGCGGGAGAGACGCCCTCCTGGGCGGTCACCGGTTCGACGCCGCACGAACTCGCCCATGCCTGCGGGATCGACGCGTCGGTACTGGCCGAGACGATCGCGGAGTTCAACGCCGACGCCCTCGCGGGCGCCGACCGGCGGTTCGGACGTGATTCGGCGTCCCTCGCGCCGCTGGCCGAAGGACCGTTCACCGCGGTGCCGGTCATTCCCGGCACCTTCGGCACCTGCGGCGGCGTGGTCACCGACGACCACGGACAGGTCATCACCCCCGGTGGCACCCCCGTGGACGGCCTGTTCGCCGCGGGGAACGTCTCCGCGAGCGTTTTCGGTGACCACTACCCGGGCGGCGGCACCTCGCTGGCCGCGGGGGTGGCCCGTGCGTACGCCATCGGGACGGCGCTCGGAGGGGGAGGACGTTGACCGCACCAACCGGCCTGACATACTCTCTGAGCGGACCGGCGTTCGCTATAGCGGAACAAGGAGTGATGGTGGAAGACGGACCTCTGACAGGTCTGCGGGTGATCGACGCGTCGACCATCCTCGCCGGACCACTGTGCTGCCAGATCCTCGGAGACCAAGGTGCCGAGGTCGTGAAGGTCGAGCACCCGGTCGCCGGGGACGGTATGCGCGGCCACGGTCCTTCCAAGGACGGCGTCCCGCTCTGGTGGAAAGAGATCTCGCGCAACAAGCGCACGATCGGACTGAGCCTTTCCGTTCCGGAAGGCGCACAGCTGTTCCTGGAATTGGCGAAGACGGCCGACGTCGTCGTGGAGAACTTCCGGCCGGGCACCCTCGAACGCTGGGGCGTCGGGCCCGAGACGCTCCACGAGATCAACCCCCGCCTGGTGATCGTCCGGATCACCGGCTTCGGGCAGGAGGGCCCCTACGCGGCCCGCCCCGGGTTCGGTACCCTCGCCGAGGCGATGAGCGGCTTCGCCCACCTCACGGGCGAGGCCGACGGCCCCCCGACCCTCCCGGCGTTCGGGCTCGCCGACAGCATCTGCGGCATCGCGGCCAGCTCGGCGACGATGATGGCGCTCTGGGCCCGGGAGCGGACCGGCCGGGGCGAGGTCGTCGACATCAACCTCCTCGAACCGATCATGACCGCGGTCGGTCCCCACGCCACCGTCTACGACCAGCTCGGCGTGATCGGCCGCCGCCAGGGCAACCGGTCGGGCAACAACTCCCCGCGCAACACCTACCGCTGCAAGGACGGCAGCTGGGTCGCCATCTCCACCAGCGCCCAGAGCATCGCCGAACGGGTGATGACGCTGGTCGGCCACCCCGAGGTGATCGCCGAACCGTGGTTCGCCTCCGGGCGGCAGCGGGCGGCCCACGCCGACCTGCTCGACGCCCACGTCGGAGGCTGGATCGCCGAACGCACCCGCGAGGAGGTCATGGCCGAGTTCGAACGGGTCGGCGCCGCCGCCGCACCCGTGTACGACGCCCGCGACCTCGCCGAGGACCCCCACGTGACCGGCACAGGCATGCTCACCCGCGTTCCCGACGAGGACCTGGGCTCGGTGCTGATGCACAACGTGATGTGGCGGATGCCCGGCGCCCCCGGGCGGGTCCGCTTCACCGGCCGGCCCCTGGGCGCCGACACCGACGAGATCCTGCGGGAGCTCGGGGTCGACGCCGCCACGACCGCCGACCTGCGCGTACGCAAGGTGATCGCATGACAGGCGCCGGAACCACCGGCGTGAGGACCGGAAACCACACGACAGACGCCGGAACCACCGGCGCGAGCACCGGAAACGGAAGGCCAGGCGACGTGAGCGGCACCGCTACCACCGACCCGCTGCTACAGGCGGTCCGCGACGGGGTCGGCATCTACGACCTGGGCCGTCCGCTGACCATCGGAATGCCGCAGTCACCGAACCACCCTCCCTTCTGGCACACGCTGCCCCGCCGCCACGGCGACATGGTCCGTGCCGACGGCGGCTCCGCCGCCAACGACATGATCAGCATGGGTACCCACGTCGGCACCCACATCGACGCCTTCGCCCACGTCTCCCATGACGGCCGCCTCATCGACGGCTCCGACGCCCTCGAGGCGAGCCGCGGCGGCCGGTTCGCCGAGCTCGGGGCGCACACGATCGCCCCGATGGTGCGGCGCGGCGTGCTGCTCGACGTGCCCGCCGCCCTCGGTATCCCGGAGGGCTGCGAGGCCGGTTACGAGATCACCCCCGACGACCTGGAGAGGACGGTCGCGAGACAGGGCACCCCCCTGGCCTCCGGAGACGTGGTGCTGGTGCGCAGCGGCTGGGGCCGCCTCTTCGGCGACCCCGACCGGAACGTCTACATCGGCCGCGACTCGGGCGTGCCGGGTGTCGGCGAGGCGGGCGCGACCTGGCTCGCCGACCAGGGCGCCCACGCGGCGGGCGCCGACACGATCGCCTTCGAATGCCTCAAACCCGGCAGCGGCCACAGCGTGCTCCCCGCCCACCGGGTGCTCCTGGTCGAACGCGGCGTCTACATCATCGAGACCCTCGACCTGGAGGAACTCGCCGCCGCGGGGGTGCACGAGTTCACGTTCGTGCTCGCCCCGCTGCCCATCTTCGGCGCCACCGGCTCGCCGGTCCGCCCGCTGGCGGTGGTGAGCCGTGGGTGAGCCGATCCTCGCGGCCGAACTCGCCAGGTTCGCCGCCGCCACCCTGAGCGGCCAACCGCCCGCCGACGTGATCGCCAGCGTACGGCAGCGGGTGCTCGACGTGCTCGGGCTGTGCGTGGCCGCCTACCGGCTGCCGACCAGCGTGGCCGCCTCCGGCTACGTCGCGGACCAGGGCGGGCGGCCCGAGGCGTACGCCGTCGGGGTCACCCAGGCGCTGCCCGCCGCGCAGGCCGCGTTCGCGAACGGCGTGCTGGCGCACTCGCTCGACTACGACGACACCCACCTGCCCTCGGTGCTGCACCCGAGCGCCGGGGTGATCCCGGCCGCGCTCGCCGCCGCGCAGGCCTCGGGGGCCTCGGGCGCCGACACGGTCGCGGCGATCGCGGCCGGACTGGAGATCACGGTCCGGCTCGGCATGGCCGGCTACGACACCACGCTCGGCAACTCGGTCTTCTTCGAACACGGCCAGCACGCCACCTCCATCTGCGGCACGATGGGCGGCGCCGCCGCGGCGGCCCTGCTCATGGGCCTGGGCGAGGACGGCGTACGCGACGCGCTGGGCGTCGCCGCCTCGTTCGCCTCGGGCATCATCGAGGCCAACCGCACCGGCGGCACCGTGAAGCGGCTGCACTGCGGGTGGGCCGCCCACTCGGCCGTCACCGCCGCGTCGCTGGTCGGGCGGGGTTTCACCGGTCCGCCGACCGTGCTGGAGGGCCGGTTCGGCTTCTTCGAGGCGTTCATCCGCGACGACAAGACCGACCTGTCGCAGGTGCTCGACGGACTCGGCGACCGCTGGGCGGTGCCGGGCGTCTTCTTCAAGCCCTATCCGGCCAACCACTTCACCCACACCGCCATCGACGCCGGGCTCGCACTGCGCGCGCGGGGCCTGCCGCTCGACCGGATCGAGCACATCGAACTCCGGGTGCCCTACGCGGTGATCCGCACGATCGGCCAGCCGATCAGCGGCAAGCGCGCCCCCGAGACCGGCTACCAGGCCCAGTTCAGCGGCCCCTACGCGGTGGTCGCCGGGCTCGTCGGAGGCTCCGGCCTCGGTGTGGGACTGGACGACTTCACCGACGACCTCGCCAGGGACCCGTGGAGACGGGCACTGATGGCGAAGGTCGACGTCGTCGCCGACGAGCGGTGCGACGAGATCTACCCCCACCAGTTCCCGGCCGTGGTCCGGGTGCGCACCGACGACGGTCGCGAGTGGACCGAGGAGGTGCTCGCCAACCGGGGCGGTCCGGCCAGGCCGCTCTCGGACGCCGAGCTGTCACGCAAGTTCCGTGAGAACGTCTCGGGCCGCCTGCCGGACGAGGCCGCGGAGACCGTCCGCGACCAGGTGCTCGCACTCGACCGGCTGCCCGGCGTCGCCGACGTGCTGCGCCCGCTCACCCACCTTGAAGGAGTCTCCCTGTGACCTCGTTTGACCTGATCATCAAGAACGTCCGGGTCGTCCACCACGACCACGCCGAGCCGACGGACGCCGACATCGCGGTGCTCGACGGGCGCATCGCCCGCGTCGCGCCCGGCATCGACCCTGCCGAGGGTCGCTCGGTGATCGACGGCGGCGGAAGGCTCGCCTTCCCCGGCGTCGTGGACGCCCACCAGCACTGGGGCATCTACAACCCGCTCTCCGTGGACACCGAGACCGAGAGCCGCGCCTGCGCGCAGGGCGGCGTTACCTCCGCCCTGACGTACATGCGCACCGGGCAGTACTACCTCAACAAGGGCGGCGAGTACGCCGAGGTCTTCCCCGAGGTGCTCGCCGCCTCCGACGGCAGGGCCTTCGTCGACTACGCCTTCCACCTGGCCCCGATGATGCGCCGCCACATCGAGGAGATCCCGTCGCTGGTCCGCGACCACGGCGTCACCTCGTTCAAGGTGTTCATGTTCTACGGCAGCCACGGCCTGCACGGCCGCTCGGCCGACCAGAACTCCTTCCTGATGATCCCGAAGGACGAGCGGTACGACGTCGCCCACTTCGAGTTCGTCATGCGCGGCATCCAGGCCGCCCGGCAGCAGTTCCCCGACCTCGCCGACGAGATCTCACTCTCGCTGCACTGCGAGACGGCCGAGATCATGACGGCGTACACGAAGATGGTCGAGGAGGAGGGCACCCTCACCGGTCTCGCCGCCTACAGTGCCTCCCGCCCGCCCCACTCCGAGGGCCTCGCCGTCAGCATCGCCTCCTACCTCGCGCACGAGACCGGCCTGCCGACGATCAACCTGCTGCACCTGTCGTCGGCGAAGGCGATGGACGCCGCCCTGCGCATGGCCGAGGCGTTCCCGCACATCGACTTCCGCCGCGAGGTCACCATCGGCCACCTGCTGGCCGACATCACCACCGCGAGCGGCATCGGCGGCAAGGTCAACCCGCCGCTGCGCCCCCGCGAGGACGTCGAGGCCCTGTGGGGCCACGTGCTCGACGGCAAGGTCGACTGGGTCGTGAGCGACCACGCCTGCTGCCGCGACGAGCAGAAGTTCGGCGACCCCCGCGAGGACGTCTTCGTCGCCAAGTCGGGCTTCGGCGGCGCCGAGTACCTGCTGCCCGGCCTGGTCACCGAGGGCTCCAGGCGCGGTCTCGGCTACGGCGAGATCGCCCGCCTGCTGTCCTGGAACCCCGCCAGGCGGTTCGGCCTGCGCACCAAGGGTGCCGTCGCCGAGGGCCTGGACGCCGACTTCTGCCTGGTCGACCCCGACTCCACCTGGACGGTGCGCGCGGCCGACTCCGAGTCGACGCAGGAGTACACCCCGTTCGAGGGCTTCGAGCTCAACGCCCGGGTCACCGACACGTTCCTGCGCGGCCACCGGGTGCTCGCCGACGGCAAGGTCACCGGCAGCCCGCAGGGCCGCTACCTGGCCAGGCCGACCGGCGCATGACCCCGCGCAGCTACCTCTACGTCCCCGCGGACCAGGAGGACAGGCTCGCCAAGGCCGCGGGTCGCGGGGCCGACGCGCTCATCCTCGACCTGGAGGACGCGGTCGCGCCCGGAGCGAAGGCCGCCGCCAGGAAGAACGCCGCCGCCGCGATCCCGGAACTGCCCGGCGAGGTCTGGGTACGCGTCAACGCCGACACCCCGGAGGCGGACATCGCGGCGGTGGCCGTACCGGGGCTGAAGGGGATCGTGGTCCCGAAGGCCGAACCCGCGCTGCTGGAGCTCGCCGACGCCCTGCTCACCGAGGCCGAGACGGTCCGCGACCTCGCGCCGGGCACGTTCGCCCTGCTCGCGCTGATCGAGTCGGCCTCCGGGGTCGTGCAGGCCGAACGTGTCGCGGCGTCGCCCCGGGTGGTACGGCTCGGCGTGGGAGAGGCCGACCTCGCCGGTGAGCTGGGGTTGCGCCCGGGTCCCGAGCGTGAGGAACTCTGGCCGATCCGGTCACGGATCGTCGTCGCGTCGGCGGCGGCCGGGATCCTGCCGCCGGTCGGCCCGGTCGAGACCGCCGTCCGTGACACGGAGGCGCTGCTGGCGGGCACCCGCACCCTGCTGCGGCAGGGGTTCCGTGCCCGCACCGCGCTGTCGCCCCGCCAGCTCCCGCTGATCAACGAGGTCTTCACCCCGTCGCCCGAGGAACTGGAGGAGGCCCGCGACCTGGTCCGCCGCCTGGCCGAGACGGGCGGCGTCGCACTCGACGCCAGGGGCCGGTTCATCGACGCGGCGGTCGCCAGGAGCGCCCACGAGGTGATCGGACGCGCGGAAGGGGCCGCTCCCCCCTGAACGACCGGTGCGGTCACACGGCGGTGGGAGCCTGAGTCTCAAACCATTCGAGAACCCCGCCGACGACGGAGCGGGCGCACGGGCCTCCGCGCGGCGGCCGGGCTTCCCCCCGTGTGGGGGCTCAGGGCTTCGTCAGGTAGTCGGCGAGGGCGCCACGGCTACGCTGAAGGTCGTCGATACGCTCGTCCATCGCCGCCAGTTCCCCGTTCAGGATGTCCCACAGGTCCGCGCACCAGTCGAACTCCGGGCGCTCGCCCCGCGCGCACGGCAGCACGGAACGGATCACCTCGGTGGACAGGCCCGCCTTCAGCAGAGCGCGCACCTGCCGCACGACGACCACGGAGTCCTCGCCGTAGTGGCGATAGCCGTTCGGACCACGGTTGACGTCGAGCAACCCCTGCGCCTCGTAGTAGCGCAGCAACCTCGGGGTCACCCCGGTACGTCGGGACAGCTCTCCGATCAGCATGTGACCTCCCCGGCCGGGGTTGACCTTTCCATCGATGTGAACCTCTAACGTCGCCTCGTGAACGGACATTCCGGCCCGGGTGTCCGCGTGATCGTCAGTGCTCCCCTTCTGACCTGTCCCGTTGGAGTGACGCATGTCCGCTTTTGTTGTGCACCGTGACGGCCGCGCGGTGAGTGCCGAGGAGTTGGCGCCGCTCGCCTTCGCGGGCTACGCCCATTTCACCGCCGCGCAGGTGCGTGGCGGCCGGATACGGGGCCTCGACCTCCACCTGGAGCGACTGCGGTCCGCCTCCACGGAGCTGTTCGGCCGGGCGCTGCCCGACGATCGGGTGCTGACCCGCATGCGGGCGGCACTGCGGTCCGGTCCTGCCGACCTCTCGCTGACGGTCACCGTGTACTCCCCGGCGGGGGAGTTCACCGTGGCAGGGCCCGACGTGGAGCCCGAACTGCTGGTACGCACCGGACCGGCCACGTCCGGCCCGCGCGGCCCGCTCGCGCTGGCGGCGGTCGAGCACGAACGGTTCCTCCCCGCAGTGAAACACGTCGGAGAGGTGGCGAAGACGTACCTTCTCCGTCAGGCCGTCGGCGAAGGCTTCGACGACGCCGCCTTCGTCGACCGCCGGGCACGGCTCAGCGAGGGGTCGATCTGGAACCTGGCCTTCTGGGACGGCGCCGAGGTGGTGTGGCCCGAGGCCGAGATGCTGCACGGCACGACGATGAACATCGTCCGCCGACAGCTGGACCGCCTCGGTGTGCCCCAGCGCGTCCTGGAGGTGAGGATCGCCGACCTGCCGACGCTGGCCGGGGCCGTGGTCATGAACTCGTGGACGCCGGGTGTGACGGTGCGTCGGATCGGCTCGGTGTCCCTGCCGGAAGCGCCGTCCTTTGTGTCGCTACTGCACCGGGCCTATCAGGCGGAACCCCTCACCGCGCCGTAGGCTCGATGCCTTCCCTGCCCTTACCGAACGACGACCACATCTGAGGCTCATGGGCAGGAGGCGGACGGAGTCGCTCTGACCAGTGCTTCTTCCCGAGCGTGTTGTCCTGCCGTCCGGTATTGGGGTGGAGAAATGTCGCTTGTGCCGCACCGCGTCCATCCATGACCAGGGAGACCCGCACGCTGCCCGCCCTCGCGGCGGGGCCGGTCGACGCCCACGGTCGCCGCCGGCGTGCCTCCCGTCGCCGCCTCGTCGTCGTGACGCTGGTGGCGCTCGTCGTCACCGGGTTCGCCGTGACCTTGATGGCCGGGCAGACGTTCTACCCGCCCCGCGACGTGGTGTGGGTCATCCTCGGCGAGCAGGTTCCGGGTGCGTCCTTCACGGTCGGACGGCTCCGGTTGCCGAGGGCCGTCCTCGCCGTGGTCGTGGTCGCGAGCTTCGGCTTCGGCCTGGCCGGTGTCACCTTTCAGACGATGCTCCGCAACCCGCTGGCCAGCCCCGACGTCATCGGCATCAGCTCGGCGGCGAGCACCGCGGCGGCCATCGCGATCGTGTCGCTGTCCTTGAGCGGGACGCAGGTGTCGGTCCTCGCCATCGTCTCCGCCCTCGCCGTCGCGCTGCTGATCTACTCCCTGGCGTTCCGGGACGGCGTCGTCGGCACGCGGCTCATCCTGATCGGCATCGGGATCGCCGCGATCCTCGAAAGCGGAACGGCCGGTGGTCAGGCTCGGCGCTGGGCGTCTTCGAGATAGCGCAGGACGGCGGTGACGCGCCGGTCCGCCCGGTCCGCGGGCGCCAGGTCGAGCTTGGCGAAGATGCTGCGGATGTGCTTGTGGACGGCGCCGTCGGTGACGAAGAGCCTCTCGGCGATGGCGGTGTTGCCCAGTCCTTCGGCCATCAGGGCGAGGACGTCGCGTTCGCGGGGACTGAGGCGGTCCAGCCGGTCGTCGGACCGGGTGCGGGCGAAGAGCTGCGCGACGACCTCGGGGTCGATCGCCGTGCCTCCCCCCGCCACCCGGTGCAGCGCGTTCAGGAACTCGTCGACGCGTCCGACCCGCTCCTTGAGGAGGTATCCGAGGTGGGCGCTGCCCTGGGCGAGCAGCTCGGTGGCGAAGGCCTGTTCGACGTACGCGGACAGCACGAGCACGGCCAGGCCGGGTCTGCGGCGCCTGGCCTCGACGGCCGCGACGATCCCCTCGTCGGTGTGGGTCGGTGGCATCCGGACGTCGACGATGGCGACATCCGGCTCGTGGGCGTCGACGGCGGCGAGGAACCCGTCGGGCTCGGCGGCGGTGGCCACGACGTCGAGCGACTCCGCGCGCAGCAGCAGCGCGAGCCCTTCGCGCAGGAGCGGGTCGTCCTCGGCGATCACGATCCGCATGGCAGGCTCACCTCAAGGACGGTGGGCCCGCCGGGGGGACTGGTCAGCATGAGCGTCCCATCATGTGCTTCGGTACGGCGGCGGATGCCGACGAGTCCGGACCCGCCGTGCTCGTCGGCTCCTCCGCGGCCGTCGTCGGTGATCTGAAGGTGCAGCCGGTCGTCGCGGCGGCGGACCATGACGGTCGCGTGACCGGCGTGGCTGTGCCTGGCGATGTTGGTGAGCGCCTCGGCCACCACGAAGTAGGCGGTGGCCTCGACGGAGGCGGCGCAGCGGCTGGGAAGGTCTGCGTCGAGCCGGCAGGGCACCGGGCAGGTGGTGACCAGCCCGGTCAGTGCGTCGACGAGGCTCCGGTCGGTCAGCACCGGAGGCAGGATGCCGCGGGCGACCGCGCGAAGCTCGACGAGCGCCTGCTCGGCGGCGTCCTGGGCGCGGTCGAGGATGGCCTCGGCGCCGGACGGGTCGCGCGCCAGCGCACGACGGGCCGCGCCGAGCAGGATGGTGACGGCGACGATCCGGTTCTGGGTCCCGTCGTGCAGCGACCGTTCGATCCGCCGCAGCTCGGCGGCGTGCGCGTCCAGCGCCGCCGCGCGGGTCGCGGTGAGCTGCGCGACCCGCAGCGCGAGGTCGGCGCCCGGGTCGGTCGTCAGGAGCCGCCGGCCGGGCCATGCCTGCAGTCGCGCCATCCCCGGTATGAGGAGCACGGCGAGGACGATCCATCCCAGGCCGAGCAGGCTCACCCCGAGGGCGCCTGGCAGGTCCCGCACGGTCCAGAGCCCCATGGCGGAGGTGGCCGCCTCCTCCGGAGGCAGCAGCCGCCACCACAGCGGGAAGGTGGTGTCGGTCACCGCGCTGAAGAAGATCGTGAGACCGGCCAGGCCGAGGAACAGACCGAGGGTCGAGTGGACGACCACCCAGCCCAGCTCCCGGCGCGTGGCCGGATCGGCGAGGGCGGCACGCAGGCCGGACGGCACCGGCCCCGGGCCGATGATCTCCGGCCCCCAGCGGGAGAGCCTCGCGCGCTCCCGGTCGGCGACGGCACGCAGCCCGCGCAGCGCGGTGGGTGCCAGAAACACGCCCACGCCGACGAGGCAGGCGAGCGCGGTGGCGGCGAGCAGCAGGAGAGCGACGAGGGCGAGGACCGTGGTGCCCAGCCCGCCGACGAGGTGTTCGAACGCGTCCAGGACGGTACGGGCACGGGCGAACACCGCCGGCTTGCGGCCGGCAGGGGACTCGTGGATCGACATTCACACCTCCTCGGCCAGACGATAGGGCACCGTCCGGGCGCCGTCAGGTCGCGGGCCGAGAAGTACAGCCTGCTGTACCTCGCCTGTCTCGTCGGCGGGATCGCCGGGGGCGGCGGCGGTTCGTAGCGTCGGAGCATGACGAACGGTTCGACCAAGGAGCACGCCGTGACCGACCCTTCCCACCGCGTTTCCAACACCTTCGAGACGCCGCCTTCGACGCGGCCCGCCGACGCCCGGAGCGGCATGGTGCGTCCCGTGCTGTGGACTCTGCTGATGGTCGGTGTGGTCTGCAACATCGTGACCTCCACCTCCGACCTCAACGTTTTCATCGGAATCGGGTTCGGGATGATCGTCCTGGCGTGTGCCGCCGCGCTCGTCACCCACCACTACCTGCACCGGCGCTGATGGGCGCCGGGAACGAGGGGGCGAACACCGCGCCGTTCGCCTCCTGCCCAGGAGGCACGCCGTCTCAGGGACGCCGCCTCGGTGGCAGGTCTCCGATGCCTCCGCCTCAGGGGGAACCGGGACGCCCGGCGCTCGCCGCCTCTCCGGTCCGGACGGTGACGCCGTCGCGGTAGACGCTCGGGCTCACGCCCAGGACGCGCTTGAACGCCGAACTGAAGCCGAACGCGTCGGAGTAGCCCACCCTGCGCGCCACCGTGGCGACCGTCGCGGCGGGTTCGGCCAGCATGTCGGCGGCGAGCGCCATCCGCCACTCTGTCAGGTACGTCATCGGCGGCTCGCCCACGAGTCCGGTGAACCGCCTGGCCAGGGTGGTGCGCGAGACGCTCGCGGCGGTGGCGAGGGAGGCGAGCGTCCACGGCCTGGACGGGGCCTCATGGATGGCGCGCAGGGCCGGGCCGACCACGTCGTCGTTCAGGGCGGTGTACCAGCCGGGACTCACCGCTTCTGGCCGGTCGAACCAGTCGCGTAGCGTGCACACCAGCAACCAGTCGAGCAGCCGGTCCAGCACGATCTGGTGCCCCGGGCGACCGGAGAGGAGCTGCGCCTCCAGGTAGGCGCCCATACTGCTGCAATCATGATCGTCCGGTACGACGAGCACGGGGGGCAGCACCCGGACCAGGCGGCGGGCCACCTCGCCGTTCACCCGGTACGACCCCGCCAGCAGGATGGTCCGGCCGGTCAGGTCTCCGGCGACGGCCCCTTCGGGGGGAACCTCCCCGGCAGGGCGCGGTGCGCCGGTCCCCGCGAAAACGGAAGGCCGCGGTGTGCCGGTGTCCGCGACGAGTGGGCTGGGTGCGTGGGCGTCCGCGAGGACGAGTGGCCGCGGTGCGCCGGTGTCCGCGACGACGAAGGGCTCCGGCCCGCGCACGATCGCCGCCTCGCCAAGTCGCACCTGCCGGGCGTCGTCTCCCCGGACGATCCACCCCTCGCCGCGCAGGGGGACGAGGAGCGTCAGGGAGGGACCGTCGGCGAACCTGAGCGCCCACGGCGGCGACAGCACCGACGCGCCGAAGACGGCCCCCTCGCCGCGCACCCCCCGCAACAGGTCGTCGTACGGGTCCATGGCGCCCACGATAACCGGACGATCGCACGGGTGCGGCCTGCGCCCGGGGCATCGCGACAACGGGACGATCGGACCAGGATGGCCTGCGTCCAGGGTGCCGCGACAGTGGGACGATCGGACAGGCGCGGCGTACGTCCGGCCATGTGCGGGCGGCTCCCCGCGCGGTTGGCTCTGTGACATGAGAGAGATCCTGATTCTGGGCGCGACGGGCAAGACCGGCCGCCGGGTGGTGCGGCGACTGCGCGCGGAGGGGGAGCGGGTGCGGCCCGCCTCCCGTTCCAGCGAGGTTCGCTTCGACTGGTCCGAGCCCACCACCTGGGAGAACGCGCTGCGAGGCGCCGAGGCGGTATACCTGGTGGCGCCCGACGACCCCACCCCGATCCGCGGCTTCGTCGAGAGCGCCACGGACGTCAAGCGTTTCGTGGTGCTGTCCGGCCGGGGCATGGACCTGGTCGGCGAGGACTTCGGCCAGGGCATGGCCGCCGCGGAGCGGGCCGTACGCGACTCGGGGGCGGAGTGGACGATCCTGCGGGCGAACAACTTCAACCAGAACTTCGACGAGGACCTGTGGCACGCGCCGCTGCGGGCGGGGAGGCTGGCGTTGCCGATCGGCGAGGTGCCCGAGCCGTTCATCGACGCCGACGACGTCGCCGCGGTCGCCGTGGCCGCGCTGACGAGGGACGGGCACGCGGGGCTGACGTACGACCTGTCGGGGCCGCGCGGGGTGACCTTCGGCGCGGCCGTCGAGATCATCGCGCGGGCGGCGGGCCGGTCCATCGAGTACGTCGAGCTGACCCCGGAGGCCTACCGGGCCGAGCTGCTCGCGGAGGGATATCCGGAGGTCGCGGCCGACGCGCTGAACGCCCTGTTCGCCCTGCACCGCGCCGGTCACACGGCCGAGCCCGTCGACGGGGTCGAGCGGGTGCTCGGCCGTCCTCCGGTCGCGTTCGAGGACTACGCGGCCCGGGTCGCCGCCACCGGCGCCTGGTCGTGACCTCCCGTCAAGATCGTGGTGTTGGGTGGCCGGTGCGGTGGGGGCGCGCACCGCGTGTCCCCACCGCGCGCCGCCGGATGCGCGGTGGGGACTTCCACCGCGTATCCGGCGGTGGGTGAAACGGCGCGGTGCCGGGGCGGTGCGAACCGGTGAGAACGCTTACCGCCCCGGCGGTGTCCCGCGGGTGGTCAGCCTCGCCGCCACTTCTGGTTGGCGCCGCCGTTGCACTCCCACTGCTGCAGCGGGGTGCCGCTGCCGCCGAAGCCGGTGACGTCCACGCACTTGTTGGCCTGCGGGTTGACCAGGTCACCCGCGCCGCTGAGGACGAACTGCTGCGCCGGGTTTCCGCTGCAGGTGGCGAGCTGGATGGCGGCGCCGTTGGCGGTGGAGCCCCAGGCCACGTCCATGCAGAGGCCGAAGGCGCGGACGGTGCCGTCGCCGGGGAACGTCCAGTTCTGCGCGGCGGTGCCGTTGCAGTCCCACAGTTGCAGGCGCTGCCCGTCGGCGGCGTTGCTGCCGGGCACGTCGATGCACTTGTCCTGCCAGCCGATGAGCCGTCCGCCGCCCCCGCCGGTGGTGGTCAGGGTGAGGCCGTACGCGCCGAGGATCTCGTTGACCGGCTGATAGAAGGTGTTGCCGCCGGTCGAGCAGTTGCCGGAGCCGCCGGAGGTGACGCCCTGGGCCTGGTCGCCGGTGATCCAGGCGCCGCCCGAGTCGCCGCCCTCCGCGCAGGCGGTGGTCTGGGTGAGCCCGTGGACCAGGGATCCGGAGTAGTTGACGGTCACGTTCTTGGCCTGGATGGTGCCGCAGCGCCAGCCGGTGGTGCGCCCGGACCGGCAGATCGAGGAGCCCACCACGGCTTCCCGGGAGCCCGCCACGGCGACGTTGCCGCCGCCGTAGTTGTTGACCCACGGGCGGGGTGTCCAGTTTCCGTTGGTACGGACCCAGGCGTAGTCGTTGTCGGGGAACGACGAGCCGGCGAAGGTGCCTTGGCTGACGTTGTTGTGGCCGAGGGTGGGGCTGCCGGTGCGGCCGCAGTGCCCGGCGGTGACGAAGCCGCCGTTGTTGACCGCGAAGCCCACCGAGCAGAGCGTGTTGCCGTTGATGACGTACTGGTCGCCGCCACGGATGTCGTACAGGGGTTTGGGCGCCTCGCCGACGGAGATCCGCACCTCGGCGGCGTCGACGGCGCCCGCCCTGACGAAACGTTCGGCGGCGGCGCGGTCGGCCGCCGACACCGCCACGGTGTTCGCGGCGACGTCCACGTACCAGCTGTGGATTTCCTTGCCCGCGGAGCCCGCGACTCGGTCGAGCGCGGCCTTCGTGGTGGCCAGTTGCTTCTCGCTGCGAGGCACGGACACCGGCAGCGCGCCCGCCGCGCGGACGAGGTCGGCGTCCTCGCGGTTCAGGACGCCGACGCTCAGCCGCCCCTCGCCGGGGGTGAACCACGCGCCGGCGAACCGGTCGGCGAGACGGGTGCGAAGCTGCCGCTCCACCACGGCCGCCCCGGCCTCGTGGGCCTGGCGGACGCGGGCCTGCGTGGGGGTGAGGCCGAGGTCTCGCCGCAGTGCCTGTTCGGCTGTGGCCGCCTTGGAGGGGTCGGGACTGGGGTCGGGTACTGCGGCGGCCTGCGCGGTCGGGGACGGGACGACGAGCGCGGCGGCGAGTACCGCCACGCTGGTCAGCATGGTGAATCTCACGGCTGGTCCTTGAGGGGTGGGGGGAGGAGGACGAGGCGTGAGAGCGCTCTCTCGAAAGAAACTTTACATTTAAGACAATGTAAGTCAATACAAGATCTGACCTGATCTGACTGAGCTTGACAGGGAAGCGTGGCGTCTCGGCACGGCCCGGCGCCGGATGCGGACGGGGCGCGTGGGGATCAGGGAGCGCTGTGGTGCGGGGAGGGCCGCAGGGCGTTCAGCAGCGCCTCGGGGGTGTCGGTGAAGAAGCGGATCGTGGTGGCCTCGGCACGGCCGCCGAGGGGACGGACCACGGTGACCGGCTCGGCCGGCTCGACGACCACGTTGGTCTGGGAGGACACCACCACGCTGAGCCGCAGGTCCGCCACGGTGATCATGCCGCTCTCGTTGTAGTCGCGCGACAGCCGCACCGAGGAGATCAGATGACGGGGGACGCGGAGGTCGAAGTACATGCCGTAGCGGACACGCAGTTCCTCGGCGGTCACCACGTGGGGCCGGGTGACGCAGGCCGCGATGATCATCAGCACGTAGAGGACCCCGTAGACGTCGGCGCAGGGGCTCGGGGAGAAGACCCAGGTGGTGGTAGTGGCGCACGGTCCGGGTGGACACCCCGACCAGCGCGGCGAGCTCGCCGATCCGCATGCCCTCATTGGAAACGTTGACGCTACGGCAAGGTCAAACCCACGATTAATACTTAAGTAGATGCTTGACTGTTCGCCTTTCGTCTCCAATACTTAAGTACATGCTTAACCAAGGTGGTTCGCTGGATCGGGTGTTCCAGGCGCTCGCGGACGCGACGCGACGCGAGATGGTCGAGCGGCTGGTTCGCGGGCCCTCATCGGTGAGTGAGCTGGCCCGGCCTCTGGAGATGTCGCTGCCGGCGGTGATGCAGCACCTGCAGGTGCTTGAGGCGTGCGGTCTGGTCCGGACCGAGAAGGTCGGAAGGGTCCGCACCTGTCACATCGAGCCGGACGTGCTGCGGACGGCCGAGAGCTGGCTCGTCGGGCAGCGCACCACCTGGGAGCACCGGCTCGACCGGCTCGGCGACCTGCTGAACGAGTGAGCCGGGATATCGAAACCCGGAACGACCGGAACAAGGAGAAGATCATGGCCGATGGTTCTGTCACGCATGCCACGTTCACCCTGGAGCGGGTGTACGACGTTTCCCCCTCCCGGGTGTTCGCCGCGTGGGCCGATCCGGTGGCGAAGGCCCGGTGGTTCGCCGCCCCCGACGGGAAGCACGACCTCGACTTCCGGGTCGGCGGCAAGGAGGTCAACCGAGGCGGACCGGAGCACGGTCCTGGCACGACGTTCGAGTCCTCGTACCAGGACATCGTCCCGGACGAGCGGATCGTCTACACCTCCACCCTCTCCGTTGGGGATGATCTGGCCACGGTCTCGTTCACCACGGTGGAGTTCGTCCCCGAGGGCGCGGGCACCCGGCTGGTCCTCACCGAGCACGACGCCTTCCTCGACGGCCACGAGAAGCCGGAATGGAGGGAACGCGGCACCGGCGGATGGCTCGACGCGCTGGAGGGGGAACTGCGGCGGCAGGGCTCGTGACCATGGGCACGGCCGGTAACGCGAGCGGCCGGCGTTCGGCGCGGCCTCGGCGGTCGCGCGCGACGCCTTCACCGCCGGGCTCGACATCACCGCCGTCGTCGCCGGAGTGCCGGTGACGGGCATCGCCGTACTCGCCGTCACCGCGCTGCGGCACATGGCCCCCACAGGTCGCACCGCCGACGAGGGTGAGCCCCGCGATGGCTCACCCTCGTCGGCGGCCGCCGTCTCTAGAGCTCGCCGCTCTCGATCGCCTGCTTCATCGCCGCCTGGGTCGCCTCGTGGGAGGTGACGCCGTTCTCCAGGACGAAGTCGATCAGCGTGCTGTCCGCGTCGAAGGTGAGGTACTCGGTGACCTTGGTCTTCCCTCCGGAGAGCGCCTCGAAGACGATCTTCTGGTGCGTGACGACGTTGGGCATCGTCCAGCTGTCGGTCTCGTAGTAGAGGGCGGCGTGGTTGATGCGCTGCTGCGCGTGCGTGTTGATGACGACGGTCGAACCCTCGTACGGGAGCTCCTCGACCGCGGTGAAGTTGATGTGGCGCTTGCTGCCCTGCCACGAGTCCTCGTGGGTGACGACCCGCTTCAGGAACGAGTGCATGCCGAGGTGGTTGTTGATGTTCGAGTACGCGGGGAACACCTGGTTGACGGGGGCGTCGATGGTGATGGAGATGCTGTCCTGTGCCCGGCTCCGTCCCGATCCCGGGAGGGGCGGCGTGTTCTTGTAGAACTTGTAGGTGTCCCACGCGGTCTGCCACTCGGCGGCGAGCTGGGGGTCGCTCTCCGGAGTGCTCGCGTGGGCAGGGGCCGAGAGGGCGGTGAGGACAAGGGTAGCGGCGAGCAGCTGGGCCGCGAGGAGTCGAAGGCGCTTCTTCACGTATACCCCAAAGGGGAGACAGTAGGTGCAAGTGATCTTTTATCGCATGTTGTAGTGATCTGTGTACTTTTGAGACGAAGAAGCGAAAAAAACTTTTTGTGATGTTGTGTGCGGATGAGGGGTGACGGGCGTACCTCGACGGTGAGGACTCGTGACCTCCCGACCCGTGCGGCGGGGGAGAGTCCGACGTGGCTCCTCCACGTCGATCAGGGGTCGATCAGGCCGGTCAGGGCCGGTCAGGTACGTTCCTGCCGGGGCAGGACCACCTCCCGCAGGATGAGCAGGACGGCCGCGGCTATCGGGATGCCGAGCAGCGCGCCCACCACGCCGAGCAGCGCGCCCCCCAGCAGAGCACCGACGATCGTGGCGAGCGGCGGCACGTCGACCGAGCTCTTCATCACGGTCGGGGCGATCCAGTAGTTCTCGATCTGCTGGTAGATCGTGAAGAAGACGATGCAGACGATCCCGACGGTCGGGGAGACGAAGAATCCCACCAGGGAGGCGATGCCCGCGCCGATGAAGGCGCCGACCAGCGGGATGAGGTCGGTGATCGCGACGATCAGGGAGAGCGCCAGGGCGTACGGGACCTGCATGATGCTCAGGAAGATGAAGGTCGTCACACCGGCGATGAGCGAGATGATCAGGTTCCCGGCGACGTATCCGCCGATGCTGTCGATGATCTGGTCACCGAGCAGGGTCGTGCGGACCCTGCGGCTCCGGGGGACGAGGCGGTAGGCCAGCTTCTTGAGCGACTTCAACGAGCCCAGGAGATAGAGCGTCAGCACCAGCACCGTGAGCGAGTTGAAGACCGCCCCGATGAGGACCGACCCGATGCCGAGCACACCGCCGAACATCTGGGTGCCGAAGTCGCCGCTCGTCACGTACGTCTGAAGCTTCTCCAGCAGCTGGAAGCGCTGGTCCAGGTCGCGGATGACCGGATTGTTCTGCAGCTCCTGGACGTACTGCGGGAGCTGCTCGACGAACTGGGTGGACTGCGTGGTCAGCGGGGGGACCACGGCCAGGCCGAAGACGACGAAGACGAGGATGACGCCCAGGAAGACGAGGGTGATGGCCCACACCCGGGGGACGTTGCGCCGCTGGAGGACCTCGACGGCCGGGTTCAGGCCGATGGCGAGGAAGAGCGAGACGACGATGAGGACCAGCACCGAGCTCGCGGTCGCGATGGCCTGCACCAGCCACCAGGCGGTGAGCACCCCCAGGGCGGCGGTGAAGCCGAACACGAACGGGTTGTTGCTCATCGAGCGTCCAGGACGGCCGAACGGGAGGTTCGGCGTGATCCCCGAGGACGGCGCCGCATCGGGGGACGCGGCCGCGCCGGGGGACACGGTGACCGTGCTCGCGGAGCCGCCGGGAGCGGGGCCGCCGGGAGCAGGAGCGCCGGGAGCAGGAGCGCCGGGAGCAGGGCCGTCGAGATCCGCGGGCGGGGCGACGGGCAGGACCAGAGGGCCCGCGGAGGTCAGGATCGGCTCGGGCGAGGCGGATTCGCCGGCTCCGGCCGATGACGCCGGTACGCCTCCCACGCCCGTCTCCGTCGACGGAGCGCGGGGGGCGGGCGGGGATGGTTCCGGCGCTGTGGCGCGGTCAGCGGAGGTGGGCTCGGACACCCGCTGCCACTGCCCGTTTCCAGGAAGGTTAGTCGGTCCGCGACCACCATATTTTCCCTGGTCGCCGTACGGTTTCGAGCACGGCGGGACACCGGGGGCCGCAGGGGCCCAGGAGGTGTCGTCAGGTCATGTTGACGTACTGGCGGGGGCGCAGGGCGTGGTTGCGGAGGGCGGCGAGAGCGGCGGAGCGGCCGGCGGGGGTGAGGTGGCCGTCAACGCGCAGGCCGAAGGCGTCCAGGCGCCTGCCCAGCTCGGCGAGCGAGGCGTCGACCTCCAGGGTCTGCCGCTCCGTGCAGTCGATCACGGCGGTGATGTGGTCACGGTCGGCGGGGGCGCCGTCGGCGAGCAGCATCAGCGCCACCTCCCTGGCCGAGGCACGGAAGCCGTTCTCCCCCGGCGAGGGGGCGAGCAGGGCGGCGGCCGCGGTCTCCCAGAGCAGGTCGGTGTCGCCGAGCAGGCGCTCGCCCATCGAGGTGGTCACCAGGCGCCTGCCGGTCTGGCGTAGCGCGCCCATCTGGTCCTGGGCCACCTCGCGGACGGCCGCGAGCTCCGCGCCGCTCCAGGTGCTCTCCGCGAGCACGGAACGGGCGAGGTTGTGCCGCTGGGTCAGCGGGATGCCGCCCGGCCGGAGCCCCACGGTCAGCAGCCAGCGCAGCGCCCCCAGATGGGCCTCGTCCGGTGCGGGGATGGGCGCGTGTAAGCGCACCTCGAAGGGCTGGGCGAGCTCGCGCCAGGCGGTGCCCCGGCCGAGGACCCAGCGATTGAGCCGCTCGCCCTGGACCCGGTGCAGCCAGTTGTCGCCGCCCAGCTCGGGGCGAGGCGTGGTGAGCCAGCGGCTGGTGAGCTTCCGCCGCTCGGCCGGGTGGGGGGCGAGCTCACCGGAGACGATCGCCAGCTCCAGCGCGGCCGAGCAGGCGCCGTGCGCGCCCAGCTCCTCCGGTCCCATGATCGAGCTCCACCGCAGCTCGGGCACGTCGGGCGGGAGCACACCCGTCGCGTCCAGGGCCGACTGGTAGGCGGCCATCCCCGCGTCCTCGCCCAGACGGGCGTAGGTGCGCAGGATCTGGGTGGTCGTGGACGACGAGCAGAGGGCGGCGTAGCGCTCAAGGCCACCCAGCCGCAGCAGCAGGCCCAGCGCGCGGGCGATCGCAGGGCGGTCGCCGGTGACCTTCGAGGGCAGGGTGTACCAGAGAAACTCGCACACGTTGAGCTCGCTGATCGTCTCCAGCGGCTCGCCGCCGGTCAGCCAGTCGATCGCGCTGCGGGCATGCTCGGCGGAGGCGGGCTCGGAACGCTCCAGCTCCGACAGGAGGGCGGCCACGTCCGGTGCAGGCATGCTTCGCAGTCTGCCGTATGCGGGCCTGCTCTGACGATGAACGTGACGTAATGGATCCTGCACGGTGCCTACCCTAGGAAATGTCTTCTAAGTGGCTCATACGCGGACGCTCAGATCCAGCCCTTCTTGAAAAGCATCCGTGAACTCCACTCGGCGTACGGGATGATCTCGGCGGTGAGCACCGGATAGAGCCACCAGAAGTTGACGAGCGCCAGCAGGGTGAAGGCCCCCACGACCGCGGCGCCGACGGTCCGGCGTCCCTGCGGGGCGCTCGCCGGGCCGAGGATCAGCCCGGCCACGAGCACGATCGCCAGGATCATGAAGGGGACCATGGGGATCGCGTAGAACAGGAACATGGTCCGGTTGTCGGCGATGGCGTAGTAGAACCAGGGGAGCCAGCCGGCGGCGTAGCCGACGAGCACGGCTCCGGCCCGCCAGTCGCGGGTGGCGACGTACCAGGCGACCATGGCGATGAGGGCCGCGAGCCCTCCGTACCAGATGACCGGCGTGCCGACCCCGAGGACGGCCTGCGAGCAGGTGTCGGTTCCACAGCCGCCCTGGGGACTCTCGTAGAAGAACGCCACGGGGCGTAGCAGCAGCGGCCAGGTCCAGGGGTCGGACTGGTAGTTGTGCGGGGTCGCCAGGCCGGTGTGGAAGCCGAGCACCTGGAAGTGGTAGCTCAGCCATGATCGCAGCGAGTCGAAGACGAAGAAGACCGGCCCCTGCGAGGTCGCCTGCGCCCAGTTGCGCCCCCAACCGCCGGCGGAGGCGAACCAGCCCGCCCACGAGACGACGTAGACGGCGGCGGGGAGCAGGGCGGTGGTGAGCACGGCGCCGGTGAGGTCTTTGCCGAGGGTGCCGGCGTACGGTCTGCGCAGGCCGATGGCTCTGCGGGCTCCGGCGTCCCACAGCAGTGACATCACCGCGAAGGCGACGAGGAAGAAGACCCCCGACCATTTGACGGCGCAGGCCGCGCCCAGGCACAGGCCGGCCGCGATGCGCCAGGGCCTGGCTCCCAGGCCGGGGCCGTGGTCGCTGAGGGG